>JBILFA010000093.1:0-14087 GCA_044351795.1 Bdellovibrionota bacterium | reverse complement strand
CAGCGCCAAGCCTGCGTGGCGCCTGAGCGCCGGGTTCTTAGGGCGCGTGCCCTAAGCCGTTAATCCAAATCTTGGAGGAGCGCAGCGAGTTCAAGTTTGGATCGGCCAAAAAAATGGACGCGGGGGTGGGATTTGAACCCACGACCTCCAGGTTATGAGCCTGACGAGCTAACCGGGCTGCTCTACCCCGCACTAGAGAGGATGGCTTACACGCACTAAACGTTACGGCCAAGAAAAAGGACTATACATCTGTAACTACGGAAGCGCAAGCGTAGCGAGTCCTAGAATAGCTAGCGCCTCCTTAAAAACACTAATCGCGCCGCCGCACACGCTTGAGCTTGGGCTTTTGAACTCCGCGGGAGACACGACCGATACGAGCACTACCTTTAGGCACGCTCCTTCCCGAGGACCGCGCAGATGTCTTTTGCGCCTCATCGCGACTCGCGGTCGCGGAAGCCTTGGAGCCAGTCTCTCCAACATCTCCAGCCTTATGATTCATCACCTTGCGACGCACCAGTTCGTATTCCTGCTGCGTGAGGACTCGAACTTGTCCCACCTGCAAGCGTCCCAACTTGAAGGGCCCGTACACCGTCCGCTTGAGCTTCATCACCGAGTGCCCAAGCTTATCAAAGATCCGCCGCACGATACGATTGCGTCCCTCGTTAATTCGCACTTGGACCCAAGTCGAATTACCCTCACTGCTCATTATCTCTGCTGTGGCGCGCACTATGCCGTCGCTTACTTTGATTCCTCGCGCCAATTTATCCAGCAGCCCCTGGCTTACAGTTCCCTCAACTCGCGCTTCATAGACCCGTTCAAACCCAAAGCGCGGATGCATTAAACGCTCCGCAACTTCACCATCGTTGGTGAGAACCATCAGGCCTGTTGATTCCCAATCGAGACGACCGACCGGGAAATAGGAGATTTGTTTCTTCGTCAAGAAATCAGCGATCGACCGTCGACCCTCGGGATCGCTCAGCGTGGAGACTACGCCGCGCGGCTTGTTGAGGAGCATGATGCCTTTGGGCGCCGCCTGAATCGGTTTGCGATTTACCTCGACCCGATCTAAATCGGGATCGATTTTGCGGCCGAGCTCAGTTACCACCTGCCCATTCACACGCACACGTCCGCGGACGATGAACTCCTCCATCTTACGACGAGATCCAACACCGCACTCCGCCAAAAACTTCTGGAGACGAACTTCAGCCATAACCAAACACTATGAGCAATTACGATGCAGCGACGGCTGCATCTTCAGTGAACGCACCTTCAGCGTCAACCGAGCCACCCTCTTCAGATGCCTCGCCTTCCGACTCCTCACTCTCCCCGGATTCGTGCGCCTCTCCGGGTTCCTTCGCCAGTGCCTTGAGGTCCCTCAATGCCGGCAACTCTGCCAAGCCACCAAGGCCGAACACTTGCAGGAACTCGTCAGTAGTGCCGTACAGAGCTGGCTGTCCCACCGAGGCCTGGTAACCAAGTATCTTGATAAGCTTACGATCGATCAGCGTCTTAATCGTAGGAGCAACATCCACTCCACGGATCTTGTCGATCTCGCTCTTCACTACCGGTTGACGGTAGGCTATCACAGAGAGCGTCTCCAAAGCTGCCTGAGATAATCGCCGTGGTTTTACCGCCATCAAGGCCCGTACAAACTCGGCATATGCAGCCTTTGTTCTAAGTTGAAGCTTTTCAGCAACGACCACGACCTCTATTCCACGGCTCTGCTCTGAACACAACGTGTCCAAGCGTTCCACAATCGTGAGGAGCTCCGCCTTGGTGCACTGGAAAAGCTCTTGAAGTCGATCAAGCCCGATCGGATCTCCATGAGCCAGCAGTAACGCCTCAAGCAGTGCAACCTGCTCATCGTGCGAGAGCTTTTTGACCGTATCTACCCCTGGTTCATTCACGACTTCTGTCGGCTCGCCGGGCTCTCCATCAGCTCGAACCTCATCCGAGGGAAACGACTCCTCCAACGTGGGGTTGGACGCATTCTCATCCGTCATACTGCACCTCTAAAGAAATTCCATTGAAATACTGAAAGCATATGCGAACTAAGCAGCGACTTCCGCCATCGCCTCTTCCTCAACCGGCAATTTCTCCTGCTCCGTTCCATCCGAAAGCCTGATCGAAATCTCCGCCCTCGGTCCCTCTTGAAAGACACCGACCATTCGACGCCGACAGAGCTCTAGCAGGGCGCAGAATACCCCTATGGCACTAGCGCGATCGGTAACCCCTACTAGAAGGTCCGAAAATTTCGCTGAGCCGCCAAAGGACTTGAGAGAATCGACAACGCGTCGCATGCGTTCGATAACCGACACCGGATCGATCGTGATCGAGAACACCGAAGCTTTCTCTCCCATGCGCGCGAGCACAGCGTGAAAAGCCTTAACGAGCAGCTCCGACTGATGATCGGCAAGTGGGATGAGCTTCGGATCTATCTTGTTTCCTTTGACCGGCGGCGCAAAGACATCCAAGCCCAGATGCGGACGCGCTCCGAGATCTTGAGCCGCAGCTCTAAACGTCTCCAACTCCTTCAGGCGCAGCACAAGCTCTTCATGAGGATCGACAAGATCACCGTTCTCGTCCACGACCAATTCAACCGGCTCATTGAGAATGGTACTAGCCTTTACTGAGAGAAGGGTTGCCGCGATTACCAGATATTCCGCCGCGACCTCAACATCGTAGTATCTGAGGCCTTTGATACACTCCAGATACTGAGCACACACCTCCGACAAAGACACCTTCTCAATCGGCAGCTCCCGCTTCTTCACCAAGTGCAGGAGTAGATCGATGGGCCCGTCGAAGAGCTCTACCTTGACCTCAAAGAAACGGGAGTAATTTTCTGCTTCAGCCATACCTACCAACCGTCACGAGCGTACTTTAAGCTACTTTAAGGAGCCTGCTTTGTCCATCCGTCTGTGTTGCTTGGACAACTCGTTCAGCATAACGGCAGTGGCCTGAGAGACATTCAGTGAGGATATCTCTCCGACCATCGGAATCATCACACGAAAATCCAAAGACCTTTCAATGAGTTGCTGAACACCCTCTCCCTCAGATCCCATCACTATCACGCATTTTTCCGGAAATTCAAATGAATCAAGACCGACAGCGGCGTCGGACAACATCGCTCCAATCGACCACACCCCTTCTTGCTTCAAGAGTTCCAAGACTCTGTGCAAATTAGAGACGGGACAGAGCGGAAGTAGCTCACTGGCCCCGACGCTGACCTTGGAAACCACTGGACCCAACGGGGCAGCTCTATTTTTTGACCATACGACCGCATCAACACCAAAGCACTCCGCAGCACGCAACACAGCGCCGAAGTTATGAGGATCAACCACCCCATCGAGCGCGAGCAAACGAATACATTGAGCTGAGTTCACCAAATGAACGAGATCCTCAACCGCCAGCAAAGCACGCGGTACAACGCGCGCGACGGCTCCCTGATGAGAGTCGGAACCAACGAGTTCATCCAGCTCCTTACGAGTTCGCTGATGAAGAGGAACACCAAGCTCCTTGACCTGATCGTAAAGCGAGCGACGACGCGCGCTCCCGGCACCGGCATCGTCGTGCGCAGAGGCCAGAAAGACTTCTTGGATACGCTGGGGTGCGTGTCGAAGGATCTCCTCTATGCAATTCCGTCCCATTACGAAATCACCACGCACCTTGCCCGCAAATTTCGAAGGGGTAGCCTGCTCTCTTCGACCTTCCGGGCGAGTACGCTGAGGCGGTGTGGTGCGATAGCGGCGAGAATTGGGAGTAGGTGAAGAACGTCTCGACATAAGCAAAGACGCTACAAGGGCGGCGGCATAAAGTACAGCTTTCAGGCCCAAATCCAGCTTGTCAGATAGCCGTTCTCAAATCGCCCGAGAGCTACGGTCCAGATGGCAGATTGAGCATCTGCGGGCCGCAGTCGTCGACCGGCTGCCCTCGATGGTGCGGAGTCTTTTTAACACCAGCTGTAAGTACAAGAAATTAATAGCTAGTGCGGCAGTCGCACTCCCCTTATACTAGGGCTCATTGCATGGAGGGGGCACTTGTTGCGCTCCACTCCCGGCTCTAAGAAAGTTCGCTTGGATAGTTCACCCTTGTGTGGGCATCCTATTGGTATTGGGATAGTGACCAGCCCGCGCTGGGGGAACATACGGATGAGCTGCCTAAACCGCCCATTCTGCCCCCCTCTGAGTCTGGGGTTTTAAGTATCTATACAGGAATCATGCTGCCCAAGGTTGCGTATATGGATTCTTTCAGCGGCAGGAACGACATCGTCACCGAGGGTTCCTCATCCCCACAGATAGTTATTTCATGTCCGTCGTGCTCGACGAGATTTTCGGTAGATAGCGACGCGGTGTCTGCGATGGACCAACCGCGTTTCCACTGCTCCCGCTGCGACGCAATTTTCGGACTGGCTCAAGCGAGACTACACGAGCAGCACAACGCTCCCGAGAGTCGAAAGCCACTCCAGCAAGCTAATGAACCAAGACCTCGCACCTCCTATGGGTCGACACGCGCTGGCGCCGCTACTCCAACTATCAAAGCCTCGGATTTCTCGCTCAGTGGCGAAGCTCCTCCAACATCGGTAGAGCATTCGGCACGCCGAGAGTCCCCCACACCGCCGCCTCAAACAGAGAGGCCTCGTATGGCTCAACGGGGAGGGTGGGAGCTTTTTGCTTCGGAACCTGTCAAACCGGCTCAGCCTGAAGAGACCGCCGACCATACAGATTTCGAGATCCCTATTGTAGCATTTGAAACAACGACAGAAGCTGTGTCCGAACCAACCCCAACGAATCGAGTACCGCTTGGCCGCTCCGAACTTGCAAAGGACGCACAACACTCCAGAGCCTTTTTTGAAAGACTCTTTGGCTCTTTCACGCCACAGTCGCAAGGCCTCATTTTCATGACGACGCCCCTCGTAGCGGCTCTTGCTCTACTAATGGTGCTCTCGTATTCGTCACGAATCAGCCCTACTACAATAGGGACAACCGCTCGCTGGATTGCTCCCTCGTTTCTCACTACTTCTGTGCCCAAGCTCCCGCCCACAGGTATCAGCGTTAAGGGCCTGAGCCTGACCTACACCAAGACACAGACCAAGGAGTTCATCCCAGTCATCTCAGGGACAGTGACCAACAACACCTCAGAAACAGTCAACGGCGTCACGCTTGAAGGGCTCGGATTCAACGAACGTGGAGAGGTGCTATTGAGCTCCCAATCACCGCTGCGGTCCGCCCTGTCGAGGGAAAAGGTGTCCGATCTATCGCTCGAGAACGTCAAAAAGTTTCAACTCTCCCTGAGCGCTCGCAAGGCATCGATTGCCCCGAAGGAAGAGGTTCCCTTCACGCTCGCCCTGCTCGGGAAAAAAGACTCCGCCAGGCCTATGGAGGAAACAGATCTGTCGTTACTGAAGTATTTTTCCGCGCGGGTATTCTCGGTTAAGTGAAGTTGGGAATCAGTGCTTGCGGCTTTCGAGGTCGGATCGATTCACCCGGTAGCCGGTACCTCTGCCACATGTCGCGCACGCTCAGCTATTGTCTTCTTTGGACGGCGCAGGACTCTCGTTCCCTTTAGGTGTCGGCGTCACGTCGATTTCCGTCGTCTCTTTGTATGATCGCTTGAAGTTGCTTATAGCTTTCCCGAGTCCAGAACCGAGCTCCGGCAATCTCTTTGTGCCGAATAAAAGCACCACCAACAAACCAACAACACTCAACTCTACAGGGCTCAGCATGGTCTAAACTCCCGCTTAGGGTAACAAGCTCAAATGCTCTGAGTGGCTAGAGTATGGACTCGCTTAGACTAATTGAAGCCTAGGCTGTCACTCGGCCACTGCCTTTGCTAGGTTACGCCATTGGATGATTAGCAGCAAGTATACCACAAGAAGGAGTGATGAGGGGTTCGGAGTATACTTCGTGCTCTCACTGTTTGCTCACATCATTTTGGGCATAGTAGTGTTCTCCGTGCGGTCCCCTACCTTGCCAATACCGAGCGTAATGGAGGTTTCAATCGAGCCGAGTACGGTTCTTACCCCCAAGGAGCAGATAGTATCCCCACCGTCTCAGCCTGCTAAAGAGCCTCCACGCGAAACAAGTAAAATATCGGATATCGACTCACAGGCGGTGATTGAACAGGTCAAGCGCGGAGACAATGGCGGCCCTCAAGTGGCAACCGAAGCTCGAGCACCGGCACATGCGGCACAACCGGCGAAGCACAACTTCCCAAAGGAGCCCCAACTCTCGGATCAGAGGCCCGCAGCTCAAAGGCCTTCTGAGCAGAAGCCAACTGAACAAAAAAAGCAAAGCGAGCCGGTGAAAGAGGCTCCAAAAAAACAGATTCCCAAGCCTGCTGAACCTAGATCTCCGGCAGCCTCCGACATCTCTGAGAGCAAGGATCAGGTGCTGAAGAGCCTCACACTCGACGACTCTACACTAACGCAAAAGTTCGCTAGGAATCGATCTGAGCTATCGAAGCAACCCGCTTCAAGCCAAGGCACGACGACCGATCTTAACCAATATCGAGCGTTTTCCAGGCCGCAAGGCTCCGGTGCAGCATTCATAGGAAGCGCAGGCGTAAGCGATCACCTCCCGAGCCTACCCGATGGAGACATCACACTTCTTAACGCCAAAGCGAACACCTATGCCGGGTTCGTACGTCGCGTGGCAGTGCAGGTATTTGGGCAGCTCAAATCAAAGGGGTGGGAGCGTCTCAGTGCTCAGGAACTCCGTGCTCTCTCGGATGTAACCACAGTTGAGGCAGTTCTATCTCCTGAGGGAAACCTGATTAGGACAGTTATCATCAGCAGCTCAGGCAGCGCAGCCTTCGACGCTGTCGTCAATCAGTCAGTAGCAGCTGGAACACGAGATCCGAATCCACCCCCCGGCGCCCGTGCGAACGATGGGCAGATTCACTTCATTTTCAAGGCTCGCAGTTGGTCGCAAGTGGGCGTCAACGCCCGAAACGGCCTCCCTTCAGAGAGACGGTGGCTTCTGCTAGCTACCGGTCTCGAGTAAAAGAGCAACGGAAGGGATCCCAATGATTTCAAACAGATAAGCGAAGCATGTTGCCACCTTCTTATCGAACATTTGATATTTCATGGGGCATCCCTTGAAATAAGACATGATTTTATCGAGATTTTTCGCTCTATTAGGCAACCTCGCGGTAGAAACTACCTCATAACTTTGTATGATGGGGTGCATGTGATTTTTTACCATGAGTGAACGAACGCCTCGCATACAGCCAGAAACGCTATCAGCCGATCCGAAGCTCGATCTCTCGGACCTCACTGCAAGCTCTCGGCCCGTGCCTGTTGTGGCGGAGCCGCAACACACTACGACACCGGAAACGGATCTTTCGAAGGTATCTATCGCACTCTCCGACGTACCACGCGCAAGTACTCGCTTGGAACGGAGGCCGGATATCGAAGGGCGCCTGAGGGAAAACAACCTAAACTCTAAGCCTCGTACTGATCGTCATCGCATTGATCGATCGAGACACGGAATCCTTAGGAATCCCTATTTTCGCTACCAAGGCAACCCGTTGGTACGCTTCATTACCCTCCTTGCAAACATCTTGAAGTTCCTCGAGCAACTATTGTTGGGAAAACTAAGTGGGCCCAAGACACCACCCCAACGACAGATAAAGCCCCAAACTCCGCCTCAACAGCCGATGCTCGATCCGAAAATAATAGCCGAGAAGGAACGAAAAGAAGCTCGTGAACGCGCTGAAAAGAACTCGCTCAGAGTTCACCGCTCGTAATCCTTATCCCCCCACTCGCCTCAGCCTGAGGTCGAGCAAGCTATGCTAAACTCTCGCCATCTGCTTCCACAGCTTTCTTCAATTCGAAGAGGCTCAAGTCATGTACTGTCAAAAGCCAAAACCCAAGTACGAGAAACAAGAGATAAGAGAGCACGTGAATCATCAGAGAGTACACAACGGCAGCTTCCTGAGGATAGCTAAAGAGCGTGCCCGCTGCGACACAGCCTGCTTGAAAAACACCGATGAACCCCGGTGCAGACGGAAGTGCGACCGCAAGCGCAACGAAGACCGTTAGCGTGACCGCAAACAACATCGATTGATGATACGGGAAGAGGTACAACATCACATAAAACTGCAGAAAGGTGGAAAACCACACTACCGCGGTGAGTCCCAAAATTGTAACAATCCTTCCAGGCGTGCGCATCACCGCAGCGCCCTCGATCAGATCGAAGAGAAAGCCCTCTAAAGGCTTGGCGATCGATGTCGGCAAAAGTGCAGCAACGCGTCTGATGAGGCCCCTTAAAAAGTTCGGTAGCAACGCTCCGGATATAAGAAACAGCAACAAGCACGTCGCCAACGCCCCGAGTGAATACGCCCCTGCTATCGACCACCCTGGCAAATCAGGAAGACGGGGAACTATCACCGCAAACGAGATAAGCACAGCAGAGAGATCGAAGAAACGCTCGATAACCACAGATACGAATGATGAAGCAAACCGGTATTCAGACCACCGAGAGAGTACAAAGGGTCGCACGAACTCTCCCAGACGAAAGGGCAACAGATAGGAAGCTAAATTTCCTAAAATCAGCGCATCGAAGAGCTTCCGGATCGAAGGGCGCGCACCGACGGGTGTAGGCAGTAGGAAACGCCACCGCAGTGAGCGAACTACGTAGTGTAATATGAACAGCGCCGTAAAAGGCAGCACAGGCCACCAGCGCATCGTACTGACATTTCGCTTCAAGGTCTCCGTGTCGAGATCCTTCAATACGACATACAACATCACTCCACTGATGAGGCAACCGACCCCTAATTGGAGCAGCTTCTTGGCACTACGTTGTCCGCGAACAGTTTGTGACATAACCCTATGCTGCTTTGTCCGTGCAGTGAAGCACCAGCCCCTTTTTTATCGGGCACACGATCTGACAGTCGGACACGTTGCGCGCCTCTCCTGCAATCCAGCTTCCGAGCTCTTGAGAAATAATCTCCGTCATCGCATCGAGCCAAACCGGATGATCGTTTAGACACGGTACGACGGCATACTTCTCTCCCCCTGCTTCCTCGAACTGCTCCAGACCTTCGTTCCCCAACTCGTCCAAGGTCTCGAGGCAGTCGGCTGGAAAGCCGGGGGCCACTACAGCGATGCGCTTGATGCCTGCGTGTCCAAGAGCCTCAAAGGTTTCGTCGGTGTAGGGCGTAAGCCAGGGGTCCCGTCCGAATCGAGATTGAAAGGTGTGAATCACCTTGTCGCTGGCAATCGAGAGCTTCGGCAACAACGCCTCGGTCGTCTCGGTACACTGACAGCAATACGGATCTCCCTTCGTGACGTATTTTTGAGGAATTCCGTGATACGAGAGCACCAACCGCTCCGGCTCAAAAGACATCGAGGAGAGGTATTCATTAATCGTCTTGGCTAGCGCATCGATAAACCGCGGATGCGCGAAATACGGCTCAGCAACCCGCAACGTCGGGACATTTCTCCGCTTGAGGAGATGCACAAACACGGCGTCGTACGTCGACGCACTAGTCGCCGCCGAGTACTGTGGGTACATCGGGAACAACAATATCTTCGAGCACCCTCTCTCTATCAAGCGATCTATCGCGCTCTCCAGACTCGGCTTGCCGTAGCGCATCCCGAACTCCACCGCGACATGCTTAGCTTGCGCCTCCAAGCGTTTAGAAACACCCTCAGCTTGAGCCTTAGTGATAGTAAGAAGAGGGGACCCCTCCTTACCCCAGATACGCTTGTAGAGACGAGCAGAACGTTTCGGTCGTGTGACCAATATGATTAGGTTCAACAGCACCCACCACAACACGCGATTGACCTCGATAACGCGAGGATCGGAGAGGAACTGCCGAAGGTACGGTCGCACTGCTTTGGGGGTGGGCGCATCCGGAGTACCCAATTGGGCGATCAACACTCCGACCCGATCCTGGTTGCCCCGACACCCAAATTCACACCGCTCTTTATTCATCGTCGCAACTCCTTATCTGTAATCAAGACGCAGCTCGCATTACGGACTGCTCACCACTTCGCTCAACTGCTTCACGCGCGATACGAATTCGATCCGATACCCCGATACCACCTCGGTCGACTCCTGCAAAAACAAAACCAGGCGCACTCTTCTCGAATGCGTCCATTGCCTGCACAAGTCGGTGGTGCCCAACTACAAGCTGCGGAATTGCTCGCGGCCAATGAGTGAACGCAAGCACTTCGGCACCACTCACACCAAGCAGCTCGGCCAGGATTCGTGGCACAGACTCTCGAACCTCTGCCTCGTCAGGGACAGCATCGCTGGCCTGGGCGCCCCCTAAAATCACGGTGAGTAGATGCCTGTCGGGAGGCGCCATACCGGGAAAAATCTGAGAATTGAACATCACGCCCAGAAAGTTTTCCGGCATACCTGCCGGGCACAACATACCGAACGCATCCTTGATAAGTTTTTGCGTACGAGGAACTGAGAGATGAACCACCGTAAGTGACGCATAGCGCATCTGCAAAAGAAGCTGGGAGATGCGTGGCTCACCCTCTTTGATCAAGGCAGCAAGGCTCGAACCGGCTATCGTCACGAGACAACGCTCTGTTTCAAACGAACTTCCCGATGCTGTTACTACCCGATAGAGCGAAGCCCCCACACGCGCAATCTCGCACACACTGTCGGAGACAAACTCTATCTGCGGGCGGATTCGTTCCCACAACGCATCTACCAAGATCTGAATACCGCCTTCCATGACAAAGATCGAAGGCTTTCCCCCTTTGGGGCGTTCCTTCATATACTGCACTACTGAGCGACCTCGCACTGCGGCATCCCACAAGCCATGGAAGATAGACCGGGCGCTCAATTCATCTACATTCCCTCCGTATATCCCCTTGAGCACGGGATCGAGCATCGCGCGCGCCGCGTGTCGGCCTATGAGACGCGAAAAGAATCGCTCAACGCTTTCGTCATCTACTTGTGGTTTCAACACAGAGGGGAGCACCAACTTCAAGGGTAAGGCGATCTTTGCGCCAAACGAGATAAGCGGCGTGCTGATAACCTCAACGAGGCCTGCCGGTACCTTCTGCGCTCGACCATTGAACCATACATATTGACCGTAAGGCTTCACAACCGGATATCGAAGAGCATCGGAAAGACCGAGGTCCTGCACGAGCGACATCAAAGCAGGACGTTCGACCAACACGTTCGGTCCACGCTCCAGCGTGAACCCGCCCGACTGTTGGGAGGATATCATTCCACCTACCGACCGCGGCTCTATTACGATGGGACGGTGGCCAGCCTTCACGAGCTCGTAGGCTGCCGTGAGGCCCGATATGCCTGCCCCGATAACCACTGCTCCCATAGATGGTAACTCCTTCAATGCCCAAAGTCTAAAAGAGGAGTCGTGTGCGGATACTTGTTTCGAGCGCATCGATCTGATCTTTGACTGCGACAGATATTTCTCGATCCAGATCGATGATCAAATACCCGACATCTCCAAGAGTACTGAGATATTGAGCCCGAATGTTAGCTCCCACCTCGGCTATGATTCGGTTGATCGAACTCAGCACTCCCGGGACGTTCTTGTGGATATTCAAGATCCGATGGCTTTCCCTCACAAACGGCAGCTCCACTTGAGGGAAGTTGACGGAACCCGTGGTGCTACCGGTTTCTGTGAATTTGACGAGTGTGTTTCCGACTTCGAGCCCGATGTTACGTTGAGCCTCGGCTGTGCTGCCGCCTATGTGCGGAGTGAGAATCACGTTGTCGAGCCCCGAAAGTTGACACGAGAACGGCTCATCGTTAGATTTGGGCTCTTCGGGGAACACATCGACCCCGGCTCCGCCGAGCCTACCTGTGCGCAGCGCCTCTGCCACAGCATCAAGGTCAACCACGCGACCACGACTGAGATTAAGCAGGAACGATCCGGGGCGCATCTTTTCCAACTGCGCTTTACCGATCATGTTGCGGGTCTCAGCCGTATCGGGGACGTGCAGCGTCACAAAATCAGACAGCGCCAGGAGCTCATCCAAACTAGACACCGGGGCGGCATTGCCGAGCGGTAGCTTACCGAGGATGTCGTAAAAATAGACCCGCATACCGAAGGCTTCTGCGAGCAATCCGACCTGCGGACCGATATGACCGTATCCTACGATACCGATCGTCTTGTTTCGAACCTCGACGCAACCCTCAGCAGATTTCTCCCACACTCCCTTATGCATGAGCTGGCTTTTGTGGGCTGCGCGTCGAGCAAGCATGATCATCTCCGCCAACGTGAGCTCGGCGACACTACGAGTGTTGCTAAACGGCGCGTTGAATACCGGCACACCGAGCGACGACGCCGCTGCCAGATCAACCTGGTCGGTTCCTATGCAAAAACACCCTATACTAAGCAGGTTGCGCCCCCGCTGCAGTACCCTCTCGGTTACCTGCGTCTTTGAGCGAATGCCGAGGAGGTGAACTGAAGCGATCTTCTCACACAACTCATCTTCACTTAATGCCGCCGCATGAAGCTCTGCCTGGTAACCCGACTGAGCAAATCGCTCAACACAGGCCGGGTGAATGCCCTCGAGGAGCACTATCTTCATTTTTTGCGGTGGGAACGAATACTGCTTTTGCATGGGCGTATGCTATAGGGAGATGCCGAGAAACGGAAGTAACTACCCAATAAAAAAGCACAACTAATACCTCTAGGACACGCAAATGAGGGTTACTCTCGTACTACTTGTCGCGATCGCAACAACCGCTCAACCGAGCTATGCCATTGGGCCATACCGCTGCTCGGGTCGCGTCCAGTACCACCCCTGCACCATGGAGTTCGCAACAGGAAAGCCCTATTCAACCTCTAGCAAGCACAAAAACACCGTTCGTACAAAACCTAGTGCCCCACCTTCCGCCACGCCGTATGTAGAGATTATGACGACCTCGTTTTTACAGGTTAGTGCTCAAAGAGGGATCTGGCGCGGTCGGCTTCGAGGAAACGGGGTGATACTGCCGGAACTTCAGATCTTCCGAGGCGTGCAACTTGAGTCCAGCCGAGCCATGGGATCCGTAGTGCTGATCGAACAGGAAACCCCCTTTACCTTCAACAGCGCCCTACCCAGCGGCAAAGGTTGGACCTGGCGTATCGTGGCGCAGGCTCATTGATATCCGCATGAAACCACCTGCAACCGAGGCACTCAAGGGCTAAAAATAACGCCTCACAGGATGAATAGTAACATAAACTATGATAATCTTCGTCGGATGATCGGCTCGCAGACTTCCACCAAATCAAAGATCCTTAGCTACCTCCGGAAACTTGCTCCCTTCTCGGTTGTCGAAAAGGGGATCGGATTTGCATCCCAAGATCACGTCAGTGAGTGCAGCGGATCCGGGTCCATCATAACCGGAGTGGTTCGAGACGAGGAGCCCACTACACAATCCGTACGCCTCTCGGTCATGTCGGCGCACGAAATTGAAGCACAATGCTCGTGCTGCTCCCCGTCCGATATGCAGGAGCAGTGGTGTGCACACGCGGTAGCCCTTTTATGGAGAGCCTCTGAGCTTGAATTCTTCGAGATCAGAGGTGGATTCGGAGACCGCGAATCTACCTTTCGCACCAACTCGAGCTCTCCCGCCGAGATATCAAATGCACTCCGAGAGGTGGGAGCTCTTGATCCTGAGCCCTTGTCATGGGACCTCGCCATCGGCTCTCCATCTGCAGTGCAGTATAAACCGAAGATCTCAATCCTTCTTGACCTCTCCAGCGATCGCTTAGGGGTGAAGGTCTTATTCGATGATCAAGAACAAGAGCCGATTATATTCGAGGGATTTCGACGGGTATCGAGTCGTGCGCTGGACAATATCTTACTGCAACTCTTGGAAGACGAGGGCTCGTGGGACGAGGGCGGTAGAGTATGGTTTATTAACTCGAGCCGTGGAATCGAGATGGTACTCGGTCTGATCGAGGAATACGAGAACGTCTTGTCTGCAAACGACCTCAAACCGATCACTCTCAAGCACGACACTGTCGGAGCAAAGCTCCAAATGACGTGGCACGGAACATCGCTCGACCTCGCCATGCACTGGCTTGTCCCTACTACGCGCGAGATCGTGAGCCGTGAACGGACCCAAGATGTGTTCGGTACCGGGCCTTTCTGGACGATG
>JBILFA010000191.1:0-4176 GCA_044351795.1 Bdellovibrionota bacterium | reverse complement strand
CTAACTCTTCTAACCTCACGCTGTCCGTCTATCAACCCTACCTATAACTGCATAGAGCGCTGATATAATTGGAAATTTAATTGATTTTCCTATCCGTCTAGTCATAGCTACGGGTGCCGCCCCGCTTAAACCTCAGATTCCAGGTATCGATTCGCCGCACCTCTTTACTGTGCGCGATATCCCTGATGTTGACCGAATAAAGGAGGCTATCGCCAAAGCTGGATGGCGGAGGGTAGCCGTTCTAGGGGGTGGGTACATCGGACTAGAAATGGTCGAACAGTTACACGGGATAGGCATCGAGGTAACCCTAGTTCAATCCCTTCCACAAGTAATGCAGCAGGTCGATACCGAGCTGGCCGAGCTGATCCACACGGAGCTGACTAGCAAGGGAGTTAAACTCTTACTTGGCAACGCGGTGACCGGCATCGAAGCAGCAGAACAAGGAAACGGCATCACCATTGTGACGAACACAGGCGCCCGGGAGCACGTGGATGCTGGCATACTCGGACTTGGTGTCAGACCCGAGGTGCAGTTGGCACGAGATGCTGGCATCGCCCTCGGGCCGCGCGGCGGAATTAAAGTAGATGAACTGCTACGAACGAGCGTGCCTAACGTCTGGGCGGTAGGCGACTGCATCGAGGTCAACGATTGGATTACCGGGGCACCGAGTCTGATCGCACTTGCTGGGCCAGCGAACCGTCAAGGGCGGTGTGTTGCCAACAACATTTTTGGCGGGAAGGATTCGTACGACGGAACTCTCGGCACGGCAGTTATTCGCGTTTTCTCACTCACGATCGCCTGCACAGGCGCGAATGAAAAAACTCTCAAGAGAAGTGGTATTCCTTACCAAGCTGTACACCTGCACCCCAACTCCCATGCCAGTTACTATCCGGGTGCAAAGCCGATAGCTATGAAGCTCCTGTTTGATCCCGAAAGCGGGAGGATATTGGGTGCGCAAGCAGTTGGTGAAGAGGGAGCAGAGCGTCGTATTGATGTTATCGCTACCGCAATCAAGGGCGGCCTAAAGGCCACAGATCTAGTCGATCTCGAGCTGTGTTATGCGCCGCCGTTCGGTTCAGCAAAGGACCCTGTAAACCTGGCTGGAATGATCGCAGAAAACATCTCGTCGGGAACTGTGCGTTATACTACGTGGGATACCATTCCCGAACATGCGTTTCTGCTAGACGTGAGAGACCCTGCTGAGGTAGCGAAGGGAACTATTCCAGACTCCTACCACATTCCACTTAACGAACTCCGAAGCCGACTCTCAGAGCTTCCCAAAGATCGTGAGATCGTCGCCTTCTGCCAATCTGGTCAACGTTCATACTACGCTTGCAGGATCTTAACGCTCAATGGATTCAGCTGTCGGAACTTGAGTGGGGCTTACAAAACTTGGGTTATGGCGCCTCGTTAAGGAAACGCGTCAAAACCTACCTTGCATCACCCTTGTGATACGCTTACGCGGCGGGATTTAAGGAAAACCTCGATGCAATTCGAAGCGCGATAGGTTTTGCCGGTTTTCCTTAACCCGCATCGCTCACCCTATACCGCGACCTCCCCGTAAATCGCCGCAACGTTTTCACCTGTTCGCAAAGACTCAATTAATGCCCAGAACTGGTCGCCGTAAGAGAAATGCCACCACTCATGACTCAAGCGCGTAAACCCCGCGCTCTCCATAACGTCTCTCAGTAGTTCGCGACGATCTGCGAAGGTCTTACTGGGTACATCCTCTCTTCCATCGTAATGAGCTGGTAAGATTCTAGCGCTTGATTCATCGAGTGATGATCCCATATCAACTTCCACTCCGTCGTCGCCAACGTAGGTGACATCTACCGCGCCGCCTGTCGAGTGCGGCGTGGGACAGCTACTATCGTCACTCGGCCTCGCCCAAAGGGCATCAACTCGGCGCCACACTGCTGCGCGATCGTCTTCTGACATGGTCATTAGATCCAATTGCATCTCGCCGGCATACTCTTTGAACGTACGATCCCTCATGTAAATCTGGACGCCTTTGGGTCTGAAACAATCGAACAATTTAAGTCGTGCGCCGGGTATCCTTTCCTCAAGGAACGTCTGCGCCACTTTCAATCGTTCCGCTACATCCGCTCGCACAACGAACGGCCCAACTGACCCGTAGGGCGCACCTGCCTCTACGTAGGGATGCGGCTCGAAGTAGGCAAATTGTGCGGGCGTCGGAACTAGCGATTGACCGGATTCCGAGATCGTGACCTGTCTGCGGAGCTCTAGTGCCCCTACAAGATCGAATCTCTGTTCGAGATGCGCCTGCGGACTCAGCCCAGAACGATCGACCTGCTGGCGTAAAGTGCCAAGGGTAACAGAGGAGGTAGTCAGACTCATGTGGGCGATTAAAACATAGAAATTGCGCTATGAACAATTCGCCGCTATTCCACCCCGTAAGGGGCTGAGTAACTTACGATAGTTCCGCTGGTCCTCATGGCCACATCCCATTCGTGGCAATACCCCTGCCAATCGTTCGTTGTGCACATCACACATACGAATCGCTAGCACGCTTGGCGATTTAGGTCGATAGCTGCCGGTTTTACTGGGTCACCCAAACCTATGATTATCGGCGAACCCAAAGCGAAAACGCCCTGGTATGCTGAACCCATGAAGCCTTTAGTGAATAAGCGGCGGTCGCCGTCGTCCCAGCCACAGCCCAAAGACCCGGAAGAGCACCGTACTTCGCCTCGCTCAAGAGCCTTCTTCAAATGAGCCTCGCCAGGAAACAACGGTATGTTTAGTCGCTCTTTGCCAACTATCCGGGCACAGAGCAGGATTGCAGCAAGATCGTCCGAAAACTTGTAGCGGATAGCAGCTAAGTCTTCTTCTTGAGTGGTTGGTGCAGCTGGATCTGCATATCGGCGATTACGCGGTTTGTCATCAGAATCGATAAAAAAAGCGACCTGCACCTCATCCAAGGGCTGCTTAAGGTCGCATTGGAAACTCGAAGACCTGACCAATTCCTCTATCTCCTTTGGTCTCAGCCATGTCCCCAACTCGTCTAATACTGTCCCAACAGTTGGACGAACGGAGAAGAGATAAGCCTTGTGGAGCGGAAATTGGGGCCGACTATCTGCAAGCTCCACGTACACTCCTAGCGGATTAGGGTCTGGAAGTCGGGGTTCTGGCAAACCCGCGTCAGCGCGCTCGAGCAATCCTAGAGGGTATCCTTGGAACTCCATCCCAGCCGCTAACACTGCAGCCAATGACGGGTTAGCGGCGAAAATACCAGCAAACTTTTCAGGCTCTGCATTGAAGGCCGACAGGAGTTCTTTGTCACTTACGTTCTGCCGCATAACTGCTCATTCCTCCCCAGCCAACGCCTGAAAAAATTTCCGCGCTATGGCTTCCTTCTCTTCCGCTGTGTAGTCATCGGTTGATAAAAGATACGCAACCTTGCGTTGAATTGATGCTATCAGCTCTTCTTTGGTTCGTTGTTTTTCTTCCATACGCACACCACTATTATACAGCCGACGCTACCAGGAATAGTACGGTGCCGGACAAGGAGAGGATACAGGGCACAATGGTAAAATCAAGATAACTGTGAACTCTTACTAAACTTCTGCCGCCCCACCCTGCTCAAAGACCCGACGGCGCGGCCAGCGCCAAGCACCCACCGCCAAATAGAGCCGAAAAAAGTCAATTAGGCGCGGGTGAAGGCCCGATCAGGATCAGGGGGGGGGCAGCTCCCCCTCAGACCTGGGCTTCTGCGGACTTCTTCGCCCTTGCCATCGCTCTCGAGAGGATCTCGTCTGGAATGCCCTGCTCACGGGCGATTTCAAAGGGGCGATTGGCGATGGCGTCCGCTATTTCGCCGGTAGTAATGCTATGATGCTCGCCCACTGAGACAATTTCCACCTCCGCAGTTAACCCTCTTTCTTGGATCAGCTCCATGAGCCGCGCTATGTCTTCGTCTCGCTGTGTAGCTATGATAACGAGCGTTCCACCTGTCATAAGCTGAACTACCACCTCGTCAAGAATGAACTGGGATCGGGTGGTTGATGCGACCCCATACTCGTCAATGATGTATACTATGCAAGGTACTCCTGTAGGCGACGGGGGGAACGAGCCAAGCTCTCCCCTCCTCCTGCGGAAGAACACGAGAGCGACTATCGGCAAGAGCCCCGCAAAAGTAGTTGGGCCGCCTGCATAAAG
>JBILFA010000092.1:0-14261 GCA_044351795.1 Bdellovibrionota bacterium | reverse complement strand
CAGCCAAACCAAAGCCCACGAGCCCGCCATGAGCATAAAAGAAGCGCCTGCCGTAATTGCGAGGAGTAGTGATATTCCAGAGACGTTGTAGCGCTCGGCGACCATCAATATGAGCATGATGCTTGCGGTCGAAGCCGCAACAGCAGATAACCCGAACGCTACCGGCATCGTCAGAACGCGAAACACGAGCGTGTCGGTAGCTCCCGTAGAGTCCACATGGAGCCGCTGTCGAAGTCTGGCGCGCTTTTCTTCGGATGTTGCTACGCACTGCGGACAAAGGGCCGTCATGCTCCCCTCAGTAGAGCCGCATTGGTAGCACCCTTGACTCTCTCCACGACTTGCTGTCGACATCCGCACTCCCGAAAGCGTGATTCGATTATCCCATTCGGAACTCGTCACAAAATACGCTCAGCTTGATACGTTAGGTGTGGTGAGAGTCAGATACACAAGCGGGCTACGTTATCTCGATGAAAATTAAGCACTTAGCCCTCTGTTCCACGAACAGCTCGAGCAAGCTGAACACTCAAAGCAGCGACGGTTCGACTCAATGCAGAGACCCGCGCCTCTACAGAGTTAGAATCCACATGTTCACGGAAAACAGAGAGGGTGAGCCGGGTATGCGCTGTGCGTTTTTCATCGAATACCCCCCAGCGTGCTTTGAGCACCGCCTCCCCTTGTTCCGACACGTCGAACTGCACGACCTCGACACGCAACGACAAGCCGGACTCCGACACTTGATACGGCTGCACTACCACTACTGAAGCGTTATTGAGCCGCGTAACGAGGTTCTCCATAACGGTGCGTTCGAAATTGGTCTTCAACTCCTCGATCCAACGATTGAACTCGTCGACTACTATCTCTCCATCGGCTCTACGGAGGGCCATCTGGGGATTATTGAGGTAGCTCGGGAATGCAGCTATGAGGAGTTCGACGTGAGGACCGGTTACGCTCACCTCTCGCTGAATCTCCGTCGGAGCCGGACTCAGCGAATAAAAGTGTGTAGGCGGCGAGCGAAAGCATCCTACTGCAAGCAAAGCCGCTACTCCAACAGCTACGCGCACGGTAGGTCTCATAGTTTACTCCTTGGCACGTAACAACGCCTCCGGGTTGCGCTCGATGTAATCTGCAAGACGACGAATCGTTCGAGCGGTCGAGGCGAGTTCATCGAGGGTGGCTGCTCCTTGATTGACCACCGGCTCGCTTCTCTTGAGCAGCATGTCCAGATTTTGAAGGGTTTTTGTAGCTTGGTCCGCCGTGTTGGTCGAGCGCACCGTGAGTAGCTTCACATCAGAGGAGAGTGTGCTGCTCAATGATTTCAGGTGCCCTGTCAGCTGGTTAACGTCAACCAACATAGCAGTCAGCTTGTGGACAACGTGGTCCTCTTGAGCAGCAGCCAGGAGCACTTCTAGCTTCGCAATCGAGGAGACCGTTTTGTTGGCAAGCTCTGTCAGCGGAAGTTCCTGAAGGGTGGCCTGCACCTTTTCGAACGACGAGGGAGCGGTGGGAATCTCCGAATACCCATCAGAATACTCCCGGTGGTACCTGGCAGAGATGTTGGGCATAAAATCGAGCTGCACAAAGAGCTGTCCGGTCACGATACTTTCCAGAGCTAACTGGGCTCGTAGTCCTTTGTTGACCATCCGCTCAATCAGGGAGAGGCGTCGCGCTTTAGGATCATCTAAGGCGCCTGCGGAAGCGCTCAGTCCCTTGACCGATTCACCGTCGAGTTCGATCAGCACGGGGATCAGGAGTTCATCCATATCTTGCTTGTATACTATCGAGACATCTTTGACCGTGCCTACCCGCGCTCCTCGGAAGTTCACCGGGGCTCCTTCGGCTAATCCCTTCACCGAGCCGGTGAAATAGGTAATAAACACAGCGGTATCCTGGAAAAACTTGCCGCGTCCGAAGAATACCACTGCGGAAACGAGCAGCACCGCCGCGCCTACCACAAAAGCGCCAATCCAGGCATATCTCGGTTCCTTACTCATAGCACTCCCTATGTATCGCGTTCTCCACGAGTGAGAAAGCCGATAACCCGCGGATCAGTAGACCGTTCGAGCAATTCGCGAGGATTGCCTAGAGCGGTCATCGTTTTTGTCTCTGCATCTAAAAAGACCGAGTTCGTGCCGATAGCGAAGATACTCGCCAGCTCGTGAGTCACCACCACCACAGTAGTACCCAAACTCTGATTCAACTCCAGGATCAGGTCATCGAGCAACTTCGAGCTGATCGGGTCGAGCCCCGCAGAGGGTTCGTCAAAAAACAGCACTTCGGGATCTAGGGCCATGGCGCGTGCCAATCCGGCACGCTTCTGCATTCCGCCGCTAATCTCGGACGGATAGTATTCTTCGAATCCCGCCAAGCCGGCAAGCGCGAGTTTGTACTCTACAAGCGCTCGAATCTCCTCTTCGGATTTATTCGTATATTGACGTATCGGCATCGCAACATTCTCCGCCAGGGTCATCGACGTCCATAGCGCGCCCTTCTGATAGAGTATCCCCATGTTGCGAAGCAACGCCTTTCGTTGCTCAATCGAGGAATCCCAGAAGTTCCGGCCATCATAGATGATGTTTCCGGCGCTCGGCGGCACAAGGCCGATCAGATGCTTGAGCAGGGTGCTCTTACCGCATCCGCTCCCTCCCATGATGACAAATACGTCGCCCTTGCGAATCGAGAAGGAGAGGTTTTGTTGAATCAATACCTCACCGTACTTCATGGTGAGATTGTCGACGACGATGTGATGTGTGTTGTTCGTCACCTTAAATTCCCAAAATCTCGGTGATGACCGCAAACACTGCATCCGATAAGACTATAGACACTATGCCGGAAACTACTGCTGTAGTGACGGCAGTTCCGACGGCAGAGGCGCTCCTTCCGCATCGTATACCCGCCAGGCATCCGGCGATCGCCACCAGGATGCCGAACACGACACTCTTGGAGACCCCCAACCAGACATCGCGCAGATGAACCGCTGATACCGTTTGATGGTAATACTGCATCAGAGAGATATCCAGGGTGAGAGCAGATACGATAGCTCCGCCTACTATGCCGAGGCCGTCAGCATACAGGCACAACAAAGGCATCATGACCACAAGTGCCACGACGCGCGGAATAACGAGATATTGCATCGGCGAAAATCCGAATGTTTTCAGGGCATCGATCTCCTCGTTCACCTGCATCGTTCCGAGTTGGGCGGCAAACGCTGCTCCGGTCCTACCCGCCATTATGACAGCGGCCATAACGGCGCCCATCTCTCTCAGCATTCCGACACCGACCAGATTGGCGACGTAGATAGTCGCTCCGAACTGCCTCAATTGCTGTGCGCCTATGAAAGCTAAGATAACGCCCACTAAGGTACTGATGAGGGTAACGATCGGCAATGCAGACGGACCGCACTGATCCAGCGTCAACCAGATGTCACGGACCGGTACTCGAGCACGGCCACGCATGAACTTGAGGGTCTCTACCAGCAGTTCGCCCGTGAACGAGAGCCAGTCTCTGAGAGTATAGAGGATAAAAAGCGTGCTGCGACCTACAGTGACCAGGAACGGATCGTCACGTAGTATGCGGCGAGTTCCCTTTCTCTCCGGCACGGATTGAGCAAGCGCTAGCAAGCGTTCGGCGCTGGGTGGGAGCTGGCGAGTTTCAAAGCTTAGCTGCTGAGATTGGCACATCCTTGCGAGCCTCAACAGCCGGGCCACTGCGCCGCTGTCGATCTCTACTCCGCTCGCTCCTGCTACGACGACCGTACTACCCGGCGGAAGAGCCGATAACTCGGATTCGACGTCCTCAAAGCTTCGTGCAGCCCGTTTCGAATCGCCTGAAGGTTCAAGCGACACCGAGAGAGTCCCGTCGAGCAATGATGTTGATGCCTGTAGAGGTGCCATAGCGTCCACGATCTGCACGGTATCGAGAGGGAGGAGGGGAGGCAAGTCCCCGAATCAGCTAATTTGATTCCGCATCCAGAGAGCTCTCAAAGCTCCTAAGGATTGCGGGAAGTTTTGGTACGACTGAGCGCTCTTAGCACTGCCTACATCTCTCCGTGTTCCTGAAAGCTAAAGTATCCACGTCGGGCAAAGATGATGTGGTCAAGAAGGCGCAGCCCCAGGGTGGCGGCGGCGGCCTTGATTTGGCGAGTCACCTTGCGATCCTCTTCGCTCGGGGTCGGGTCGCCGGAGGGATGATTGTGAGCCAATATGACCGAGTATGCGTGGTCGCAGATCGGTCCCACGAAAACCTCGCGCGGGTGCACGGGACAACTCGTGAGCAATCCGATACTGACGGTTCTTACCCTCAGGACCTCGTGTGCCCCGCTGAGAGAGATCGTCAGCACATGTTCCTGGGGGCGATCGAGGAGGTGGTTGACGAGGGGCAGCACGTCTCGTGCGCCTGAGATCCTGATCCCTTCGGGGCGTATCCGCCGTCGTGCGAATTCGAGAGCAGCGGCTAAAAGGTATGCCTTGGACGGGCCGATGCCTGCAACCTTTTGCAGTGCCGAGATGTTGAGATCCTCAACCGGATCTTCGAGCAGAGGCAGCACGCGGCCTGCCAAGGCATGAACGGGCATTCCACGCGTTCCACTACCGAGCATGACAGCCAGGAGCTCCTGATCCGAGAGCGATCGCGCGCCTTGCCGCGCCAGCTTCTCGCGTGGGCGTGATTCATCAACAGGTAAAGATACTTCAACGTCAGCTTGCATATGTGGCTCTATATCGGCATCCAGTGGACAAAGTTTCCTCGGCAAACGAGCCCGCTTCCACGAACTCTGTGATACGCTCCGTCGGTATGACTACGATACAAATCCCTCGCGAATTTCGCCCGAAATGAGGGTCATTCCTCTCACTACCTCTCGCCACGCGGCTTTTGGTTTGATACCTTTCTCCATGCGCCATGATCGTCGTCACTTCTCTCGATTGAAAGCAGCGCGGCAAGGTGCGTAAAAAGTTGAACCGGTTTTTCACCTTGCGGGGGTTTTATGCAGAGAGAGTCGCGAGAAGAGAGGGTCATCAGACTCTTGTTCGGAACGTCGAAATTTCGCAATCATCAACACGAGATGCTGACATATACGCTCGGGTTTGTTTTCATCGGTGTGGTGACGTTTGTACTCATGGACTCCGTAGGTCTACGAGACTGCTTCTACGGAGCCGCGATGTGGACCTGCTCACCGATCTACCTGCTGACCGCTTGGGCGGTCTGGAGGGATGCAAACGACAGCCCCTGACATCTCTACGATCTACGACGAGGCTTTCCGCTACGAAGATACGCGAGGATGTATGGTCGGCACCAATTGCTCCTCGAGCGCGGTGCACAGCTCCGTAGTGGTCAGCCGAAAAGCTACTCTCTCTACGTCGTCGAGTATTCCGCGCAGAATGTGCGTATCTCGCGTCTTTGACCTAAGAAAGGAGACGTTCGCCACGAGTAAGAGGTTTGATTCCGCCCTGCTCAGTGCGACGTTGAGCAATTTCGCCCCTACGTCTTTGAGGCTCGTGCTGCTGAAAAAGCTGCCGAGTGAGTGCGGTGGGCTCTCCGTTAGATCCAAGATAATGATCTTCCGTTCCTCGCCCTGAAAGCGGTGTATGGTTCCGACCTCGATACCCGTGATGCCTGCCTCTTGTAGGAGATCCTCGATCAACTCCACCTGCGCTCGATACGGCGCAATCACACCGACCAGGGAATCCCTCTGCTTGGAAGCACTTTTGCTGAGCCTCGAGCACAGCAGGCGTACAAGAAGTGCATGAGGGAGGTTGGCTTTCGAGCGTCCGACACTGTGACCAACCGGGGCAAGATCAGAGGAGTCAACAAGCACGATGGGATAATCTTTTAAAAAGGCCATTGCAGGCGGGCACTCCATCGGTTCTCGATCGGTATATCGAGAGGAAAGGTCGCCCCCGTAAAAACGGTGATTGATCAAGCTACAGAGCTCGTCGCGACTCCTGAATTGAGTAGTAAGCTTGACGAGGTGGGGCTGTGTTTTTCCCAGATTGACCGAATCCACAATACCGGCGGCCTCGAACACGTCACGTGCAAACCACTGCGCGACGATCTCGGATCGAGACACCGAGATAGGGGGCAGTTGGCGGAAATCTCCTGCTATGACGACACTGCGTTTCGCCATTCCGCACAGCCTGTAGACGAGCGGCAGCGGAAGCATGGAGGCCTCGTCTAGTATGATTGTATCGAAGTCTACCAACTCCGTCGATCGCAGAAACGCCTGAGTGGCCGTAGTTGCGACGATCCGCGCATCAGATAAAATCTCCGCTCGTAATACCCGCAAGGATCTCTCGAGCGTTGCTATGGCGGTGGCAAGCTCATGCTGCCGATTGTTCAGCTGCGCCCAGAGGCTTTCGATCTCCTCGCGGCTTTCCGCCGTAAAAGTGCGCTCGATCTCAGTTAGTCCTTTTTCGAGCAGGGATATGGACTCTCGAATGTCACCGTCCGGGGCGGTGTCAGCGGTTGAGGGTCGTGTGTCGGCTGCCAGGATGCGACCGCCAACCCCCTTGAGCTCGAGACTCGACTCAGCAAGGCTTTCCTTGAGTACCTCCAGCTCGTCCTGAAGTCGCTCTCGAGCATCCCACAGGCTGAGCTGGTTGGATGCCTCGCACGCCTTGTTTCGGATCGACGTCTGCTCCTGTTTGAGGGCGGACAACTGATGAACCACCGTGCTCTCGTTGCGAGCGAGCACCTGCTCAAAAGAGATCTCCGCCCCAAACTTCTCCCGTAAGGAGCTTCGTGCGATCGGTCCGATGCGCAGGATTGCATGCGACGAGAGGGCTGAGGGAACCTGCTGTGAAACTCGCTGGCAGAGCCCCTCCAACACCCCATCCACGGCCCGATGGGTGTGTGACACGATCAGTACTCGACGATTGCTGCATGCGAGTGACCATGCGAGTGCGGCAAGGGTAACGGTCTTACCCGTCCCAGGGGGCCCCCAGAGGTACATGAGTGCTTGGCTGCCCGCGACGTTGAGGGCCAGCTTCTGGTCAGAGGTCAATTCGTCCGGCACGGTTAACCGAACAGCAGCCTCGCCTCGATTAGAGACAGCCCCGAAGAGTGCCCCTTCGGCGAGATGAGAGTTCCATCCTTGTAAATTCTCAGGCTCGCCGAGTTCGCGGAGAGACGTAGCTAGCTGCCGAAGGAGTGACGACTCGTCGGTTTTTAGGATCGCTGATTCTATCGTAGAGCCTAGATCCTCACTCACAGCGAGACGAAGTGCTCTCTCTGCAGCGGAGACGATCGTAGCCGCACTCCGACGCCCTCGTACTGTCAAGGTACACGCGCCTTCTTCCTTTACATTGAGCTTCTGTTTGAGCGCGAAACTATAGATGGTTCGTGAACCCTCTGTGGAGATGCACGCTCCACGACCGAGACGAATCTCTCGTCCTGTGCGTTCGGCCTCGTGTGATTCCTGCTCAACAGCAGCGAGTAGAGTAGCCCGCAATTTTTCGCCTGAACGTTGTGTCATTGTCGGGCGAGCCTAGCACAAAGCAGCAACGGTACTCACGACTGAACCTTGATCCCAATGCTCTCAGCGGACGAATCCGGGGCAGCGTGGAGGCGAAACTTTGTGACTTGCACGTCTAGATCTCTCTGTTTAAAAGAGGTAGAGGCTAGGGTCTGAAAAACCGCTCAGCGATACGTCTCGTTCGTCGCGTTACGCGGATGGTAACATCGGTATGAGTTCCCACGTATGCTCGTTAAATTGAATAGTTATCGCTTGGCTCGGGTGTTGCCGGTGATGTTTTTGTGGCTCATCCTAGGGGCTTTATGGCCCTCGGCCAATGCGCAGGACTCCGGAGGACCGGCAGAGGAGCCCGGGAAAGAGGATACCGGGACAGACGAGACCGGGACAGCGGTGCAATCCCGTCCGAACTTCGTAATTATTATCTCCGACGATCAGCGCTACGACGGCGTGGGGGCATTCATGCCTCGAACCCAAAAGCGCGTGTTTGACGAAGGCATAACCTTTGAGCGGGCATATATCACCACCTCCTCCTGTGCGCCGAGTCGAGCAAGTATACTGACCGGATTGTATGCTCGCAACCACGGGGTAGTGCTCAACGGGAAGCGCTTCACCAAGCCGTCGATGGCGGAGCTTTTGCAATCGAGTGGATACTCGACAGCCCTTGTGGGCAAGTACATGAACACAAGCGACGGTCTCCCGGCCCCCGGTTACGACTTCTGGGTGTCACTGCCGGGCGGGAGCGGTCCCTTCATAAACCCCCAATTAGTCGTGGGTACGGAAAGAGCAGTACGAACAGGGTACGTCACCTACCTGTTAAGGGACTATGCCTTTGATTTTCTGAATCGGGCTACGAACGAAAAGAAACCTTTCTGTTTGATCTTTTCTCCAACTGCGCCTCACAACCCCGCAACGCCGGAGACGGAATCCGTAGGTCTTTATAAGGGACTTCACAAACATAGACCTCGAAGTTTCAACGAAGCAGACGTCAAGGATAAACCGAGCTGGGTGAAGCAGGCGAAGCCCCTCACATCGCAGCGTATGGCCCAAATAGATAACTTCCGCATGCGACAACTGCGTACGCTTTGGCCGCTTGACCGCGCTGTTGACGAGCTCCTCACGAGGCTCGACGACTTGAAGGTTTTGGACAACACAGTGGTCATGTACATCTCGGATAACGGGATGATGTGGGGCGAGCACCGCTTGATGAGTAAAAATGTGGTGTACGAGGAGTCCACACGGGTTCCATTCGCGGTGAGATACCCAAAACTCCAGGGAGGGGTGGTGCGCTCCGAGGTGGTAGCAAATATAGATATCGCTCCGACAGTTCTCGAACTTGCAGGAATCGAGAGTCCATGGAAGATGGATGGGCGGTCTTTAGTGCCCCTTCTCAAGGGCGAATCAACAGAGTGGCGCCCAGGCGTCGTGCTCGAAGGTTGGCTCAACAGAGATCTGCGCGAACCCTTCAAGGCCTTCCACTCTGAACGCTTCGTGTACGTAGAGAATGAATCGGGAGACAAAGAGCTCTACGATCTACAGATCGATCCGGGGCAACTGACAAACCTCTTAGGCCGTTCCGGCACCTATGTTGAGATTGAAAAGCAGATGGCCAAATACCTGCGAGAGGCGGGTGTTGTCCCCATCGGAACCTCCAACCAAGGAGGGAAGAGAAAGAAGAGGCGCTCTGATTGAACCTCCTTGTAGCAGCCAAGACGCCGGAGTGTGTAACGCAAAGTGGTCAATCCCTAAATAGGCTTTACATAGAAATGAAGCTCATCGGGGAATCGAGTGGGTAGTACGGCCCAGCCCTTGAGCGGGGTTATGCAAACAAGAAGGGGGGAATACAAAGAGAGCGGGAGCGCAGCGAGGGTAAGGAGCATAGAAAACCCAGTATGATACCCCCTCGCAATCTCTGTCCTCTTTGTTCACTTAGGTGCTTGAGCTGGCGTTAACTGGTGGTGAAAGGCCCAATCACCAGCCTCAATCTGAAATACACTTCTATTTCGACCGGGCAGGGGAAAAGGCGCTACTTCGGGTACGTTCACCTTTATGAGCACATGCAGGGGCACGGTCCGTACACACTTTCTGTTACAGTCTCAAAACGTCGGATTGTTCCTCGACCTTAATTGAACTGATAAGAGCTTCTAAAGACCAGAAAAGTTGACTTTAAGCCACACAAGCCATGGCCAAGAGCTGCATGGTTCACAAAAATGACTTTTTTGAGGTACCGCGGCGGGGTTTTATTGTTTTTTCGGCAAATAGGCTTCGTAAGATTGGCTATTCGTATATGCTGACGCGGAAGAGTCGTTGATATGAATATTCGTTTGATCGGTACCTCGCACCGTCTCGGATCCGAGGTCCTACATGCAGAGACAATAGAAAACTACTTTAAGCGCGATCCCGGTACGATCGCCGCGCTGTCGGGGGTTACCCGGCTTCATCGTATAACTCCGAACGAGTCGTTGGTCAGCCTCTCGCGAGATGCTGCACTCGATGTACTGGCCAAGTGTGAGGTAGCGCTCTCCCAGGTATCGGGCATCTTCTCCTCGTGTAATCCCACTACAGAGTACCTGATACCGTCTTTGGCGCCGATGGTGGCGTCGGCGCTCGAGCTTACGCACCTTCAAGCGTGCAACATCGGAATGGGCTGCGCCGGGGGCGTTCAAGCCCTACAGGCGGCATACAATCAATTAGCGGTGGATTCGCTCAAGAAGCGCATCTCGTACTACCTCGTCGTGGCAGGGGATCACATCAGCAGGATGCTCGATCACGAGGCTTGGAAGACCGCTATCCTTTTCAGTGATGGCGTATCGGTAGCAATCGTAACTAACGATCCTAAGCGAACAGACGGGTTTCTCATGGAAGGAGTCACCTCGGAGTGTTACGCTGGCGAAAACGTCGACGTGATAAACCTGCCCAACGTGCTCGCACGCGAGACACCCGGCGACCGCTCAACCTACACCCTGCAGATGAGAGGGCGCGGGGTTTTCGAGTTCGGTACTCGTGTCGCCCCGCGAGTGCGTGAATTGGCTGGACTCGAGACCTTTGATGACTGCTACATCATCCCGCACCAAGCAAATATTCGTATGATACGCGAGCTCGTTCCTGCCTTTGGAATTAGAGAGGACCAGCTCTACATGGACGGTATCACGACAGTAGGGAACATCTCCGGAGCCGCCTGCTTTCTCGGCTTAGAGGACGGCATAGCTCGGGGGTTGTTCCAAGATGCGTCAAAGATACTGCTGGTGGCGTTTGGAGCGGAGCTTCAAGTAGGAGTGGCTGTTTTGCGCCGGTAAGCGCTGCTTATAGGGCTTGGTCGTACTGCGCTGCAAAAAAATCCCCGCGCCTCTCTCGAGAGGAACGGGGCTGGCATGACACCTTCTATTAATCGCAAAAGTCTCTTTAACGGTTCACGCACCCGAGACCGCTCGGGGTTCTGATGTCTTTACAACCTCGTCTGCGCTCCTCCGGTGAGCATTTCTGCTCGCTGGGTTGAAACCCTGGCGGGCAGCGGTCCTGAGAAGGCTGTGGTCTACCATATTCCGGCCGGTACCCTCCTGCCTGTTGCTGGGCCCGCTCCATCTCCATTGCTACCTGGAGTCCCTTCTTTGTCAGGTCAACACAGCACACACCACGTGAAGCATTTAATTCGCTACAATCCTTACGCCCTAGTCCGAGATCGTAACACGAGTAAGGGCAGGGGCGGCAGTGGGGATCGGCCGATGCCACATCGGTACAAACGAGGATGGCGCTCGTGCACAAGAGAGAGAGAAGCATTCCACGAATCATACAATTCAATTCCTTTCCTTATAGCGAGGACGCGTGACTTCGACGGCCGTCCCCTCAGGTTGTATCGCTACCACAGATTGTGTCCTTCCAGGGGCAGCTCGAAGAAGACATAACACCGGCCAGGTTCGATGTCGATGATCTTTAAGGTGAGGAGGCAAACCTACCCGTAGCGAGAAAGCGCTGCGGCTGGAGAGCACGATTCATGGTAGCCTCACCCACTCGAGCGGTATACCATCCATCCGCTTGAGCCTCGCTTCCCTCGGAAGGGGCTGCATCAGCCAGCGATTTTCTGTCTTTTATCGTTAGGGTATTGTCGAGATGAAAAATTACGACACCTTTGCCGAACACTACGACACTGTCGTCGGCGAACGCCGCGACGTAGCCTCGTTCCTTCGTCAGATCCTCATGACCTTCGCTCCACACGCCGGGACATTGCTCGAACTAGGGTGCGGATCAGGTAGTATGCTCAAGGTGCTCTCGCGGCACTATAGAACCACCGGGATAGATCGCTCTTCGGGAATGCTTACGATAGCCCGTCGAAAGGCGCCGAAGGCTCGGCTCGTGCAGTCCGATATCACCGATTTTGAATTGAAAGAGCGCTTTGATGCGATCGTATGCCCTTTCGACACGATCAACCATAATACTTCCCTGCGCGCTTGGCGTAGAGTGTTCTCTAACGCCCATCGACACCTCGAGCGCAACGGAATCTTCGTTTTCGATGTGAACACTGAGGCCAAGATGGAACGTTATCGTCTCGAGCCTGCCGCAGCAGACCTTGGCAAAGATTCAGTGGCGATCGTCGATGTGCGGCGGACAACGCGATACCGCTATCAGGTGGTGCACAAGGTGTTCGAGCGAGTGCGCGATAACCGATTCCTCCTTCACGAGATGGAGATCCCGGAGTTCGTTGTTCCTACCGCGAAGATACTGGCCGAGCTAAAACCTTTCTTTCGTAAGGTGCAGGTGGTTGATCCGGACCGAACTCGTCCTTCAAAGTCCTCTGAGGAGCTGTTTTTCATCTGCCGGTTTCCGCGTTGATACCGTCGCCCTAGGAGTACTGATATGTACAAACCCAGCCTTATTCATTCTTGAAAAACATGAATAAGGCTGGGTTGAGATAACGATACCGCTGTTACAGCAACATCGCCTATCATACACCGAACCTCATGAGGTAGTGTACCAAAAGAGCGAGTTGGGCCTTGGATAGGTGTTAACTTTTTAGGGATTCGTACCGACCATCCCACGGATGTGGATTTCGACTATGCGATTCTTTCAGCGTATCACAATCGTAACCCTGACAATGATCCTCACAGGGTTAGCGATGCCCTGTCATCGAGCACTAGGGCAGGACTTAACCGCGCAGATGGTGGGCGGGCGGCCGGATCGGTCTCTGCTATCCGGGCCTACAGCCTATATCTTTACCGGAGATTCTGCCTGTAGCGGTATCCTCGTAGGCTCACGAACCGTTTTGACGGCGGGACATTGTACCATAGACTTCCCTTCATTGGACCGATACCGAGTGGTAGTAGGAGATTTACTGTTCAGGGTTTCCTCCATTACTCCGCACCCTTTGTTCGATATCGCCGCTGGCCCTCTCGAGAGCGCTCCGTTTGATGTTGGAGTGGTCGAACTCTCCAGCCCGGCGACAGTGGCTCCGCTACCGGTTTTTGTGGATCGGCCTCTGACGCCGGGAACAGAGCTTACTATAGCCGGTTATGGCACTCATGAGGACTCTGCGAACTCCGACGAGATCGAAGACAATGCGAGAATCGGACGCTCTCTAGTCTACGAGGTAAGACGAGCCGGTGTATTCTTTCAGCGCCACCGCGGAGGCGGCGCTTCGACATGCCCGGGCGATTCGGGCGGTCCTGCGATTCTACGCGAGTCGGGCTACCGTGGAGTTGTCGGGACGCTCTCCGTAGGGGTGAATATTGTCAGTGGGGACAATTGTGAATTAGCAGGCGATGGACGTTTCGTTCATACCTATCTCCAGTCCGCCGATAATCTGCAATTTCTCTCCAATTTTTCCGACATTCAGTATATTTCCGGATACCGCATTTTCATCGAAACAGCATGCAAGAGCTCGGTAGCTGTGCTTCGAAAAGTCGTGCGAACGTCGAGCCTTTCGAACCTCCACAAGGGAATTAGGAACACACTATCCTCAGTCACCAAAGCGCGTGATTATGCTGACGGAGTGCGACTTGAACTCCTCACTCAAGCTATCAAGGACCTGCAGGCAGGCGCTCGTAGTAGGAGATTATCCACCTCGAAGTCAAAAGTCCGTGCGGCAATCGAACGCTTGAACGAGGTCAAAGCCCTCGGTGTCTATTGATTATGAACAGCCACTGATTTCTCAGTTTTTGCGTTGTCGCGGCATGGAGAAGTTCGCATCTCCCCTGAAGCAACACCATGATTCTAGCTCCGAATCCTGACCTGAAACCGTTTCGGTACAGTGTTAAATGTCTCCTCATGTAACGTTCCACTACACTTTCAATCGTAAGGAAGGCTATGAACACCAAATCGCTCGCGTTCCACTTCGCTGGAGGTTCAAGATTGGAGCTTATACGGACTGAGTTCTGCAGAGCTCCGTGTCAGACGAATAGGGTCTGTGTGCGTGGAAAAACACCGGGGGCGTTCGTTGATTTCGGAAACTTCCAGTGGACCACCGGCGTGCGAGCGGTGTGTGCGGCCTTTCTAAGGTACGCTATCTCTGAACAGTGTGAGAGCGTCGACTACTGCCTGATAGGCGGGAAGGGGAGCCTGGCCGCGTCTTTGGACTATGCGCTCAGTAAAGGCCCCTCATGGATCATTGACATGTTTGGTACCGGCCCGCACGGCGCTCCTTATGCACGACGCCTATTTTGCATCTCTAATCCCAATCGAAAACGCCCCGGGCCGGTTGCGATCTCAGTCAACAGACGATTGATCAGTGCAGATATCCTGAAGATACTAGTGGACGGCAGACTCGTGATCGATACGCACGAGCTGATCAGGGTGCTTCATCTCGCCG
>JBILFA010000091.1:0-14303 GCA_044351795.1 Bdellovibrionota bacterium | reverse complement strand
CTAGCCGGGCAGAAGAGTTGCGGCTGGAGCTATTCGAGAAGGTCAACCAGCTTGGCATCGGTGCGCAGGGGCTCGGCGGGCTGGCGACGGTGTTGGATGTCAAAGTCTTGGAGTACCCCACTCATGCCGCATCGCTTCCAGTAGCTATGATTCCAAACTGCGCTGCAACGAGGCATGTACATTTTAAGCTTGATGGTTCTGGGCCTGCTAAGCTCGCGCCACCTTCGCTGGATGATTGGCCGAAGATATCTCTCTCGTTGGAGGATGGTGCCCGACGGATTGATCTCTCGACCGTGACACGCGATCAGATCGCCACCCTCAAGCCGGGAGAGACGGTTCTGCTCTCAGGCAAGTTTCTCACGGGTCGCGATGCAGCGCACAAGCGTATCGCTGACATCTTGAGCCGCGGGGAGAAACTCCCTGAGGGGGTCGACTTCTCGAACCGGTTTATTTACTACGTAGGCCCCGTTGATCCCGTGGGTAATGAAATAGTAGGGCCCGCCGGACCTACTACTGCGACCCGTATGGACAAGTATACTGAGCTGATGCTCTCCCAAACCGGCTTGCTCGGAATGATAGGAAAGGGGGAGCGTGGCGCGGAAACCGTGGATTTAATCAAGAAACATAAAGCAGTGTACCTCATGGCGGTAGGTGGTGCTGCATACCTTGTTTCGAAAGCGATCACCGCATCACGAGTAGTCGCCTTCGAGGATCTTGGAATGGAGGCTATCTACGAATTCGAGGTGAAGGATATGCCGGTTACCGTTGCGGTCGATAGTAAGGGTATCTCGGTACATGAAGTCGGCCCCGCTGAGTGGAAGAAGACGCTCCTTAAGATACTTCCTTCGCGATAATCGACAACATCGCGTAGGTACGAGGTCTGCGTGAAGTGGTGCTGTGTAGCCGGGTATGTCAGGGCAAGAGCTGACATACCCGGCAGATGTCATCATCTTAATCAACCATTCTTATTGCACCCGTTCGGAGATGACGACCTCGCCACTCTTCCTGGAGCCAAGGACGTAAAGCACGACTGTGTCTCCTGCCTTAAATGTTTTCTTGTAGAAAGGGCGAAACTTCTTCGTACGGTTGAGTACCGTAGTGAGACGGCGGTTATTGCCGAATTCTGCTATGGCCTTACTCTCTCCGTTGTTGAGGGGGATCGCGTAATAAAATATCCAACCTTTAAGGCCGCTACCCGCTAAGATCCTGGCACTTGTAGCAGCGTTGTTCACGATTATGGAGCCAGCCCGCGCGTCATTGACGAATGCTGTGAGCTGTGGAGCCCCGGCATTGGAGATCTGAGCAACCAATCCCACATTCCTCACCCCCGCAGGCACGGCGACCTGCTGATCAATGACTGGAGCAGCGGAACAATTGCCGGTGGATGAATGCACCGTCACACGGTAGCTGCCTTCGGGGAGTTCGACGCGAGTGGACGCTCCGAACGTTACGCCCACAAGGGCGCACGATCCATTTACGGCGATATCGACCGGCAGTGCTCGTGTAAGCCCAAGATCACGGCCGTTTATGCCGTGAACTACAGTTACCGTGGCTGCAGATGCCGCAGACGGAAGTAAGCTTAGTACTCCCACTACAAGAGCTGAAAAGAGAGAAGTCTTCATTGCGGTTGTCCTCCGAACGGGCAGCCAGGAATCACTGCATTGTTAATATATTGTAAATTTATCACAGTAAAGCGTAGTAAGCAAATGGGCCGCCGTTACTAGCGAAGGATTCCCGAAATTCGCAATGCTTCCAGTTGATTGGACTACAGATGGGGTCCTATTTGGAAGCATCGTCGCCCTTGCAAAAAGGTGATATCATCTAAGTAATGTGTCGGAGCGTGTTTCGCGTACTGCTCCTCAGCTGCTGAGATATCTTGATATGGATGAAACTACAAAAGGCATCATCGAGCGAATCGCCATCCAATTTCCGAAACCGACTCGTATACCAAGTGGCCAGGTTTGCTCTGTATTTTACGATTGCTTTCAACTTACTCCCAATGATCTGGCACGCCTGGCGGCTCACGCCGTCGGACATCTCGATCACGATGCCTTCGATGTGGCGGTAGGGCGTGCCTACTCGGGTATCTTATTTGCCGCCTCCGTAGCCGGTGGACGAAAGGTCGCCATCTTGCAGAAGGATGGTCGATTCTTTGGTCCAGATCTCAAAGGACAGCGTGTCGTTGTCGTGGATGATGTAGTGCATTCGGGGCGTCAGCTGCAGGATGCTGCAGAGCGAGTTCAGGCCGAAGGAGGGCGTGTGGTTGGTTTTGCGTGTCTCATCGATCGGTCTGGGGGTACATTCGGCAATTCCGATGGGGCGGATGCGGCTAGCGGGCTCGGGGCTCCGCTTTGGAGCGCCTTTCAAACCGAGATGGAGTAGGGCCTTGCTCCCGCAGAGGTCTAGACGAGATGAGAATTCGAATTTTCGTTCTTGCGTACGATGATGAGACAAGGCGCTTTGCCGAGCAGTGGACTGCGAGGTACTCATGGGCCACTGTGATTCACAACGAGACGAACCGTTATCTCGAGAATCAGATGTACAGTTCATGGTTGCTCAATCACATTGACGAGTGGCGAGAGTGTGACTATGTCGGAACTCTTTCGTGGAAAGCCCCGCAAAAGATCTCCATGCCGGACATGGAGGCTCTGACCACATACATCACGTCGCTAAAGCCGGATGTCGTGCCGTTTTTCCCGTGTCATGAGACGATTGTCGAGCAGGGTGAGCGCCATCACCCGCTCTTCCGCGATCTCTGGAGTAAACTCACTTACGAGCTCGGTATTCCAGAGGACAAAGCAACAGATCCGTCCATTCCGCTTTTTTTCTGCAATTATTGGATGGCGACACCAAGCTGGATGCTCCGATATATAGAATTCTTCAAGAGTGCTCAGCACGTGCTGGATACGTGTGAGTCAATTCAGTCGAATTTGTGGTCAGATTCGCGCTTCGACAAGGTCATTTCGGACGAAAAGTGCATGCAGATCTTCGGGAGGCCTTACTACCCCTACCATTGCTTCTTGTGTGAGCGGTTGCCCTGCCTCTTTTTCAAACTCCACGGTGCGGTGATTTGGCACCCTTATATCAAATTTGAGAAATGATGAACGGCGATGTCTCGGTCAAGAGTGCGAGGTGGTTTCATGACTTCTGATAATCCTTGGGTGAAGCTGTCGAGCAGGCTTGTGTACGAAAATCCTTGGATTAAGGTTCGAGAGGATCAAGTAATTTCTCCGAGGGGTGCGTCCGGCATATACGGCGTAGTCGAAACGCGGGTGGCAACGGGGATAGTTGCACTCTCCGACGAGCAACGAGTGTGGCTGGTGGGGCAGTACCGCTACCCAATCGAGGAGTATTCGTGGGAGATTCCCGAGGGAGGTAGTGAAGAGGGAGAGGACCCCCTCGCGGCTGCCCAACGTGAATTGAAAGAAGAGACAGGGATCTCGGCGGCTCGCTGGGAGCCCCTTGGTGGAGAGGTTCATGTGAGCAACTGCTTCTCCTCTGAGCGTGGAAGGATCTTTCTGGCGCAAGACCTTTCTTTCGGCGATAGTCAGCCGGACCATACAGAATTGCTCCAGGTGCGCAGCGTTTCCTTGCGTGATGCTTTGATGATGGTGGATGATGGTGCGATAAAAGATAGTTTATCGATCATCGCGATACTTCGAGTCACTCGACGGCTGGAACGCGAAGGAATAGCACTGCGATAGCCGCTCCGGAGGCTCCTCAGCTCTCAGTTCCGGTAGCGTGCGCAGCCGATTTTAAAAGGTGCGACGTGAAGTTTTTGAAGAGTGGTTCTGCTCGAGTATTAGTTCTCGAGGGTAATCTCGATGCGGTGAAGATCGGTACCGCCGAGACCTATCTTGGCGCATTCGGAATCTTCCTCGGTGGAACTCCGTTGCAAATCGGTGCTCTGGCCACGTTGCCAGGATTGATCGGCTCCCTCGCTCAAACGATCGGCACACGCCTCGTCGATCGAAGTGGAAGTCGCAAGCGAATTCTTGCGTTCCTCATGAAGGCCCAAGGTGCTCTATGGCTGCCCATCGCCTTGCTTCCCTTCCTCCTCGACAAGGGATGGTATGCTGTCTCTGCGCTCATCGCGTTAGCTGTTCTTTACCAGATTACTATTGGTGTCATCTCTCCGATATGGAACAGCCTCGTAGGAGACATCATTCCGCAAGAAGTGCGCGGGGAGTTCTTCGGCTATCGCAACAAGTGGATCTCCATAGCCGTGTTCATATCAGTGCTCGTAGGAGGGCAGCTGATCCATTCGTTTACCGGATTAGGGAGCTCGGAGTACGGCTTCGCGCTCGCATTTCTGATAGCGGCAGTGGCTCGTTGGTGGGCTGGTCAGGCTATCACTCGGGTTGAAGACCCTCCAATTCATGTGCCGGCTGAATCCAAGTTCACCTTTTGGCAGTTCATCTCGAGGGCTCGCCATTCGAATTTCGTGAAGTTCGTGCTGTTCGTAAGTTTTATGAACTTTGCAGTCGCGATCTCCGGGCCGTACTTTGCCATGTACATGCTCAATGATCTCCGGCTATCCTATTTCGAATATACATGCATAGCGGCCACGGCGGTCCTTGTCCAGTTTGTCGTAATGCGCTCGTGGGGAGCGTTGAGTGACCAGTTCGGCAACCGGAAGATCCTGAGGGTCTGCGGATGGCTAGTGGCGTTTAATCCCTGGATGTGGTTGCTCTCTGACCACATCGCATTTCTGATGTTCATACAGATCTACAGCGGCTTTTTTTGGTCCGGATTCAACTTGGCCGCCGCCAATTTCGTCTTTGATGCCGTAACGCCGACGAAACGCGCTCGCTGTATAGCCTATCAAGCTATTATTAACGGGATTCTGGTCTCTGTGAGCTCGTTGCTTGGGGGAGTTTTGGCCATGCATATGCCCGATGCAGTAACGCAGCTGCTCAGTGCCCTCGTTCCGTCATCGCCCTTCTTGGCTCTTTTCCTACTTTCAGGAGTGTTGCGTGCGATGGTGATGGTGTTTCTGTATCCGGCCTTTAAAGAGGTGCGCACTGTCCAGCGAATTCGTGGACACGAGCTGTTAGTTCGAGTCACCACCCTACGGCCTCTGTGGGGGGCGACCTACACATTTCTGAGTCAGAGGAGGGGACGACGGTCGGGATAGGTTTGGACTCGTTCGTCTCTCGTGCATAGGTTGTCGGCCGGGCCTGCCTTGCAACTTCAGCGAGGCGGAGGGAGATGGGTAGAGTGTCGTCTGATCGCTATTAGAGCCTTGGCGGCTGTGATTTTCCTGACTAAAGTACGGGCACAAGGTTGACGCCGCACGACGTTGTTGTGTTCCTGCCAGCATAGTGCAGTGACTCCTAGCGTGATGTGGTTAAGATAAAGTTAGCGGGCGCCGACAAAGGACCTTTAGCGGGTCAACCAGCGCTGGTTGCGGAGGCCGTTTCTTGATGTCTTGCGCTTTCAAAGAGGCTTTATGAGCGGATGGACATGGTGTCTCATCGGTTTGGTACTGATATTTTTAGAGCTGGCCCTACCGAGTGGCTTTTATTTGTTTCTACTCGGAGTCTCTGCGGTTGTAGTCGGAGGCATCGCTCTGCTCGGGATAGTTCCTGGCTTAACGGAGCAGCTTCTGCTCTTTTCGTTTGTAGCAATTGTCACGTGTTTCTGCCTGGCCCGAAAGCTACAGCAGAGCCTCAAAGGTCGTAAGCCAATGACGGCTAAAGCAGTGGGCAAGACGGTCAAAGTGACGGAACTGATCGTCCCGGGCGCTGTGGGTAACGGGGATCTGTGGGGTTCTACGTGGCGTGTCAGAAATGTTGGGGACGAGAACCTGGATCAAGCTTCCGAAGCGCTAGTCGTCGAAGTTGAGGGCCTGACGTTACATGCGAAGCGACGCTAGTCTAATTTTGTTTCACTGATTACTTAAAGAGGAGTTTCTTATGGCAAGTACGAGTGTCTTTCTATTCTTGGCTGTGCTGGTGATCTTCACGGTCGTCAAGGGAGCAGTGATCGTTCCTCAGCAGATGCGCTATGTTGTCGAGCGGCTCGGTCAATACCACAAGACCCTTGATGCGGGCTTCCACGTTCTCATCCCCTTCTTTGACGCGGTTCGATACCGTCATTCCGTCAAGGAGCAGGTCATCGACATACCGGAGCAGGTCTGCATTACGAGTGACAATGTGCAGGTTGGAGTCGATGGTGTTTTGTACGTTCGTGTGATCGATGCACAAACCGCATCATACGGCATCGATGACTATATCTTCGGCCTCGTGCAATTGGCGCAGACGACCCTGAGAAGTGAAATAGGAAGGATTGAGCTCGATAGAACCTTTGAAGCTCGAACTCATATCAATGCTAATGTCGTGGCAGAAGTCGACAAAGCTGCGGAAGCGTGGGGAGTAAAGATCCTCCGCTATGAAATCAAGAACATCAATCCACCGCGGGAAGTTATAACAGCGATGGAAAAGCAGATGAAGGCGGAGCGAGAGAAGCGAGCGGCTATCTTGGCATCGGAAGGTCAACGCGATGCCGCTATCAACAGTGCCGAGGGAGAGAAGCAGCGCCAGATTAAGGAATCCGAGGCCAGTATGATGGCTCAGATTAACACGGCTAAGGGAGAAGCCGAGGCGATCCTCGAGGTGGCTCGTGCTACAGCAGAGGGTCTTAAAGTTGTGGGGCAATCGCTCCTTGGTGATGGAGGCAAAGCTGCTATGGACTTAAGGATAGCAGAGCAGTATCTGCCGCAATTTGGAAAGATCGCGCAGAAATCCAGTACGGTAGTTATTCCCGCAAATTTGACAGATCTCGGTACTGTTCTCGCTATGGTGAAGGGAATCGTCAAGCCGTCCGCAGCCAACGATGCGCGAGATGTACACGCGGAGCCTCCGACTATAAATCGTTAGGACATACAGCGCCCACGCTAGGGCGCTGTACGCCTCAACAGCCTGCTTGGCTGGGGAGAAGAGGCAAAAGGAATTTACTTGTGAGGACCGTAGACTTGTTAACATCCGGTCGCGCGCAGGTAGTAGCCTCCACGATCGCTCCAGCTGATACCGGCCTCGCAGCACTTGTCAGAAGTTCGACTATCGCCTGTCTCGCATGAGTCTTTCTCACTTTCTCAACACCGCCCTGTTGACAACACGGTAGCCTATCTGAGATCTACTTGCAACTAGGTTGCATTAGCGAGGAGAGATCACATATGTCCCCACACAAAGAGCTGCGCCGACAAAGACTCCCCGTAACCGTACTCTCTGGTTTCTTAGGCGCTGGGAAGACCACCCTTCTGAATCACGTCCTGACGAATCGCGACGGGCTGAAGGTTGCCGTAATCGTCAATGATATGAGTGAGGTAAACATCGATGCGCAGCTCGTTGAGCGAGGAGATGCGCGCCTTGATCGAAGCCAGGAACGGCTCGTGGAGATGTCAAACGGCTGCATCTGTTGCACCCTGCGAGAGGACCTCCTGGAGCAGGTAGCAGAGTTAGCCGGAGAGGGAAAATACGACTATCTCCTCATAGAGTCGACTGGGATTGGGGAACCGATGCCAGTAGCAGCGACCTTTGCTCACACCGATGAAGAGGGACGGAGCCTTTCACAGGTTGCTCGACTCGACACGATGGTGACCGTTGTTGACGCGGCGAATTTCTTCTCTCAGATGGAGTCATCAGACGACCTTACGAAGCTCGGTATCGGCGCTGACGACTCAGACGACAGGACGATAGTCGATCTGCTCATTGATCAGGTCGAGTTCGCTAACATCATCGTTCTTAACAAGACAGACCTACTCCCTCCCAAGCAGCTTGCTGTTGTCGAGGCGATGATTCAAAAGCTAAACCCAGACGCGCAGATTGTTCATGCTCAATTCGGGAACCTTGATCCTAGAAACGTACTCAACACAAAGCTTTTTGACTATGAGAAGGCAGCTCAGAGCCCGGGCTGGATTAAGGAGCTCTCAGGCGAACACACACCAGAAACAGAGGAGTATGGAATCACAAGCTTTGTCTACCGGCGTGATAAGCCCTTTCATCCCGAGCGCTTCTCTGCGTGCATTCAATCTGAATGGCCAGGTGTTGTTCGTTCAAAGGGCTTTTTCTGGCTCGCGTCGCGCCCCCGCCTCGCCGGGTCTTGGTCGCAGGCGGGAGGGTCGTGTCGCTCCGAACCAGCTGGTTATTGGGCGGCAACGGGGGAGGACGGCTCACTGATTAGCTCAGAAACTGCACCGGTAAAGGGTAAACAGGAGCTTGTACTTATCGGAATCGACATGAAGCAGGAGCGACTAACATCGATGTTAGATCATTGCCTCCTCACAGACGAGGAGCTCGCGCTTGGCGAAGAGGGGTGGAAGGATTTCATCGACCCGTTCTCTCCATGGTCAGTACAAGAAACCCATGACTAACTATGACTAATGTACCTTGATTAATTCCGACGAGAGGAAAGAACAGCATGACGTCAGCCATACCGGGCCGACGTGCGGCATTTTGTCACATTCCATTCATTCTCGGAAATGCATATGCTCCGCGACGCGGTCTACAAAGATTGCATTATCCCGTTAGGAGCTAAAATATGCTGGGGTGTACACCTAAACCCGACGTCGCTTCAAATTCGAGCTCGGAACGGCCCTCTGACGAACTTGTGGGTCCGAGTACCCCTGGCGTGACGCGCGGTACTTGGATTCAACGAGCAGCTCTTGCTGGGGGCCTCGCCCTAGGTCCCCATGCTCTATGCTTGCTGGGTCTGGGTGGTCTTGGTGGGGGCGGCTATCTCCTTCACAATTGGTGCTCACACTCTGTGAGAGATATAGGCATTCCGCTAAAAAGGCTCTCCGATATTCCGGAGGAGCGCACCGAATTCTCTGGCGAGCGAGCTGTACTCGCCGAACAACGACTTTTGTCTGTTGAGCCACGATTTCGTGAAGTAATTGAAAGGAAGGCAACTGAGTCAGAAGGGGAGCCAATTAAAGTAGTTTTTTTCGAAAGTGGAGAAGATAAGCGCGTTTCCGTGGTCGTCTGCAAGAACGGTACGTTGTGCCCATGCTCAGAGCCGGAGCTCTACGATGTTGGTCACATGAGTAGCTTGGCAGGCACTGAGGAATTTCCGGGCCAACATCAGATTATCGAAGCATTGTATTTTGGAAAGTAAGGAGAACCTATGTGTATATTTCATGAAGCGCTATCAGATAATCAGGCATTAGGAATTTCCCCAATTGTAGTAGCACTTAGCTCGCTGCAAAGTGGCTCGAATCTTTTTGCTGAAATCTTGGCTGTTCAGGCCCAGGATCCCGCGTTTCAGGTTGGCAGCGGGGCGGCGCCGCTAGTTGCTGTTGCGAAGGATCCGTACCGTTATTTAAGGGCATTAACTGGATGTGAGCCAGACAAAGGTAACGGTCAGCGGGCCGTTACATTGCTATTGAAAGAGCTGGCTTCGGAGTCTCCCTCGCAGCAGTACTTCTCAGCAGCGGAGCCCTCGGCTGCTGCAAAAGATGTGATGAGAGCTTCTTCAATAGAAGAAGCTCTGAGGCAGGTGGCAATAGCTGGAAACACTGCGCGTCCTGCATTTCTAGCTTGGTTTCGGGAGAACCCTTCCCCCGCTGGAGCACCGAGGGCGATTGAGATTCTAGAGCAGGTAGCTAAACAAATAGAGAGACCCCTGCCTGCACTGCCAGTGTTAGACATCGCCTTAGGGGCTCCAGCGACTCCTAAGCTGGATCGAGATCCCACTTCGAGCCGTCCGTGTTGCCAGCAGCCTTAATTCATGCATCGAATGAGTATCGCTAACGCCCTTGGTAAAATATCCGATGATGCCTCCGACAAATGCTGTGGTGTTTGCGGCTGTCGGGCGGCGGTTGCAGTTTCACCGGCGCAGCATGCTGATGTGTTTAATTTTCTGGCGGACGCCTCGTTCGTGCATGATCTTGTTGATGCGCTTGGCTCGCCCCTTAACGTCCTGTTTCCCGACCGAGTGCGCGAGACCGTTGCGTCTTTCCAAGCGGTGTTGGCAGAGGAGAGGGTTGAGGGATCCGTCCTCTACACCACAAAACCGAATCGCTCGCAGGGGATCGTTCGCGAGGTAGCACTGCTAGGAATCCCTGTTGATGTTTCATCTGCTGGTGCGCTAGCCGCAGCGTTGGCAGCGGGTGTTGCGGGACCTCGGATTCACGCCTCCGGTCCCAAGGATATTGAATACTTGGCGCTTGCCAGCCAGCATGGAGCAACGGTCTGTATCGATAGTTTCGATGAATTAACTATGCTCTGCCAGTTTGGGCCCTGTCGCCTGGTCAGCGAGCGGGTACGAGTTCTCGTGAGGCTAGCTGGATTTGCGAAGGGCAGCACGGCTGCAAAAGCGAACAGCTCGGTCTTCGGTATCCCCGTGGCACAGGCAGCAGAGATCCTTGATTGTTTATGTGACCAGAAAGAATGGATTGAGTGTGTCGGGTTCTCGTTTCATCTGCCGCTTCCGTCTGAGCAGGAACGGGTGACCGCGTTTGAGGAGGTACTTGAGGTATTGATCGCTGCACAGCGGCGGGGTATTCAGCCGCGAGTGATCAATATCGGTGGCGGCTTCAAGATAAAGTATGCTGCCAGTGGGGAGGAGTGGCAGCGCTTCCAAACCTATCTCAAGGCGAGTCTTTTGGGTCAGGTTAAGCCGGTAACCTGGAATGGCTCAGGACTCGGCTTTCAGCTCTCTGAAAAGGGCTTGGTTGGATCACCGGCATTCCAGGAACACTTCGTTTCTCTATCCGGAGCAGAGCAGTTCCGGTCCTTTCTGAGGGCGAAGCTCCCGCGCTTCGATGGTGAGTCGGTGGCTCGTGTCCTGCAGGATTTTATGATCCATGTAGAGGTGGAGCCCGGACGAGCGATGCTTGACCAAGCAGGAGTCTCTATCGGTCGGGTTGCCACCCGCAAGGAGAATGCGCAGGGGGATCTGGTGTTGTCGCTTGAGATGAATCACTCGAATATTCGAAGCAGTGAGCAGAAGTTGCTCACTCAGCCAATCTTTCTACCGCGGGGAGAGCGTCAGCGGGATACTCGGGGGGCGTACCTGGTGGGTAACCTCTGCATACCCAATGATCTGATCCAGCACCAAAAGGTCTATCCTGGCCTGCGAGTGGAGCGCGGCGACCTCTTCGTATTCATCAATACTGCTCCGTATCTTATGGACTTTATGGAGTCATCCGTGCTGCACCAGGCGATTGCGCGCAAAGTCGTGGTAGTGCGCAGCGGGGAGCGATGGCGTTGGAGCCTCGATGAGGAGTATTCACCGGTCCGCCATAGGCTTGGGGAGTCGATATGATTGTTTCCTCGATAACGGAATTGATTGGCAACACGCCGCTGCTACGTATTGCGCCGGAGGTTCACGGACTGCCCAAGGTCGACCTCTACGCGAAGCTTGAGCTGTGTAATCCATTCGGCTCGGTCAAGGATCGGATCGCGTGGGAGTTCTTACGGGCCGAGCTACCGCGACTCCGCGAACAGAAGATCGGTCTTATAGAGAATTCAAGTGGCAACACAGCCAAGGCCATTGCCGTCATTGCTGGTATGCACAATGTGCCATTTCGACTCGTCAGCTCAATGGTGCGCGTGCAGGAGACAAAAGATATCCTTACCCTGCTCGGAGTTGAGGTAGAGGAGGTTCCAGGAGCGCTCAATTGCTTCGATCCAAACGACCCAAATGATCCCCAGTATCTGATCCAGAAACAGGTAGCCGCAGCCGGTGGAGGTCTATTCTTTACCTCTCAATTCACCAATGAGACCAACCCGAAAACCCACTACTCCAGCACCGGCCGTGAGCTTGAGCGAGATCTGACACGTGTCGATTTTCTTTGCTCAGGGCTCGGCACATCAGGATCGACCTTAGGGATCGTCCAGCGGCTGCGTGAGTCGAATCCCTCGCTCGTGTCGGTAGGAATCACGGCCGGTCGCAGCGACTTTATTCCCGGGCTGCGAACCATGGAGCAGTTGTGGGAGACGGGATTTTTTCGGCGGGATGCATACGATGAATTCTCTGTCGTCGAGTCGCGCGAAGCGATTGATGGAATGTTAACACTTATTCGCAAGTGCGGATTGTTGTGTGGACCATCAGCCGGCGCCAACTACTGTGGGGCGGTTCGATACCTTAGAACGATTGCTGAATCTTTCAAGGATCAGAAAACGGCTGTGTTCATCGCATGTGATAGGGCGGAGTGGTACCTGTCGTACATCAAGGAGAGAAGACCAGAGCTTTTCGGTATGCGAGCAGACCCCCGTTCTATATTTTCCCTCTCTCAGCCGCAGATAGCGCTCGCCTCAGAGATTGCGCCGGATGCAGTCGATGGATGGACGGCAGAGAACGATCCTTTAATCGTTGATGTGCGTAATTCGATCGCCTTTGAGTTGGGTTCAATCGACGGTGCGATAAACATCCCACTTGAGCATCTTGAGAAGCTGCTTGATCTACGCGCTCCTTTTTCAGGATATGAGCGCAAGGTGCTTTTTGTCTGCCCGATCGGTGAGCAGTCGCGCCGATGTGCGGCTCAATTGACGCGCCGAGGTGGTCACGGCTTCAGTCTGGCCGGTGGGCTTCAGATGTGGCGCGCGCAGGGCAGGAGCCTGAGCCGCATATTACAGGAAGCCAGCTAACGCGAGCGCAGACCATTGACGGATAAGCAAATCGATCGCTGTTTTGTAAGTAGTTGAAGTCAGGCAAGCTGGGGTGAGGAGGCTGGGTCCTTAACAAAAACATCGAATTATCAACTGGTTGTCAATTAGGCCTTGCAAAGAGCTTTTTTGCGCTATAAAATGCCTTTATGTTTCCTAGATCGCTAACCTATACAGACAATAAGAGTTTTTTTCTTTTCGGACCCCGCGGGGTTGGCAAGACTGAATGGCTGCGAAGAACATTTCCAAACGACCTCTACTTTGACCTCCTCGAAGCCAGAACTTATTCGCAACTCCTCGCGGATCCAACCAGGCTGGGAGAACGAATACCACGCGACTACTCAGGCTGGGTCATACTGGATGAGGTGCAGCGAATTCCCGAACTACTTAACGAGGTGCATCGCCTCATCGAGTCTCGAAAGCTTCGTTTCATCATGACAGGCTCTAGCGCCCGAGCGCTCCGGCGAAAGGGGGTTAACCTCTTAGCAGGGCGTGCGCTCACTCGATTCATGCACCCCCTTACGATTGAGGAGCTTGGAGAGAGCTTCTCGCTCAAACACTCACTCCGCTTCGGCTCTCTCCCCTCTGTGTACGGAGAGCAGGACCCTGCAGCCTACCTAGCAAGCTATGTTGCAACGTACCTTAGAGAGGAAGTGCAGCAAGAGGGGCTCACCCGAAACATTTCCGCCTTCAGCCGATTTCTTGAGGTTGCTTCCTTTTCTCAATCCGAAGTGCTCACGATGGCTGAGGTAGCACGAGAGAGTCATATCTCCGTCAAGGTAATTCAGGATTATTTTACTATCGTCGAGGACCTTCTTCTCGCGGCGCGACTGCCCATATTCAGCAAACGGGCGAAGCGACGGTTAATCGCGCATCCAAAATTTCTCTTCTTTGATAGCGGCGTATTTAACGCGATTCGTCCTAAGGGCCCACTCGATCACCCGGAGCTTACCCCTGGCGCCAGTGTTGAGACCCTCTTCTATCAACAGGCGCGAGCCCTCAACGATTATCATAGCCTGGAGTACTCCATCTTCTATTGGCGTACTCAAGGTAGAGATGAAGTTGACTTTGTACTCTACGGCCCCCGTGGTATTCACGCGTTTGAACTGAAGCATGCCGATCGTGTGCGAAGTGAGGACACTGCGGGCTTAAAGCTCTTCTTACACGACTATCCAACTGCAAAGTGCCACCTGCTATACCTTGGTAATGAGGAGTACCATGAAGACGGTATCTCTGTGATGCCTCTAGAAAAGGCGCTAAGAAGTTTTGTGGATATCACGAGATAGTGCCGCTCGCTCGTTTTTCGATACTATAGGGGTCCACTGTTCGAGGCTACAATCTTCGCTTAAAAACATCTGCGTGCGGCTTGAAGAGTCAGCGAAGCGGGCACGGGAGGGAGCGCGGATATGATCGGATCTGTCGTACTACAAGGATAAGAAGAAGGGAGCGTTGCTGTATCGTCGAGTCCTTCGTCGGTAAGGCGTGTTCCATAATCTGTAAGGCGAACGATGAGGACAGCAAGCTGGGGTGGAGGTTGGGTCCTTGGTGTAGTATCGTTTCTCAGAGTGGAGCCAGTCGGAACGCAACCATCACCCAATCAACGTGGGCGACTAGAGGATCTAGTGTCGCCTGAGACGGATAATCTTCTTGCTGCAGCCAGGGAGCGTGCGTTGCAGCGGCTCCTCGAGGCAA
>JBILFA010000190.1:0-4254 GCA_044351795.1 Bdellovibrionota bacterium | reverse complement strand
CGAGTCGGCGTCACCGTGCTAGTCGCGGTGCGAGTCGGCGTCGCCGTGCTAGTCGCGGTGCGAGTCGGCGTCACCGTGCTAGTCGCGGTGCGAGTCGGCGTCACCGTGCTAGTCGCGGTGCGAGTCGGCGTCGCCGTGCTAGTCGCGGTACGAGTCGGCGTCACCGTGCTAGTCGGAGTTACCGTCGGGCTTGGAATTATGTATGGAGCCTCGTCCTTTGCGTGACTTTCGGGGCTCCTCGCGATAGGTATCCCCTGCGCCAACTCTATGACCAGAGCGAAGACACTCGTGCAGGCCAGCACTGATATGACGCTTAGTCCGAGAGGTTTTATATTGCGCCCCATGTATTAGCTTCCGCAGGTGCTAACGGTGAAAACGATTAGCGTCGAATGGCCGGCTCTGCAATTGAAGTACTGTCGCATTCAATTCTCATAGCTTTCATCGGTCAAAATAGTAATTTACTTGTGATCAATTTTGGGGGAATGTTTTTTGTGGTACAGGAGGCACGAGTAAATGAGGGCTTACAGCCATATAAGCTTTGGGACTCGGTAGGGGGACGCAACGGAAGCAAAGATAGCTCCTTCCCCTTCTCTGGAGGGGCTAAGGCGTGTCTGGTCGCAGCGCAAGCAGGAGCGGAGATCCAAGGATTAAAGAGTAAGCCCCCCTTTCCTGGTACCCCCCAACTTTTCTTCCCATGTGACGCAACATAATCACCTCGCTTCCGATTAAAAGGGGGTGAGAGCACCAAGAATGTACCTAAGCAAACGGATGTACGAGCTGTGTTTCCGATCGAAGCAGGGCCTTCCCCTGCCCGCCAGGAAACTTACCTCTCTACTACTACAGAGTATTATCGCTCGACTCTTGCGAACTGAGCAGGTCATCGTCTGCGCATTCGTCTGGATGGCTAACCATCCACATATCCAACTCTACTCCCTCGATGGGTCTGCTCTACGTGATTTTCATGGCGGGCTTAAAAAGCGGATCACGGACTTCCTAAAGCGCCTACTGGCTCTACGATGGTTAACATTGTGGGACGACGATGACAGTATGGTACAGGTACTGGACCTCGAGATGGCTGTGCAGAGAATGGTTTACACCTTCCTAAACCCAGTCCGAGCCAGGCAGAGCAAGACAATCGATACCTACAAAGGACTTCACACCTGGAACGAGTTTCTTTCTGCGCCCGCAGATGTAAATGCTTGCATTGAGAAGGAAGTCCCCTGGATACACGCGACTGATATCGATACTTTGTCTCAAGAGAACCCTTCCGAACGCGAAGAGCAGAGGGTCATACAGCAGTTGCTGGAAAGGACACGGGGGAGAGAAACCCACACACTTCGAATATATCCTTTCAAGTGACTTCACCCAACGGTTGCAACAGGTCCTTGAGCGGAGTGGTTCTACCTACAGGTGGAGCTACAGTGGTTTTGGTCGTAACTGGACAGGGACGGACCTGCAATCTTGAGAGAACAAGGGCGTCGACGGGACTTCCCCCCGTCACGCAAACGTTCTCCAATATTCTATGAGCGTATACTTAGTTCGTCATTGTAGTGCAGAGGGCCAAGAGCCGGAGGCCGCTCTAACCGAGACGGGGCACGAGCAGTCCCTTCGACTTTCCGCATTCCTTGCAGGGCTAGGAGTTGCCCGAATTGTGAGCAGTCCGTTTAAGCGTGCCGTCGACAGTGCGCGCCCGCTGGCGGAAATGTTAGGATTGGAAATCGAAGTAGACCCGCGATTGGCGGAGCGCCAACTCGGACTAGTCGAGAATGGCGATTGGCGCGCGGCACTTCGAGAGAGTTTTGATGATCATAAGCTTTGTCTCCCAGAGGGAGAATCATCACGGTCAGCGCAAGCTCGTGGGGTTGCGGTATTTCATGACGTTTTTCAAGGAACGCGACTCCCAACCGCAATCTTCTCTCATGGTAACCTGTTGGCGCTTATTGCGAATTCGCTGGACAGCTCTATTGGTTTTGACTTTTGGCAACAATTATCAAACCCTGACGTATTCGAGGTGAGGCGACTCCCCGAACCTCTCGGTTTGTCTCGAGTTTGGACTCCGCTAATAGCTGAGAGGGCTTCTAAATAAACCTTGTGAACAGTGTGCCATATATGGCACACTACGATCATGCAAGTGATTCGCACTGAAGAGTTTGAAATTTGGCTGTCAAGCGAGTCGGCCAAAATTCAGGCATTAGTGGAATCACGTGTATTTCGAATTGAGCAGTATGACCACCTCGGTGATGCAAAGCATCTCGGGGATGGACTATCTGAGCTTCGCTGGAAGAATGGACTCAGAGTCTATTTTGCCAGAGTTGGTCAGCGAGTTGTTCTGCTTATTCACGGCGGAGGAAAAAATGCCCAAAAAAGTGACATCAAAAAAGCGAGAGCTCTCCTTGAGCGATATTCCGATTCGGCGACTTAGGGCGGGGGCGGCAACAGTCAAGACGAGCAGTGCCAAGCGATTGCAGGATCAGGAGCTCGTTTTTCGTGCGTTTTGGCAGTGCCTTATCGACAAAGATATTGAATCTTTCAAGGAGATACTCCGTGGTCACTTGGATGCGGTAAATAAGGGGTCGTTAGCTAAGAGGTCAAAAACGTCTCGCCGCACCCTGCACAGAATTCTGTCGCCAGAGGGAAATCCGACCTTGAAGAGTATATCAAATGTAATCCATGCCCTTTATGGATAACAAATCATTCGAGCGGATCGCTAAAGCGCTCGCTCACTGAGCCGTTCTCCTTCCCCGTAAGGCGGGCATTTTTTTGGACCACAAAGCAGCTGTGTTGAAAGTCAAGATTTATTGAGCCATGAAATGCTGCTGAGGGTCTTGTCTCAATATGCTGTTTAGGTGAACCGAGAATTTACGCATGCAGGCGACGATGGCTACCTTGCGAGGTTTCCCTGCTGAAAGTAAGCGAAGGTAAAAAGTTTTCAAGTGTGGGTCATGCCGAATGGCGGCAAGCGTTGCCAATAATAGACGCCTCTCTTGATGGCGACTACCCGTTCGTTTTCGGGAGCCTTCCCCCTCGCCCCTAATGCATGAGAAGTTATTCCTCTGGTCCAGTGTTACTTCATGAGTTGTGTTCTTCTGGTCCGGGGTTACTTCGACAAACTTTCTGGAAACAGCCTGGTAGCAGCGCTGTCAGCTGAAGCACGTTATCGACACCCCCCTATTCTTCCTCTGGTCCGGTGTTACTTCATGAGTTGCGACACTCGTACCTTCTTAGCCTTAGCGCGCAGCTTCTTCTTCTTCCTATTTTTTTTTGTGAGGACGATGTAAGGTGATGATTTTGTTCACTGGTTTCACAATATTCAATAATCATTAGGGGAATTTTTGCAGCATGGAGATAACCCAAGACGTTTTGAGAGTTTTCATCGGATGGGATTCTCGGTTTCCGGAGTCCGCAGACGTGCTCAGGCATAGCCTTCATAGGCACGCATCTCTACAACTCGACATTCGCTATCTCCGGCTCGACGAACTACATTTCGTCCGCCCTCACGATCCAAGGGCGTCGACTGAGTTCACCTACTCGCGGTTCCTGGTTCCGCACCTCTGCGGATTCAAAGGAAAGGCCATTTTCATGGATAGCGACATGCTTTGTCTGGGAGATATCAGAGAACTCGATGACCTTGACATGAAAGACTATGCCCTTCGTGTCGTGAAACATGATTACCAGCCGACAAACACGATTAAGATGTATGGCTGCGAGCAGTCCAGTTACCCGAGGAAAAATTGGTCGAGCCTCATGATCCTGAATTGCGAGAAATTGAGGCTCTGGAGTAAGGAGGTTGTTGAAACTCAGTCAGGCGCATACCTGCATCGCTTTCAGGATATTCCAGACGAGCAGATCGGTGAAATCTCGAAAAATTGGAACACGCTCGATTGGATGGACAGCAAAACGAAGTTGATCCATTACACCAATGGCGGCCCTTGGCTGGACGCATATCGGAATCATCCACACGCTGAGGCCTGGTTCCAGGCCCGTAGTGAGATGCTGGCATCGATGGGGCAGCTTGCTGAGGAAGCAAACAGTGCAGATTGTAAAGTTTCTGGATACGCTCCACTTGGGATAGATTCATAAAGGCTGGCCCCGTTTGAGCTCTATTGATATTTCAGGGAATCAACCGGTCGAGAAAAGAGCTGTAATGCCTATCATCGTCGGTGCCATCCGATCCGGCACTACGCTTCTGCGGCTGATGCTTGATGCCCATTCGCAGATAGCGATGCCGCCGGAGACGTCCTTCCCCGAGTCGAT
>JBILFA010000089.1:0-14466 GCA_044351795.1 Bdellovibrionota bacterium | reverse complement strand
AGCAGCTTGGGATTGCGCAGTTCGCCGCACTGGCGCGGGCGCTGCCGGTATAGCGCGAAGTGTGTAGAGCCGCGCGAACAAGCGTCCGGCGCCTCGTTGTTTATGGCTGTTACGCGCGCCCTTCGGCGGTGTAACAGCGTGGAAACAGCGAGGCGCGGTTTCAGCGAGGCGCGGTTTCGTAAGGTTACGACGCGAGTTTGACGTGGTCGAGTCCGTTAGCCGTGAGCTTCTTTACACCCCCCTTGGAGCTGGAGAAAAAATCCTCAGGGATCTCTCCAATCAAACGCTCAACTGACTCACGCTTAACGCGCCAATCAGAGCCGAGTTTGAATACCTCGATCGTGCCTGCCTTGATCAGGTCATACACTTTGGGGCGATGGATACGGAGCAGTTTAGCTACTTCCTTGACAGTCAGGAGTAGCGGTTGTGGTGCATTAGTCATAAACGTTCCTTTCGTTGTACTACCGAAACTATCGTCACCCGTTCAATACGCACGAGTTACAAACAGAGTTATGCTGGTCCGGTGTTGGGATGTGCTGTTTTGGGCGCTAAAAGTCTTAACCTCGAGTAAGTGAGCGATTTTTAGGTGCTGGATTCGTGCATAATTCGACGCGAGTTCGGGTAGTTAGGCATAGGGCTCTTCAACCTTGCACGCTTGGGCTGTTTTCTCCCCCGCGTCTTTGTGCAATTTTGCCTTCTCAGTACGGCGTCGTACAAACACCGCTCGCTTGGATTTTCTGAGTAGACCCAGTAGTACCTACATGAAGTTCTGTTTCGTTCCGCCTCGATATTTTGATGGTATAGCCGGTGGTGCCGAGACCCTGATGGGGGGGCTCGCACATGCGTTACAGGCTCGGGGTGATTCCGTGGAGATCTTCACTACCTGCGCCAAGGACAACCGTACATGGGCCAATGAGTTCGAGGCGGGAGAGTCAGTCGTCAACGGCATCAAGGTGACGCGATTCGAAGTCGACGAGCGAGACCTCGAGCGCTGGATCCCGATCCAATGCGCCTTGCACGAAGGCTCTCAGGTTTCGGCGGATGATCAGCTCACGTGGATGTCGGAGAGCGTCAACTCTAAGGCCCTGTATGCGCACATAGCACAACGCTCTGGTGAGTTCGACGCGTTCTTCTTCGGGCCGTACCTTTTCGGCACCACCTTTTGGGGCTCCCTCATCGCTCCCGAGAAGAGCATTCTGATCCCGTGTTTGCACGATGAAAGTTATGCATATCAGGAGGTGATAGCCTCGATGTTTCGGCAGGTGAGGGGATGTCTCTTCAATGCGGAGCCTGAGATGTATCTCGCGCGCTCGCTCTACGGTGACATTCCAGGGGGTGTTGCTGGAATGGGATTCGAAGCCCCCACTGCGCAGTATGTAGAGAGCTTATCGCCTTATTTCGAGGAGCACTTTCCGTACATCCTGTACCTCGGGCGTAAAGAGACCGGCAAAAACGTACACCGCTTGATAGATTATTTTTGCGCGGCGAAGGACGGCGGGTTGATTCCGTCCGAGGTCAAGCTTGCGATCCTCGGAGGGGGGAGCTTCTCGGATCTGCACCGGCCTGAAGCGGTATCGCGTGGGGATGTGATCGATCTACCGCATCTGAGCGAAGTCGAGAAGCAACGGTTGTTACGCCACGCCCTCTATCTGTGCCAGCCCTCAACCAATGAATCCTTCTCGATCGTGTTGATGGAGGCGTGGATGGTCGGTACACCGGTCGCTGTACACGGAGAGTGTGCGGTCACGCGCCACCATGTGGTGAAGAGTGGGGGTGGACTTTACTTCTCCTCTGCGTCGGATCTCGCAGGTGTGACTCAGCATCTCCTTCACGATCCGCAGACGCGTCGGAGACACGCCGAACTCGGCCGTCGATATGTCGAGCAGGAATACTCGTGGAGCGCGGTGCTCGATCGGTTTGATCTCGTTGTTGCAGAGCTTCTTAGCCTCGGCTCCGCGGTAACGAACCAAAAAGCTAGCCTACCGATCGACGCTTGCTGAGGAGGAGAACGCTACAATGAATGGTGCGAGGGCGCCTCGCCCGAGCATCCATTCGAGTCTCCCTTGAATTCTAGAGTTTATTGCAGTGGTACGCAACTTTTGCGTCGATTCTCCGATCACTTATTTGGACCTCAAAGGACGCAAAGGACACAAAGATATGACTCCAAATGAAGTTTCGAAGGTCATTGTTGACGCCGCACTGAAGGTGCATACCGCTCTCGGCGCTGGCATGCTCGAAGAGAGCTACAAGGTGTGCTTGAAGCACGAATTGCGAGGTACGAGGTACGAGGTACGAGGTACGCTGGTCCGGGGCTACTGGTACGCTGGTACTGGTACGCTGGTACGCTGGTACGCTGGTACGCTGGTCCGGGGCTACTTGGTACGTGGTACGCGTGGTACGTGGTACGTGGTGGTACGTGGTGGTACGCTGGTCCGGGGCTACTTCAGCTGGAACAAAATACGAGACGTGCGTGACATCAGCGCATCTTCGAAAACTCTCCATCGGCAGTCGGGTGGCGGCGCTTTCAGCCGAGACGCAGCCGAGACGCGGCACCTGGAATTGATTCGGGAGCATCAATTGTATTTCTATTGAAGTAACTCTGGCCGCGGGGACATAAAGAGGTCTAGCTCAGGCGGCAATATGCCAAAGCTCAACAGAGATACCCCTGGGAGCGGTATCAAGTAACTGCGATGGAACGCCTAAAATAGGCTGGCAATAAGTTGGCAAGTATCGGCTGACTCGGAGGAAAGAGCCCCGTTGGAAATGATCTGCTCCGATCGCCTTGAAGCCATCTGAGGCGTACCTTCTTGGCCTTAGAGCGTAGCCTTTTGATAAAGGAGATAAAGGCGATCCGTAAAGGGATATCTCTGCAGATACACCACATCCTGCGCCCAAAGGTGGTTGGTACATAAGGAGTATCGATCGGCTGAGAAGCTAGCTCGGAATCTGAAGGAAGGGAGACCCGCTGTTGCTCTCGGATAACTGCCACCTCGTGTTCAATCTCCTGAACTCGCGCTAAGAGCCTTTCGTTAAGCTGCTCCTGTGTGGCCTGGCTAGGGAAAGCGGTAGTCCAGGCGTTGGGGCTCAAAGTAAACGTAGCTTTTTCCGTAGCCTGATTTTCAACCGCTGCGGCCTCTTGTCGCCTTACGGAGGCTGAGACCCTTCCGGTGGCTACTGGACCGAGAAATGTTCTTCGAATCCTCTTTACCTCTCGGGATGCTTCTCCAGAAGTGAGCATCCCCCAACTGGATACCCCTTTGTAGGTGCTGATAGAGGCTGCACGGTACGCTCTGGCTGGGTTCGCATAGACGTAGGCAAGCTTCTCTACGAGGTCATCAAGGGTGAGGATTACGGGCGAGTCGTATCCCTCACACCACACGGTTACTTGGCGTCTTGCTAGAAGCCTATTAACGGCATGGGCGGTCTCGCACTTAAACCTCTCCATAAAGCTCTCTACCATGGTGGGATCTTCAACGAGTGCTATGATATGGATGTGATTCCCCATTACCACGAACGCGATTATTTTTACCGGATAGTGATTTTGCGCTACTGCCAGAGCGCTCCACAGTATGAACTCCATGAGTGGGGTGCAGACAAACGGCAGCCCCCGCTGGACACGCGAGGTCAGCATCACCACAGTCTGCGGAATTAGGATACGAGGTGGACGAGACATACAAGACCAAGGTTACTCTACGCATACGACCTTCTGAATATCGGCGCTTGTGGAACTTAGTTGCTTCATAAAGTAACCCCGGACCAACGGATCGCGGATCGCGTAACCCCGGACCAACGGATCGCGGATCGCGGAACCCCGGACCAACGGATCGCGGATCGCGGATCGCGGACCAACGGATCGGATTACTAATTCACTCAGATTCAGACCGGATGGGAGACGTTTATCCAATTCCTTATTTTAGCTACTTAGCTCATCCTTTGGCGCTCACATGGCAGTCGGGAAACTCAGTGTCGGGACGGCAGCTCCTACTTTAGGCATTAGCCGTCTGACCCGCACCAGACACCATTCGCGCACCGGCAACACCAATTAACGATTTACAAAAAGTGAATTGAGCGTACTATCCATCAGAATCAACCCCCCTAAATTAAGGGCGTTGTGACCCATATGCAGCGGCTCCAACGAAAAGGACAATAACCAAGCTGACCCAGGCCTGACTGAAGCAGGAGGTATAATGCCCATAAAGAGCTCCAACGTTCCCGAGATGCGCAACTCGACGATCAAAGCCGTCAGTCGGCACTTGGTCACAAAGCTCATTACCTCGTTTGCGATGCCTGCCCAACAATTTCTCGCGCGCGCTCTCATGAGCCTTTTCTGTATCGCGATTATACCCGCCTCGATAGCCTCTGCCGAGACAGCGTACCTTTTAGCCGACACAGAGAAGTCGCCAGTGCGGATCTCGTTGCGAGACTCCGCCGTCATAGGTTCCTCGATATATGGATTGAGCTTCGACGTGGAGGGAGCCCTGTACCTTTATCGAAAGACGCAATCTGACAAGGAGTTTGTACAACTCGGAAAAGTAGGTAACGTTCAATACTATGATTCCTTCGGAAAGACTGTGTACATACGAAGCCTCGGGGACCATATTCTGATCTCGACTGATACGTTAGGTAATGAATGGTTCGGATTCCGACGTCAGTTCATCGCGGATACCACGACTGGAGCTGTCACTCCCATATTTCCAGACGAGCATGTGCGATTCGAGCGGGAATTCAAGGGGCGCTTTCTTTTTACCACCTTGAAAGATGGCAGGGAGTCGCTTGTCGGGTTCGACCCTGAAACCTTTACGTACGAGCCTCTACTCGAGGAACTCGTTTACTCAGTGGATCTGAATGTAGACGGAAAAGACGGCGCACGACTTTTCTTTACGACGGATGACTTTGATGACGTCAAGCTTTGGGTGAGCGAGGGTACGGCTGCTACCACCAGGATGGTCAAATTGCTTTCAACTTCGAGCGCAACAGACTCGGAGTTCTTCGGATCTTTGGGCAATAAGATCTTCGTCAGAGAATGGAACAAGATTTGGGTCACAGACGGAACAGCCGAGGGAACGAGCCTACTCGTCGACATATCCAAGCAGAATCCGCTCGGAAGTGGTCGGGCGAGTGACAGGAGACTCCTGTCTACTCACACAGTAGCTGGAGGGAACCTTTTTTTCGTCGTTGAGAACTTATATGACATCCCCGAGTTGTGGCGTTCGAATGGTACCGTTGCCGGAACCCAGTTCGTGAGGTCCTTCGAATTGGATGTAGGCCTCCGCTACGCCTCACTATTCACTGTTCGAGACCGTGTACTTCTCTCGCTTGAAACTGGTCGATATTCAAGTACCGGCGGCACAGAGCTGTGGAGCCTCGATGAATCCGGTAGCGAAGCTCTTAAACTACTTTCAGTGGACCCCGGCGCGACGATGGATACTGTGCTAGTCGGAGAGGGCGGCACTGACGCCCAGTTATATTTAACCGTCGAGTCGCCAGGCGCGAGTACTCTGTATGTGAGCGGGGGACGGGCCGAGAACACACTCGCCCTCCGCAAGTTTGACCAAACAAGCTCTCTGCGCGCTGTTGGGTCGGGGATCGTCTTCGGAGGAAAGGAGCGCGGAAGTGAGGAATACTCTGCTCTTTGGAGAAGCGATGGAACGCCTCAAGGAACTGTTCCCGCCTTTTCCAACTCCGAGCAGGTATCGCTACGAGAGCCGAGCTCCTGCATAAACATCGGGACCTCGCTCGCGTGCGACGGGCATGACGGCAAAATATGGGAGATACAGAACAACTGGAGCAGTATTGAAGTCCGAGGCTACGCCTCCCTGTCAGGAGACAAGCGTACAGCATCTTCAAACACAAGCATCTTCACATCTCACCAAGGTAAATTTCTTCTTGAGACAAGATTCGGCTTGTGTGCAAGTGACGAGGAGCCGGAGTCGCTTGCTTACCTCGGAATCCGCGCCTCCTTAATGTCGCTCGTGAATCCGGATTCCGAGCCCCGTGTCATCACAGTGGGGTCGAATCTGTACTTCGTCAGCACCGCTCGTGCTCGACGATTCGACCCCGAATTTTCAACCACCTTGGTCGGCGACTATTACCGAACGGATCTTACGCCTAAGGGAACCGTATCCTTGGGAACATTTGGCATCGGCGGCGACTATTGGCCTGACATTTCCATCGGTAAGGTAGGTAACCGATTCATCTTCGCTGGAGAGGATTCAACGGGAGAGGGATTGTTTAGTACCGATAGTTCTGTACCGGGGATGCTTAAGTCCGACATTCCAGTCGACTACATCGAGAACATAGTTTCGTTGGGTAACGTTGCGCTGGCAAGGGCTTACGACGCGAACGTCAAGATGCAGACCTGGATTACCGATGGCACGCCTGCAGGCACTCGCCTGAGTGATATGCCCGGCCTCAGTTTTTACAACTACACCACGCTCAATGGCGTTGCATATGTCATTGATGATTACAGACACGAGACACGTGGTAATCGCATCGGTTTATGGCGTACCGATGGAACGGGAGCTGGAACACGGCTGCTAAGGGATGTGGGCGAAGATTCCTACCAGCGCCGTACTTCCGGCATAACCGCGCTAAACTCCGGTGTGCTTTTCTTGGCGGTTGACGGCACCCTCCGGACGCTGTGGGGGAGCGACGGAACTGCTGAGGGTACAATCCCCCTCAAGCAATGGAGCGAGTATGCAGTACAAGCGCGCATCATGTCAGTGCTGCTTGGTAAGGCCTACATTGCTGTTCAGAATCTCGAAGCAGGCTCCTTCGAGCTTTGGATTAGCGATGGCACACCTGCGGGAACAGTGCGGATCAGCAGTTGGCAGTACCCATATCTCTCACCTTTCGGTTACTGGAAAGACCTTTTGGGTCAGGCTGTCGAGCTTAATGGCATGGTTTATTTCACCGCATGGAACCAGGAAACAAGCTCCTACGAAATCTGGAGAACCGACGGGACAACCGACGGAACGACACGTGTTCTCGGGACATCCCCGACCGGCCTGCAATCGATCTATAGCGACTTGGTATCAAACGGCTCCACCATTGCGTTCTCGGCACGAGAGAAATTGACAGGAACGGAGGTCTGGGCACTCACCGCAAGAGAGATCGAGGATAAGTGTCCAAGCGATTACCGCAAGGTAGAGCCAGGGGTGTGCGGCTGCGGAAAGGTCGAGTTGGACGTCAACGACGACGGGGTTGTAGATTGTGGACAAAACTCGTCCCCTCCGTCCCCTACTCGTACGCCTACGCCTTCGCCTACGTCCACGCATACCCCTACACACACACCTACTCCCGCTCCTTCTTCCACCCCCACCGCTACGGTCACGACAACTCCTGTACTCACGCCGACTGCAACCCCCATAGCTCAACAGCAACTGAGCATCCAGGGTATGGCGGTGAAGCCGCCTGTGCTCAAACAGAACAAATCCTCTGTTGCGGTCAGTATGCAGGCGGTCGAAGGCGTGACGTACAAGCTGACGTACAGTGTTCGACCTGCCAACTTGCCGAAGAAAAAGAAGGTCAAGCTCATTACAGTCACCTCTCAAACTCCTGATATGCTCCTTAAGCCGTTCAAGACCGGCAGCAAGGTTACTGTCACCTACACACTCGTACGCGGCGGGGAGGAGTCTCAACCGAGCAAGACGAGGGTCATCACGATGCGACCCGTCCGTCGTCGCTAGACAGGACAGTGAGGAGGACTAAAGCTAGGGAGGAGAGGCAAAACCACGCTGACCCGTGATTTTGTTCAGCAGCGGTGTTAACGCACCGCTAAAATGCGCGCAGCACTGAGCGATGGCTAATATTTGGTGCTTCATGACACAGAAAAGCTTTGCCGCCTTTCAAGCCGAAACGAGGAGCAGCATTTATGGCTGAAAAGATCACTACGGAGGTCTACCAAACGCTCAACGTATCGTAGGGAAAGGAGAGCCTCGGACATCTCAACCGTCCCTTTTAGGCGGAATCTGTCTATTTTTGACGTTCCATCCACGAGCGATTGAGGCACATCGCTGGCGTCACCGTATGCGTCTTGGGACCTGCTGAGCGCAATAACGATCCTGAAAAGAGAACCCGAACTGCCCGCACGGGGCATATACGTCAGTTCTCGATGATTATAGGTGTGAGGTTTTAACTATGCTTCAGCAATCGGGCAAGTCGCAGCAGGACGGTCAGGCACAATCGCAAGGTCAGACACAGCGCAATAGAACAGAAACCCCATTAAGCTCCGACAGTGCTATAGCATTAGCCCCGACCAACTTGGATCGCCGTGCCGCGCTGAAGGCTATAGCAGCAGGTGTAGCAGCCTTGACTGCCGAAGGCGCGAAAGCGCAGGTCGAGAGCCCGGTTTCGAAAGCTCCGGGAGCAGATACCGCCTCGACTCTAGGTGGAGTGTCGCTCGAATTGAAAAAGGGCCTCACCGCTGAGATTCTCAAGCGGAATTTCGGTGCGGCTTTCCTTGAAATAGATGGCAAGCCATATCTGCAACACAGCGGCACAACAAAACCGAACCCCATAGAGATTGGAGCAACTACCCTCTCTGTTCAGTGTTCGGTAAGTGACAGAACCCTACAGATCCGGTTGATCGACAAGCCTGACGCTAGCGGACAGCAGAACGCTCAGTTCGCCACCATCGACAAGTATGGCGAAATCTCCGTCGGAGAGATTAAACCCATGTATATGGCAAAGAACGATCTTTATCCGGCGCGCTCGTTGCAGATTACTCACCAGGAACATCCAGAGCTTCATGCGGCCCTGGGAGATATGGCAAAGAAAGGTTACTCATTCAACCATACGTTGTCGGCCAAGAGCGCCGACTACTACGCCCTCACCGATCAGTCAGGAAAGGTGATCGCTAAGTTTGAACACAATATCTTTCGTCCTGGAGGAGTCGAGGCGTCGATGAAAGAGTGGGCTCAAGCTATGAAGGATTTGGAGTAAGATCCGGCCGACTAAGGGTGCGCGGCGTAGCAGCTGTACCGGCACGCTACGCCGCTTCGTTCCCCAAGGTTCCAGACACCCGGGAATACCTTGCTTAGATCATGCATCACGCAGCAGGTACGTCCGAGCTTCGCCACTCCATCAGTACATCCGGCGTCTTCTCCTCATTCGAAGAACCGTCACTGATAAGAATCTCCTCAAAGCCGTGGCGCTGATAAAACCTCCTCGCCCCTTCGTTTCGTTGGAAAGTATAAAGGCGAATCGGCGATCGAAGAACCTGCTTGGCTTGCTCTACTAACCTTCCCCCCAGACCAAGCCCGGTAGCACAGGGATCAAAATAAATGTGATCGATCCAGCCATACGTGCCGTCATCCGATAACGCTTGAAAGCCTACGATGCGAGAATCCATCTCCACGACAAATACGCCACCGGTGGGAATGAGGGTTGCTGAGATCCACTGTCGCACAGACTGATCGGAATGAGCTAACGGCGCGTATTGGAGATATGTGTGCCGAGCGAGCAGATAGATATCTGCAACTCTCTGGGCGTCGTTGATAGTGGCATCTCTAATAATCATACGAGTAAGCTTTTGCAAAGGAGACCAGCACTGCGAGGCTGCATGCCCGTAGCGGTTACGCCGGCCTCCACTCAGGTTTGGCAACTAATCCGATCTTCGAATCGGATCGAAAACCGACCTTCTCGTAAAAAGCCACCACCTCCGGGCGTCCGGTTTGCACCAGTACCTGATAGCAGCCCTGCTTCCAAGCAAAATTCAGTGTCTCCGACACTAGCCGCTTCCCGAGGCCCGTGCCTCGATCATCAGCGTGCGTTACCACGTTTTGCAAAACCGCAAACGGTCGAGCACCCCTTGTGAGGTTCGGGACGATGTCCAGAATACACGTCGCTCGAAGATCCCGTCCGACTGCCAACACGAAACAGTGCAGTCGCTCATCGCGCAGAATGTTTCGCCAGACAGATTGAAGTCGCTCCTCGGACGCGGAAGCACCGTCACTCTCATGAAGTTGCCCGTACAGCTCAAGAAGCCCCTGTAAATCCTCTGGTCGCGCCGCTCGGAACTCTGGAGTACGTCTAAGATCTGTGGTGAGAGAATTCATGCAAGGTACTCGCGAGACATAATGTTTGCCGCTTCTGTATCAAATCCCCCTTCGGGATCTCTTTGTCCGCTCGCCGCTACTGCAGCTCCTTCGACCGCAGGTCTTCAATCTTCACAACCTGCAGCGCCCGCTCATGGCTAGCTTCCAGTATCACAGGCGGCGCAGCCCCAGCTTCATACGCCTCCTTCCAGCGCGACACACACAAACACCACCTATCCCCAGCCTTCAATCCAGGGAAGCCGTATTGGGGAGCAGGTGTTGAGAGATCGTTACCGCGACTACGTGTGTATTCCAGGAACTCATCGGTCATTATGGCGCATACCGTGTGGCTACCCACATCGCGCGTCTCGGTGTGGCAGTACCCATCGCGAAAGAAGCCGGTCATGGGAGTGCAGCCGCACTGGTCCAGTGGGGTGCCGAGTACGTTCTTAGCTTGAGGTTGCTCGATCTTATCGTTCATTCTTGATTTCCCGGCTGGTGTTTCACATTGCTGAGCGTCGAGGGAAACCCGCGGTACCGCGAGGAGACAGAAGAGGAGTACCTCACGCAGCCATATGCGATGCGACCCCTTTCTGATATTCACTTTCCCTGTCATCGATGCCCACTATACGGTGACACGAGGAGAACCGGCAATGTACAGTAGAACGATTTGGGACGCCCGCGTGCGTCTCCTCCTCATCATCAAGGAGATTTGGTACGTTGATTGTCGTTTGCTTCCGAAGACCGAAATTGCCAAAGCAAAACTCAAAATAAGTCGTCAATATCCTCTCTACTGTATTCCTACTGAAAAGGGTGGATGAGAATCAGGAAACCGGTGCACGTGCAGGATCATGAGAAAGATTAGGATTAGGAGGAGGAATGGAATTGCCTGCTACGAACTCGCTTGCGACATAACCTAGTTGTTTACCGAACGAGGCATGGCTAACATGCCGTGGGCGACATTCACACAGGGAGTTAGACATGCCATCCGCCGGCCTACTTGCACTACTCGACGACATTACATCGCTACTCGACGATGTTGCTACCATGACGAAGGTGGCATCCAAGAAGACTGCTGCAGTTGTCGGCGATGATCTCGCCCTCAACGCCAATCAGCTTACCGGCACCTCTGCAACGCGCGAGCTTCCAGTCGTCGCTGCTGTTGCCAAGGGCTCACTGGTCAACAAGCTAATCCTTATCCCTACAGCACTACTCATCACCGCCTTCGTCCCATCGCTCATCAAACCACTCCTGATGCTCGGCGGTGCCTTCCTGTGTTTCGAAGGCACCGAGAAGGTAGTGCACAAACTCCTCCACAACAAAGATCACAAGAAGCCGAACAAAGAGGTCTCACCCAAGGATCCCTTCGAACTCGAACGGGAGCGCATCAAGGGTGCTATCTTGACCGACTTCATTCTGAGCGCCGAGATCCTCGTGATCGCACTCGGTGCAGCGGCAGGTGCCACCTTACCCGTTCAAGCCCTGACCCTCGCTGCGATCGGCTTAGGCATGACGATAGTGGTGTACGGCAGTGTCGGACTGATCGTCAAGGCGGACGATTTCGGACTGTTTCTGCAACAGATACAGGGCAACACCTTAGTAGCTCGTGCCGGCAGAGTCCTCGGTCGAGGCATTATCCTTGGAGCTCCAAAGCTCATGAAGCTACTCTCATTTCTCGGAACGACCGCAATGTTCCTCGTTGGAGGAGAGATCATCGCTCACGGCATCCCCTCCATCGAGCACACACTAAGTGAAACCACGAAGTTCCTGAGCTCTCTCGCTCCTTTCGGAGCACAGGTATTTGCGGGAGCGCTCAACCTCATAGCGATTATCGCGCTCGGATTCACGGTTGGACTAGTACTCGTAGCAGTCGCTGGAGCAGTAAAAAAACTACGAAGCTAATCTTAGCCGTGCCTCATGGGTGAGGTAGAAACAAAGTAAGGAGAGGGAGCCAAGTCCTCCAGCACCCCGCTTGCGGCAGCAGTTCGGCACGAAAACCTATCGAAGCGCCTGTGAAGGTTGAGAGTGCCTAGAGCGGGTTCGCCTACCCAGCAAACATCGATCGGCAGCCTAGCTTCTTAACTAAACCCTGCGCGAGTGATTTTTGAAAAAACTCACTCGCAATAGCAGGGCGAGCGCAATCTTGGCGGAGCCAAGTTGCGCCGTAAAAGACAAAAAAGTAAGTGTCCTCCCATCCCCATCCTAGCAGCGAGTGGTCGTGTACGCTAAGACACCTACCGTACGGTCTAGTTAGTACGGAGGAGGAAATGAACAAAGCTGAGTATTGGAAGAGTCATATATCGCTGCAACGAGCGAGCGGCTTGTCGCAAGCGAAGTACTGCGTGAGAGAAGGCGTGAATGAATCGAGCTTCGGCTACTGGAGTCGGAGGCTTGGGGCATCGAAGAGCAAGAAGCCCGAGGGACAATTTGTTGCGGTTGGTACGCGGGAGCCGCTGGAAGTAGTAGTAAGTAGGGTCGTCATCCGGGTGCCTGCTGGAAGTGACCTAAGCGATCTGCGCCGAGTTGTAGAGGCGCTCACATGCTGACGTTCTCCGATGACCTGCGGGTGTACCTGTACACGAAACCGTGTGACATGCGACGTGGCTTTGATGTTTTATCGCAGCTGGTCGAGAGTCAGTTCGGGAGAAGCGTACTACGATGAGCTTGCAAGGACAAACGCCGAGCTTCATCCTGTCGTCAAGCGACAACAGGCAGAAATAGAGAGCCTGTTTGTGCAGATACGGTCGCTGAAGAGCTACATCTTCGGGTCACGTAGTGAACGTTTTGTTTCCTCACCTTCATCTGAGCAATCAACACTCTTTGCGCTTCCTTCGTGACCGAACAGCAGGTGTGTATCTTCCGGCAGCCTTTTTGAGCCCATTTGAGCGCAGTGTAGCCCCGCCGGACGCCTTTAGGGGCCACTGTTAGCCGGAAATCACCGGCCGCTTACTACAATGCCGTCTACGGTACCAACTCTCGCTCTTCCGTCCCTTCTAAAACTCTCCTACCCTCGAGAGCTACCACTGCTAACACCGCCTCTAGGCCCCTACCTTAATGGTATAACTCAATATTTAATTGATTTTCTTATCCATAGTCGTCACCGATCCTAAGCCTACTAATATTAGAGCAATCCGGTGTTACAAGAGGGCAGGGTTTACAGAAAGTGGGTTGGTTGAGACTCCGGATGGCGAGGCTTTGTTGATGGAGAGGGTGAAGGTAACTGTTTGAAATCGGAGGTAAATAGAATTACCTCGCAAAAATTAATGGATTGTGCCATAGTAACAATGTGGCGATAAAAACCTTCAGAGATAAGGCGACTCGTGACATTGCTATGGGAGTCGACTCAAAAGAGGCAAGGAAGGCGCTGCCGTCCATCCTTCATGTGGTAGCAAGACGACGGCTAGCATTTCTGGCCGCTGTAGACTCGATTAAGGACCTAGGAGATCGCAAGGGCCTTGGGCTTCATGCGCTAAGGGGTGACAGGAAGGGAGAGCACGCTATTAAGATTAATGACCAATATCGCATTTGCTTTATCTGGGATGGAAAAAACGCAGAGATAGTAGAGATTACCGATTATCATTAACGGCTTTTATATGAAGACATTCGACGGGAATTTTCCAATAGCGGTTCATCCAGGGGAGATTCTTCAAGAGATGATCGCGGAGAACAGCCTCTCTCAGGTTCAACTTGCACGTCACCTTAAGATGGATCCGTCTAAGATAAACGAGATCTGTAAGGGGCGTCGCGGTATATCAGCAGAGATGGCAGTTATTCTTGCCAAGGCTTTTGGGGGCTCTGCTTCGACCTGGATGAATTTGCAAAAGAACTGGGAGCTGAGCCAGGTGGATGAATCAGTTTCAGACGACGTTGAGCCGCTTAGGCGTCGAGCGTAAAGAACGTCAGGCGCACGAGTTCTCGTTGCATCGTCAGCGATAGAGCTTTTGGAGACCTATGCAGAAAGTAGCCTTGGTGATTGGAACCTCTAGAGAGAGCGGTAATACCTGGAGGGTATTACGTTCGGCAAATGAGCAATTGCAGCTGCCGGTTTTCGATTTGGCTAAACTTCGTATTTCGTACTTTGATTAGGACTCTAAAAATCTTGACGATAGCTTTATTCCAACTATTGAAAGATTAGTTACGTTCGATGCAACTGGCCTCGTTAGCCCCGTGTATTGGTATTCAGTCAGTGCACAGATGAAGACCTTCATAGATCGATTGAGTGACCTCCTTGGTCCACGAAAAGATCTCGGTAGGAAGCGTAGGGGAAAAGAACTGTTTCTCATTGCGACCGGACACACTGACAGCGCTGTTCCTCGATGTATGGAGGAGCCAATTCGTCTAACGGCACATTACTCGGGGATGACGTATGCGGGTGCTCACTATTCGCAAATTACTGAGGAGAACGTTGTGGAAACGGAAACGGCGCGAA
>JBILFA010000088.1:0-14529 GCA_044351795.1 Bdellovibrionota bacterium | reverse complement strand
ATGCAAAACAAACCGAGCAGAAGCAAAACGAGGAGCAACAAGCCTCTGCCGTTGACGCAAACGCCGAGGCTGCTCCGCGGGAGCTGTACGGCACAGGTGAACAGGTGAACGTCTCAGCCTAAGACGGACGCCATCCCGAACACCTACCGCTCTAGCCCTCGTATCTCAGAAGCCTTGCCGCTTTGGCGACAGGATCTCATGAAATCGCAGGGCTTGGCCATCCACCTCTGAGCGGAGGTGTTCTTTTTGTCACTTCCTTTTCAGAGAGCTGAAGGATCGCAGTTTCAAGAATAAGAGTGCTAGCGCAGCTCTCTATGTCCGATCCGAATCCAGATAAACCCTTGGAATCCGCTCATTGAGGGAAACCAATATCTGATGCGGCGTCGTTTCTATGAGAGCCGCCAGCTCCTCCACAGTGACAACGCTGTCTCCTTGCCGACCGATCAAAACTACTTCATCGGTGTTGTAAGCCTCCCCGCGGCCGATATCGACCATGAGTTGATCCATACAGATTACCCCTACGATCGGACACCGATGCCCCCGCACTATCACAGATGCTTTATTCGAAAGCTGCCTCAGATAACCGTCTCCATATCCGATCGGTATCGTGATAACTCGAGTATCTTCGGGTGCGTGCCACGTATGTCCATAGCTAACGCCCGCCCCCTTCTTCACTACCTTGAAGTATACCACCTGACTCTTCAAGGAGAGCACCGGCTTGAGGGACACGATCCCTTCGTATCCCCGACCCGGATAGACGCCATACAGTGCCAAGCCCGGGCGGACCATGTCGAGATGAGTTGCCTTCGATACCATCAAGCCAGCCGAACTTGCGATATGTCGCACAAAGGGTTGCGTGGCACGGGCCTCGTAGTATGCAAGCGCCTCCAAAAAACGCTCGAGCTGCAGATTCGTGAGGGTCATGTCATCCGCGTTCACGTCTGCGAAGTGTGAGTACACCCCGACTATGTCGACATGCTGGACCTTGAGCGCTGCATCGAAGAGAGTCTGGGCAGAATAGTAATGGACCCCGATTCGCTCGAAACCGGTATCTATCTTCAGGTGAGCGCGGGCACGTTTTCCCATGCGCTTCGCTGTCTCCTCTATCTGCTCGAGCTTGGTGACCGAGGACGCCGTGATGTCCACGTCGTGGGTGATGTAGAGCTCAAGCTGCTCCCTGGGGAGGCCTCCAAACACAAGTATCGGAATAGTAACTTCGCATCGACGAAGCTCCATGGCCTCCTCGATATAGGCGACTCCCAGAGCCTCTACACCCTCGTTCTGCATCAGCCGAGCTACCGCAACCAAGCCGTGACCGTACCCATTGGCCTTGATTGAGGCCATCATCTTGACAGGCCCTACCAGCCCCTTAAGAGCTCGAATATTAAAGCGCAGCGCTGCAAGGTCTATCTCGGCTACGGTCGGCCTCTGACTAAAAGACCGAAGTTCCTCTACGGACGTTTGAGACATCGTTTATCTTCCTACCCCCTTCAGACACTCCCCACAATCAGTTAAACTCGCACAAGCGACGTGCCAGCCACAACGTAGAGCACCCATTTTGTTCGACAGAGTCAAGCTCATGATCTTTCCTCCAAAGTGGACCTGAAGCAAGATGAAGAGCATCTAGTAACTTAGGCTCTTTATACACTCTTGGGCCCACCAGCCCAGAATTTTACGGTACCTTTGTGACCACCGATTTCGTTAAACAGAAGAGTAAGGGTTCAAAATCTCGGAGAAAGGGAAAGAAGCGAACATCAGACGCATCTCCTCCTCCGGGAGAGCCGCCTGTCCTTGCAGCCAACCCATCCTCACAAGAGCCCTCTCGACCTCGTGTAGCCACCCTATTCAGCCGCATCGGTGGCCTTCGGTATGCGACAAAAGGAATAGTTAAGACAGCTCTCAAAATCGCCCTGTATTCAATTCCCCTATGGATCTTGATGGCGATCCTAGTCTGGCGTGAACTTACCACATCCAGCTGGCAAGCAAGTTACTTTAGCCGTGTTACTTCCGAAGCAACCTTCACCGTTGAGTCGGGACCAAATCCAACACCGTGGTTCCCTTCGTTCGGCCCCTACGATGAGCGACTGGGCTACACCCGTATCCCTGCCATCATAGAGAACCTCGCCAAGAACGGCTTTCAGGTCGTGTCTCAAGCGCGACTCTCTCCCCGACTCCTCGAACTCGCGTCGAGCGGTATTTATCCTCCGTTTCACGAGAAGACTCGAGCAGGAATTACGATCCTCGACAAAAACAACACCACTATCTACTCGGCGTATCGACCCGAACGGGTCTATGAGTCATTTCAATCCGTTCCTCAGATAATCCTCAATTCGCTTCTGTATATCGAGAATCGCGAGATACTCGATCAGACGCATGCCACGAAGAACCCTGCTGTTGAATGGGATCGGTTAGGGAAAGCCATCCTCGAGAAAACAAAGCAGATATTCATTCCTGATCTCAACGCTCCTGGGGGAAGTACGATCGCGACGCAACTCGAAAAATACAGACACTCCAAGGAAGGACGAACCAGTAGCGCGCGCGACAAGCTGCTCCAGATGCTCTCCGCCAGCTATCGCGCCTATCTGTACGGCAGAGGAACTCTCGAGACCCGCAAATCGATCGTACTCCAGTATATCAATTCTATTCCGCTTGCAGCTCTACGCGGCTACGGCGAAGTGAACGGACTAGGAGATGGATTGTGGGCTTGGTACGGTGTCGACTTTGACGAAACCAACGCAAAACTCCGCGCCCTTTCAGCTCTCTCTCCTGATGCGGATATCACTCCCTACGCCGAGCCCTACAAACAGATGCTAAGCCTCTTTATTGCTCATAGACGGCCGAGCTTCTTTCTCATCGCGGGACTGCAAGAGTTGGACTCCTTGACGGATACCTACATCGAGCTGCTCTCGAAGGAAGGGATCGTGCCACAGAAGCTCGGAGAGGCCTGCAAAGCGGTGAAACTGACCTTACGTCGAGCCGCGCCAAAGGCTCCCCCTATCTCGTTCGTACAGCGCAAAGCGGCCAACGCAATCCGAACCCGACTTCTTCAGCTCATGAATTATCCGCAACTCTACGATCTCGATCAGGTTGACCTAACCGTAAAGAGCACCATGGACAACGACGCCAACGAAGGGGTCACCAGTGTTCTACGCCAGATCAAGGATCAGGAAAGTGTCAAGAAGCTCGGTTTGAGCGGGGCGCGAAACCTGAGCAAGGGCGACCCTTCCAAGGTCATCTACAGCCTCACTCTCTACGAACGAGTAGGTAATGCAAATGTTCTGCGAGTTCAAACCGACAACTTCGATAACCCTTTCAGTATCAACGAAGGCACTCGACTCGACCTGGGATCGACCGCGAAACTACGAACACTCACAACCTATCTGGATATCGTGGGGGAGGCGTACGATCGATTCGCTCATGCTTCTACCGTTGAGCTCAAAGCCGAACTGGATAAGAAGCCCGATCCGATAACGACCTTCGTGGTAAACGAGATCTTGCAGGATCGAACCCTCACACTCACCCGGTTGCTGGACAGAGCCCTGCAGCGAAAGTACTCAGCGAGCCCGGGAGAGAGCTTCTTCACTGGAGGAGGTTTGCACACCTTCGAGAACTTCAAGAAAGAGGACAACGGGAAGAACCCTACCTTGCAAGAAGCGATCACTCACTCGATTAATTTACCCTTTGTTCGACTCATGCGCGACATCTCGCGCTACCACATACATCAACTGGGGATAAACCTCTCGAGCGCTGGCAAGGACCGCAAAGACCCGCTCCGCATGCACTTTCTGCGAAAGTTTGCCGACCAGGAGGGGAGCTACTTTCAGAAGCAATTTTATCTCAAGTACCGTGGCAAAAAACCTCACGAGCTCCTCTCAGAGATGATCAAGAGCACGCGAGCCTCGGCGAAGCACGCTGCAGTCATGTTCCGCTACGTGAGACCAAACGATTCGGTCGAAGGTATGGCAGCTTTCCTGAGTGACAATTTACCAAACGCCAACGTGTCGCTCGGATTGGTGGATAAATGGTACAGAGATTTCGCCCCTGGAAAATTCAATTTGAACGACCAGGGCTACTTAGCACGAACGCACCCGCTCGAATTGTGGCTAGTGAAATTCCTGCAGGACAATCCGGGGATCGGAATCGACAAATCTCTTGCCGCCAGTAAAGACGAGCGACAGCAGGTGTACGAATGGCTCTTCAAGACCCCTCATACTCGCGCGCAAGATATCAGAATTCGCTCGCTGATTGAGGTCGAATCTTTCCTCCAGATCCACAAGCAATGGAAAAAGGTCGGTTACCCCTTCAACTCCATGGTGCCTTCGCTGGCTTCGGCTATCGGAAGCTCCGGCGACCGACCTGTGGCGCTTGCCGAGTTGGTAGGTATCATCTTGAACGACGGAATGCGTTACTCTCTCGTCCGACTGGATGAGCTGCACTTCGCTCCTGAAACGCCCTACGAGATAAAGCTGCAGCGCAGTAACCTCGCGCAAGGTGACCGAGTTCTGAAGGTCGAGGTTGCACAAGCCCTCAAGCGTGCGATGCGGGACGTTGTCGAATCCGGCACCGCGCGGCGTGTGTTCAATACGTATGTGCGCTCAGACAAGAAACCGTATGTAATCGGCGGAAAGACCGGAACCGGGGATCACCGTCACGAAACGTATGGCCCAGGCGGGCACCTCATATCGTCCCGAGTGGTAAACCGCACAGCAACCTTCGCCTTCTACGTTGGCGATCGCTTTTTCGGAGTTATTTCGGCCCATGTTCCAGGAGCGGAGGCCGCGAAATTTGACTTCACCAGCGCGCTTGCCGCCGAACTCCTCAAGATCTTAGGTTCTGCTCTCGTTCCGATGATTGAACGCTCTGGTGCCGAACTCTCCCCATTCCCAGAGGATTCACAGCCGACCCCTGTTAGTAAGCACAATGCGCCTCAATCGGACAAAACGAAGGACAAAGAGGTAAAAACGGAGCAGTCGCCCCCTTCTCGACGCTCGCAGGATACAAGCAAAGCTACTCCGTCATCCTCGGCACCGTTGTCGGGGACAGCACCAAAGAAGACGAAATCCTCGAGTTCCAAAACTCCATCGCCGGCCATCAAGGCCGCGAAACCCAAGCCCCCGTCATCAACAGCTCGTGCTCCAGAGAATTCCACGTCGAAGGACATACCTCTGGTTCTGCCCCCTCCGGCCTAAAGGTAATCACTACTTTGTTTATCGGTACAACAGGACCCTTTCGGGCGTCTTTGCTTGCCGTGATGAGGAGCTGTATAACGATACCTTCATCGTTTGTCCCGCATCTTTCACAAGGCCCGATATGAGTCCGACATTTACTGAGTTAGGTGTGCATCCTGACCTGATTACCGCTCTAACGAAACAATCCATCACCGAACCTACGCCGATCCAAGCAGCGGCTATTCCCGTTCTCCTCGCAGGAAAGAGCGCTTATCTGCAGGCGGAAACCGGAACCGGTAAGACCTTAGCGTATCTACTGCCGTTGTATTCGAAGATTGACCCCAAGCTTGCCAACGCTCAGGTGATGGTTGTTGCTCCTACCCATGAGCTTGCGATCCAGATTCAGCGCGAGTGCACGAATCTGTCTCAACTATCCGGACTACCGATTCGAGTCGTGCTCCTCATCGGAGGAACCCCGCGCGAGCGACAGCTCGACAAGCTCAAGAAGAAGCCACATGTCATCATCGGGTCTCCTGGGCGCATTCGAGAGCTAATCGACGATGGCAAGCTCAAGACTCACTACGTGCGAGCCATCGTTGTCGACGAGGCGGATCGGCTCTTGGCCTCCGAAAGCCTCGCGGACCTTCGCGTAATGGCTAAGTCAACCCTGCGCGACCGCGCCTTTATCTTCGTATCTGCCACTGAGCAGGCAGAAGCCGCAGAAGCGATAGCCTCGCTTGCCCCTAACATTGAGCGAGTAAAGACGGGAGCGCCGCCGGTTAACTCGAACATCGAACATATGTATCTGCTTTGTGAGGAGAGAGATAAGCCCGAGCTCGTACGTAAGCTCATTCACGCCATGAAACCCGACAGATCAATGGTCTTTGTTCATAAGAATGAGAGCGCCGAGATACTGGCAAGTAAGCTTGCTCATCATAAAATGCGAGTGGCGGATCTCCACGGTGCTCACGACAAAGAGGACCGCAAGAGAGCCATGGATAACATTCGAAGCGGTAAAGTAGACGTTCTCATCGCCTCGGACATCGCAGCTCGGGGTCTCGATATCAAAGGGGTAACACATGTGTTTAACGTCGATGTTCCGACGGAGAGCAGTGCCTATCTTCATCGAGCAGGACGGACAGGAAGAGCTGGAGAGCACGGGGTCTCCTTGTCCTTGGTGTGCGGCCCTCAGCTAAGAGCAGTCAAGCGATACGAAAGTGAGCTCGGTATTGCTGTGAAGCGTATTTACATACGTGAAGGACAGATTCACCTAGCTGACGCAGAGTAGCGTTGTCACCGAAGAGCTACCAACGTGGCACAAAGGAACTTATCTGTTAGCCACTCGTTAGTCGAGTATCCGGTCATCTACGCTCCTCAAAAAGCGCTAACTGCGCCCTCGTAGGGGGTTGATTTCCCTTATATCTAGCTGAATAACCTGAGACTCTTGTCATTACGGGCCCGTCATGGTAGCAACAGGGTCGTTCTTGAGCCCAGATAGCTCAGTTGGTAGAGCAGCGGACTGAAAATCCGCGTGTCGCTGGTTCGATTCCGGCTCTGGGCACTTTTTCGCATCCTCTTTTTTCCTGCATCTATTGCAGGCCTGATACATCCCACGTGCCACGCAACTTTCTCCCGTTTCCGGCGATTAAAGATCATCAATCCGCTTGGATTAAAAAAGGAGAAAACTATGATCGACGCCTCTACTACTCAACCCACAACCACAACCATGCAGGCTCCCCGAGGGTCCACAGCAGAGCCCTCGAAAACGACCACGACGCGGTTAATGAACACAACGAGCACTACCAAAACAGAGAGCACCTCTCTTATGGAGCTGATCTCAGAACCGCAAACATCTCAGAGCGCATTCACCCCCAAGAGCGTGCAGGACATGATCGAGAGCATCACAAGCCTCGTCAGCCGCGTGCTCGAGCTGATAATGACGTACTTGAAGGCTCGGGAAAAAGACGGAGCCCCAACCTCACCTCCTGCCCCATCACCGAAACCGATACCATCTCCGAGTCCGTTACCGAACCCGATACCGCAACCTACGCCGACTCCGACTCCGACACCGACTCCGACACCGCAACCAGGGCCAGAGGCGATCAAGGAACCAAGTAACGGGAAGGGCGACTGCTCTTGCAACGACGGTGTGACGAATGGACCAATCGACTCTCCAATCACAAAGGAGCCCGATGACATCAAGAAGGAAAAAAATGTGGGGAGAAGCCTTGGCTCTTCCGGTGAATTCCTCTGGAAGCCGAAGTCAGATAAGGATGGAAAGCTCGCTATCCTAATTCCGAAATCGCTCAGCGATAAAGTCAGCGAAGTAGCTATTGTTTCACCGGACAAAAAGCGCGTACTACAACGCGGAAAATTCTCAGGTGTCGGGAACGGCGACCGCGCCCACTTCCGCTTCTCGAAGGCAGGCGACGATTTTCCACCCGGGTCAATCGTTTGGATCAAGCTCAAGGATGGAACATCGCGACATGTCGTGATTAAAAACACCGGGGCGCGATATACGAAGTAACGTCGATACAGACGGAGAGGATCGCCCTACGCACCTCGCGTGAGGGCGATCCTCTTGCCGTCCTGCTGGAGCACGCACTCTCCTACCTATGCACTGTCAATCAAGATGCGGCTCGTGCAAGGAGGAAGGCAGTACGAGAGCAAGCGAAGCGGTAAAGTATTGACAATCTCTGCTCTCGACTCTACACGTTAAAAGTATGGTTATTATAATTTACGGACCCCCTTCGAGCGGAAAAACACGTTTAGGCACTCTGATTCAGCAAGTCACTGGAATTCCATATATAGACATCGACGATGTGTATGCGACTAAGCAGTTGTCTGATTACCAAACTCGAATAGTCCCTGAGATCGTAAAATTAGGCGAGGTAGTTACCTCTGGGTGCTTTAACCTCGCCATACTTGATCTTTTCTTCCAGCAGTCTTCACCCCTCCTCTTAAGATCAATAGTAGACAGCGACACTCAAATTAAACTGAACAACAGTAAGCTAGTTGCAGTCCAGAATCTGCAGTATGAGTTTCCCGCGGTAAACAATCACTACGATATTGTCAACACGGGCGTAGAGGATACAGAGATATCGCTACCTAACGATCTGGATATATTTTCGTTTTTACAACACCCTTCATTAGCAAGTTTGGGCCTGCATGTAACCAAGGTGCTGGACTATAGCCCGGTCTGTTCTTGACGAGAGGCATAGACCTCGAAGGCACCTTTCACCTAATGATAACGGAGTGCGCAGTCCGAGCACTCCGCTTTTCATCGGAATGATGTAATCTGGATTTCTCATATGTCCGTCCGCTGAGAGACCGGTTTCCCTGTGGCGGTTAGGGGAGGCTTTCATCCCAATCTAGCTCTAATTGCCAATCAGGCTGACCGCAAGAATACTGTCGAGGTTACCCGCTTGTCTCGTGGCCGCTGGTTTACCCTGGGCCAGCACTTGATTGCGTATCGCCTCTGCGACGCTCGACGAATCACGTAGGGCAAGAAGCCTTTGGTCGCGACTACCGTCGAGCATGGCGATAGCCGTCGCCCGTACAAGCTCCATGTTGTCTATGACGTTTTGAGTGACATCCTCGAGGGTCGCTATGTTCTTTCGAATATTGCCTTGAAGAACCTTGGCGTCAGCAGCAAGTATACGTCCATCATCGCGTGTTCGGATCACTCTTCCGGTTTCAAATACCTGGTTGTAGCGTTGACTATTCGCTGATGACGATTCATCATCTGTGATCGGCGGAACCGGGCGGGGATCTCGCACATTATCCTCCGCAAGGCTCGAGCTCCCCGCGACCATTTTGAGCTTTTTGAAGATTGAGGCTAGCTCAATCGAACGTTCCTTATCGAGGCCTACATTGATAAGTACGTTTTCTATGTCGGTTTCGGACAGCGGATTAAAGTCCCCGGTCTGATCAACAGCTTCCAAAATTTTAGAGAACTGACCGCCTAGACGGCGAAACTCGGCTGACATGTTGCCTCTGTCACCTGTGCCGGAGCCTGGTCGTGACGCCCTCTCTGCTATATTGATCACTTTGGTGACAATCCCGTCGAGCTGCTTGAGGGTGTCGATACCGAGACTGACGAAATTAGCCGCACGATTAAGATCGGTGAAAGCCTTCGCAAAGGCCCGGCCGCCGGAATTGAGCGTCACCCTGACCTGCTCCGACCCCGAAAATGTCACATCTGACGATCCGCCCGAGCGAGCACTCCTCACCCCGGCGATCTGTGATAGCCTGGTGATCAATTGACCGTCGATGACAGATCCGATTCGACTCGACACGTAGCGTTCTCCTTCAAACGAGGGATCGGCACTCTATGTAATCTTCTGAAGCGAAACCTGAGAGGCGAAAAGCGCAAGACAAACAAGGGCTTAAAGCCCCGAGGGGCGGACTGTCGGACCTCAACAATTAAATTCAAACCTAAAGATGGGCTTGATTCCTCTGTCAGAAAAGATCGAAGTGATATCGCGAGCATATCGTTGATTGGAACCGGATGAAGTGGACGGAGAAGCGATGTGAATCATGGTATACCTCGGCAATACTATCACTCACGAGCATAGAAACGCGCGAGCGCATCAGGTCGCATATCCCACGCGAGGATTACCCACTGCCCATGCCGATACTCCAGCACCGATGCGCTTCCTGTTCGCATTTTAAAGCTCGAAGCGGCCTGTGTTTCGAGAGTAGAGACCTTCCCGAACTCCCGCAATCGACCGTTACTAGAAACGACGAGCGTTATGCCATCGAGCGATGAGCACTCCCGGAGCAACGATTCAACGTCACTCCGAACCTGTTCTGCCGAAGGAGAGAACTTGACTCCGTCCGGTCGTTCACTCGATTCCTGCCATCGACGAAACGCTTCGTCTCCGTACCGATCCTTGATCTCGTTGTCAGACAATCCGCTCCACGCCCCGTAATCCAATTCGGTGAGGCGAGGGTCGATCGATATCGGTTCCGCACAACAAACCTCTACGACAAGAAGCTCGGCAAATACCTTGGTACGTTGAAGAGGACCGCTCACAACCTTACTAAGCTGAATGCCGGCATCATGAAGCGCTTTACCGAGCTCACGAGCCTGCAGTATCCCCTCATGCGTGAGCGGAAGATCTTCACGGGCTCCCACCATCACCACCTTCTCTCCTTTGGCGAAGGTGTTTCCATGACGGCACAGGATCACGGTTGGATTCATACTAACTCCCCTTCAGTGCGGATGATCTCCTCGGCACGCGGCACATCTTGGGGATTATCGACCGACCACATGGTGCGTCCCTGTAACGACACGTCCACAACCCGAATCGGTATCCCGTGCTCGAGCGCTCGCAACTGCTCGAGCTGCTCTACCTCCTCGAACATCCCAACCGGCAAAGAGATATAACGCGAGAGGGATTCACGAGTGTACGCATACACTCCTATGTGCTGATACACGGGCGGTCCCTCACCTTCAGGCATAGAGCGTATGAACGGGATAATCCCTTTGGAAAAATAAAGTGCGTCACGATTGGCGGCGAAGGTGACCGTTGTCCCCGATACTATCCCCGAACTCTTCATGGCGTTCATAGCTGAGTACTGCTCTTTTGAGAGCCTTACTGCAGGGGTCGCTATCTGTATCGAGGCATCACGTTTCATCTCATCGACAAGCGCCCCAATAATCCAGGGCGGCATAAGAACTGCGTCTCCTTGGAAATTCACTATAACGCGGGGCGCAATCTTCAGGAGGTCGATAGCTTCATGCACGCGCTCGGAGCCATTCCGACACTTGTCAGAGGTCATCACCGAGCGCCCACCGAAGCCGTGAACGTGCGCGGAGATCCTCTCGTCATCCGTAGCAACGTACACTGCATCGACCCCCTTTACGGCGGAGGCGATCCGCCACACCCGCTCCAAGAGGGTCGTGCCTGCTATTGGTGCCATAGGCTTGCCTGGGAAGCGTGACGATCCGTAGCGAGCAGGGATAACGATGATAGTTTCCATAGTCATTCCATGATACTATCTTCATTTATGGGTAAGAGGGTAGCCTACCAAGGAATCCTGGGTTCTTTCAGCAGTATGGCTGCACGCACCATATGCGGCTCTGATTGCACCCCAATTCACACCCGCCGCTTTCGTGAGATCTTCGAGCACGTAGTATCGGGACGAGCCGATATCGGAATAGTCCCGATAGAAAACGCTCTGGCGGGGTCCGTACACGAAAACTTCGACCTGCTGTCGGAATTCGATTGCTCGATCGCTGCCGAACTCTACTGCCCCGTACAACTCCACTTGATGGCCCTGCCGCATGCTGGCTCAGATCTATCGAGCTTCACCCAAGCTATCTCCCACCCCAAAGCGCTCGAACAGTGCTCGGAATTTTTGGAGCGTCACACCAATCTTGCGCCAAGCAGCTACTCGGACACTGCTGGCGCCGCCCTACATGTGTACGAAACGGGGAACCTCTCTCTTGCCGCGATCGCCAGTGAGGAAGCTGCTGCAACGTACGGGCTCTCGATCGTCAGACGGAACATCCAGAACCACGCACTCAACTCTACCCGCTTCTTTGCAATTAGCGCCGTGCAGGCTCCGTGTGAAAACCCAACCAAGGTCTCGCTGCTCCTTACGCTGCCTCACGAACCGGGGAGCCTCCATCGCGTACTCGGAGAGATCGCTGGCTTGAGCATAAACGTCACGAAGATTGAATCCCGCCCGATCACGGGAAAACCATTTGAGTACGCATTTCACTTGGATATGGAGTGTAGCGCCGAGCACTCTGCGGTTCTCCGCGAGTGCGTTGACCGTCTCCGACGAATGTGCGCGAGCTGTCGTATTCTGGGGTTTTATAGAGCGGCCCCGGGTCCACAGACATCCTGAAGCTTCTTCGTGCGAGTTTGGCACTAACCCGGGTAAGAAGAGGAAGTACAGTAGTGCTGAGTTTTCGAACTTGTTAGGGCGAAACGCTGCTTGCGTTTCCAGGCGAACGATTGCGTGACGGGCGATAGTCTCGTCGGCGCTATTGTTCTCTTAAAGGCTCCCAAATGCTTGCCCGCTAACTACGCCTGGCAGGTATAAAGTTCCAAGCCTAAGTTCCCATTTCAATTCAACCTCAAGTACTTGAAGCACGGAATCCGTCGCCTGTTTCCTTCCCCCTCACCGCTCTCAACGCTCTCTTGGTGGCCATCCCACCATAAAAAAAGGCCCGACAGTTTCCTGCCGAGCCTTTTGTTTCCACGTTCCTTCGAAACGAATTAACGCTTGGAGAACTGCGGACGCTTACGAGCTTTGTGACGTCCGAACTTCTTACGCTCAACTTCACGAGCGTCACGGGTCAAAACGCCCGCGGCCTTGAGGCCCGGACGAAGTCCAGCGTCAACCTCGAGGAGCGCACGACCAAGAGCCATGCGAACTGCACCGGCCTGCCCTGCCTTTCCACCACCAGTTACGTTAGCGATAATATCAAACTTCTCGCTGTTCTCGGTGATAATGAGGGGCTCCTTGAGAAGGATATCGAGACTGATGCGACCGAAGTACTCCCTAGTCTCGTGACCATTCACGAGAAACTTGCCTGAACCCGGCCTTACGTAAACTCGAGCTACCGCTTGCTTGCGGCGACCGATTGCGTGAAATCCACCACCCTTAATCATCTGTACTCCTTACTTCTGCTTGCGCTGAAATCCAACTTTCATAGGCTCGGGCCTCTGAGCAACATGCGGATGCTCTGGACCGACGTACACCTTCAACTTCTTCATCATACGGTGACCGAGCACACCCGATGGGAGCATGCCTGAAACTGCGCGCTCGATGATTCGCTCAGGCTTCTCAGCGAGCATCTTGCCTCCCGGTATCTCCTTGAGTCCACCGATGTATCCCGTGTGGTGACGGTACATCTTGTCGCTCTTCTTCGCGCCTGTCAGGGTGACCTTCTCGGCGTTAACGACAACCACGAAATCACCACCGTCGACGTTCGGGGTGAAGGTCGGCTTGTTTTTTCCACGAATGACAATCGCAGCTTCACTGGCGAGGCGTCCAACGGGAACCTCTGCTGCATCTATCACCCACCATTTTGCGCCCTCACGAGCTGCTTCGGTCGAAACGAAATCGGTACTCATAACTAACTACATCTTCAAGATTTTTACGCACTCGTAGGCGCCTCGCGGCCATCGGCTTAAACGAGAGGTAGAGAGGGTACCACAACGGTTATCTCGGTCAAGCCCGCGGGATTTCAAGGATTTGGGCCTTTGAGCTGCTCCAGCTCTCCGGATACTTTCCTAACGAAATCAACAAATTGCTGACATACCCCAGAAAACCGAAGCGCCATGCCTATGGATTCCGAAGCGAGCTGCATAACGGTTTCAGCCAGGGCTTGCCGTCGCTCGGTTGTATTGTCTCTGGGCCACAGCACGTACGTTTCGAACCACAAAGCCCTACAAGCCTCCGCCCTACCCCACAAATCAACCAGCGCTGCCGACCCTTGGCGCTTCTCTTCAGAAAGCTTTTCGACACTCCTGATAGCATGCGCCGAGGCGACAGACACTGTGTCAGCCACTACCAACGCCAGATCAGGACCGCGCCCTGCTTCGAATGCCGGAACACATCTCGAAAGAACCGCACTTCGCTCTCCAGCGCTCGTATGTGCGGCGCTCAAGACTTTGTCCAAGGCGAGCACCTCTCCTTCGACAAGCGAGGCTTTAGCCTTTAGTTCGGCAATCAACGAATCAAATTCAGCTTGGCTATCCATCTGTTTGAAAATCGAACAGCAGTCAAAGATCTATTTTCACAGCAGCAAGAGTTTTATCTCTCTTCGCTCACGAATGGTTGCACGGATCGTTCTTTCCAACAACCATCGAGACAGGTCAATGCATCAGATGCTCTTCGGCGGTCGATGTGGCGAGTTCAGAGTGCGCAGATCGCGATTCTTCCAGCTCCTCGATTATAGTACGCGCGAGCTGGCTGGCTAAGTCTTGTGCCTGACTGATGTCTCGAATTTCCTCACGCACCCGCCCCGCCGAGTAGCGCTTGAGCTTCTCTAACGCAGCCTCTGCCGTCGGAGAAAGACTTCCGGCAGTCTTACTATCCAGACCAAAATAGGAATCGAGCTTCGCTTGGGGTGTCAGAGAATTGCCGGTAGAGATCTCCGCGGCCGTATCAATGGGCAAAGCGGCCCGATCGCCGTCTTTCGCCAGCGCAGCTACATCGATCAATCCGTTTACTACCTTGATAGCCATACAATCCTTGGCTTGCCTCGGCCCGACCTTGGGCTCGTAGTATAGTATCGGAGGCTGAGAGAATTACTAAACGATTGGGGTCTAAACTAAGAGCATCTCCGAACTAGTACCCTGTCGGATAAGTTTCTTCATTGAAAAACAGGTATCTT
>JBILFA010000189.1:0-4350 GCA_044351795.1 Bdellovibrionota bacterium | reverse complement strand
CTCAGGTTTTTTGCGAACATCAAACAGTATCGTTTGAGAGCTAAAGTCTCTCATGACCCTTAACTTTCACACGCTCGGCACTTAGGAGTTTGTTGTCTTCTACGGCGCAACTTGGCTCCGCCAAGATCGCGCTCGCCCAGCTATTCTCATTCATTTTTTTCAAAAATGAATGAGGCTGGGTTTAATAAAGCTCAAGCCAGCTGTGACCTCTACCGAAGTAATTTTTGACCTGAGGTGCAGGCACATACATGAGTGTCGTGTTTTAACATAATTGCATGGAAGATATATTTTCACATTCGTCCCCCAGAAACGAAGGTCTCGACTATCACCTCCTCACAGAGATCGTTGCCTGGGTAGGCGATCTCCCGCCTCTTCCACAGTGCGCATCGCGAGCAATATCGATGTTGAGCCAGCCGGATGCATGCCTCGATGCACTCGAGGAGGTTCTTCGACAGGACCCCGCTTTAACCGCTAGGATTTTACGTGTAGCGAACTCTCCTATCTTCTTGAGACAGAGGCAGATCACCACCCTATCTCAAGCATTCATGGTGATCGGCCTGCGAGGGCTCCAGGGGATTATTGCAGCTTCGATGCTGCAAAGACTGACAGCAACTAGCACCGCCCTCCGAGCACTTGCCTGGCAACGCTCGCTCTTTACTGGAATGTGTGCATACCGAATTGCTACCAAGCTCAAAATGCAGAGTCCTGGCGAGGTTTTTGTATTTGGGCTTCTACACAATTTAGGACAGTTGGTATTACTCACCGACTCTACCAAAGGTGCTCTCTTTGGGCAGGTACTAGAGGTGATCGCCAATACCGGAATGGAGTTCACTGAGGCAGAGCAACGCGTTCTCGGTGTAACTCATACCTACATCGGTGGACTCGTAGCCAAGAAGTGGGAGCTTCCACCTGTTGTAGTGAGAACTATCCTGCATTATCGTGATCCGATCGATCTGCCCCTCGATACCGCTTATGAGGCGCGCATTGCGGCGGTGCAACTGGCCGAGCTGCTGTGTCACCAAGCTGGGATAGGCAGCCCTGAGGGATATCCGTCTGATATCGAGGAAACAACCCGCCTTGCTGCGGGATTAGGGCTGTCGTTGGGAGACGATGGGCACGGTCCGACTACCTTTTTGAAGACGGTCATCGAACACTTCGAACTGAGCCAAGACTGCTTTGACTGATGATGGTACATGGAGCATGAGATCGCATGTCTGCTTTCGGACGGAGCACTCCCGTGAACGCGTCACCTGCTCCTGCGTGAGCACCTCGAAAATGCCAGCGCTCTCTTCACAGGTCCGCTAGGCTGGACTTTATTGTCTGTGCTTCCTAGTTTTGAGGGCTCTCGCTTATGTAAAGCGGCTCCTCCTCAACGTGAAGCGACGCCACTGTGTGTTTGACGAGGCGCGCAGTTAAGATGACTTGATCACCGAGAATCGGTATCAACTTCCGTGCTTCAGCAGCTTGTCCTGCTTGACACATCTGCTCGATATTGGCAGCAAGTACCGCAGGCTGCTTAGCCCCCACTTCGAGCAGGAGCCCCTTGAGGGCGTGAGCAGCCGCTGTGATCGACTCAGCATCTCCGAGCTCTTCGGACTCCATGAGTTGCACGTATTGCTCGTGGAAGAATCCTGCGAAAGCACTGAGTATAAAACCAACTCGGGGAGCGGAGTCTCCCATACGGTGATAAAGATCCGTGATATCGAGCATCTCTTCACTCGAAGAGCCGAGTACCAACTCCTGCTGCGTGCCACTGAAGGCTATCTTGTGCTCCAGGGTCGACCACACCTTGCCGACCAGATGTGCCAGTGCGCGAGGACAATCACCCGTCGAAGCGCGGAACTCTTCGAAAGCCTTACGCATCATAGCTGCGTCCGGCGTACCCTTTTCCTCTGTGGCGTCGTTTGATTTTTCATCGTAGGTCATATCATTTCTCCTAGACTCATGGTCGGTACAAGGAGGAGCTTAATCAGAAAGCTGCTCGAATAGCGAGACGCTAAACCCTGCGCGAGTGATTTGCTGACTCGAAAGCCGCGATTCTTGAGGCTTCTTTGCTAACATCAAGCACTACCGCCCAGAGCTAGAGTCTCTCATGACATTGAAATTTCACACCCCCGGCATAGAGGAGTTTGCTGTCTTCTACGGCGCAACTTGGGCAAGCCAAGATTGCGCTCGCCCAGCTATTTTCATTCATTTTTTTCAAAAATGAATGAGGCTGGGTTTATATTCTACCTCCCTACATGGGAGGCACGGCGCTTGTACCTCGCGTCACGACACACTCTTTCAGAATACGATTGCTCAAACCTGCCCGACGCGACCACGGGGACTCAAAAAATTGAATCTTACCCCCCTCCTCGATGTAGTACGCCACCAATCGCCCAGGATCTATGCCATCGATCGGGCCGGAAGCGTTCCAACCATAAGCGACTCCGGCCTCCGGCGACATCAACCAGTCGCCGCTTCGGAGGTTACTCGGCAACATATGGGCGCCGCTAGGATCGATCGAGGGGAAGCGATCATTCCCACGATTAGAGCTCCCAAATACCTGATAAGGTATATCCAGAGTACCTGGCTGAGGGTGCACCGGCATCAGATTGTAATAGGCCATATCATGAACATTCCCGGACAAAATTCCCTGCACTGTAGGCGCCCAACGGAGCACCGCACCACTGATGCCGGAATCCGCACCAGCGATAACTTGTGACATCATAAAGCCCGCCGCCGCACAGGTGACACGGCCCGGCTCAGCCACGATCCATGCCCGCTCTTCAATGATCTTCTCCACCGCGCCGCGGAACGCAGTTACCTCCGCGCCGATGCCAGCCAGGACCCGCTTGCCGGATGTTCTATCCTTGAGTGCTACGCGCTCGTCACATACTCCACCGCCGATATTGAAGTTTCGCACCACGAGCCCCTTATCGGCTTCCTGCGCCATCCTCGTTAACTTGAGTGCAACTTTGAGCGCATGATGGTAATCGGCTTTTTGAGAGCTCTGTGTACCTACATGAAATGCCCAGCCAAAGTCCTTGAAGCCCTCGTCACGAACTCGCTTGAGAAGCTCTATGATCTTCACCCTGTCCTCATCTGAAGAGACCGGATGACCGAACTTCGCGCTCAGGTTTGAAACAACACTTGCTCCGGTTGCTTTGAAGCGAATAAAGATTACTGTGTCTTTCGAGAGCCCGGCTTCTACGAGCCTATCAAGCTCCTGATCCGAATCAATTGTCACTGCCCATGGGGCATATCGGGAATCGCAGATCATTCGAAGAGTTTCCGGCGTCTTGTGAGGATGGGAAACGATCACCTTCTTTGATTCAACTCCGACCTGGGAGCTCATCCACATCTCTCCAGCAGATGCAGCGTCGTGCCCGAAGCCAGCAGCCGCCTGACACAGAAGCGCTATCGGATCACACAATGTCTTGATTGGTAGCATGATCTCGTCGACTCCGGAGATCCGGCCGGGAGTTATTCGCTTTTTAAGATCCTCGATACTCTCCCCTGGTTCAAGGGGCACCGACTCCCTCAGATAGCGACCTACGTTACGCATCGTCGCCGCGTAAACATCTAGGTCCAGGAGAGTAACTGTTTCGCTCGCGTTGAAGTCACTTTCTAAATACGCTTGCGCTGCCTTTACAAATCGCTCTCCTCGAAGCTTCGCGTTGGTAGCAAGCTCACTCAAGAGCAGACCGCCCACTTTTTCATGTCTATCTATCTGTCCTATCGTCCGTTCAAAATGCTTCCTCAGCTGTGAACTGGACTCGCTGGCCCAAAACCGCTCCGCCGCTATCACTTGTGGCGCCTGAAAATCCGATAGTACAGACCATTTGTACGGCTGCTCGTCATCATAGCAGTCAATGAGCACAACTCGAGCTGGGGGAATTTGGTTGAAATCAGTTGCTCCGTCGGCCAAACGCTTACCGAAAACCACCAGGAGGCACCCCCCCTTCACATCCTCGGGCACGAAGAACGAAACTAAAGTTTTACCATCCTCCTGGAAGACGCTGTCGATAGAGTCACACGTTCCACAATGAACAACCGCTTCCACCAGCTTGCTGGACAGCTGTCCTCCGCTATCGGGATCCGGGAGTATCTGTATGTAGACAGGGGTCTTGTGGTAAAGGTGCCCGGCGAGATCACCGTACACGGATAGAAATGTAAATATTTCGCGCACTCCATCGGCGCGCTGGGTCTTGACATTCGCAATCCTACCTAGAGTCGGGAAATGCCCTAGGAGTAGCTGTCCCACTTCGACCTCAATCCCAGCTTGTGACCTGGGATTAACTTCCTGAATCGCCGCCTTGATCCCTCGTATCGTCTGCGACAAGTCGGTCAGATACGAATCGAGCGCTA
>JBILFA010000087.1:0-14604 GCA_044351795.1 Bdellovibrionota bacterium | reverse complement strand
TTGCGCGGGCGTGCGAGCTGTATCCCGTTCGAATCTGCCACTTCATTGTAGAGGCAACCCATATCCATCTCGTCTTAGTGGTCATAAACCCCGATCACGTCGAAGCATTCTTTGCCTCTCTCGCACCATTCCACGAGCTCTTGTAGGCTCTTGTACAACCTTTGCTGAAAAGGCGCGAGAAGGTGCCGCAGGGATCCACAACGACCCGAACTCCCTCATGAATACGACCTTGGCGACTATCTCGCGAAGCTCTTTGTGCTTCAACTTGAGGAGCTGCCGAGTACGTCTCTCGGACACCATTTCGAGCATCTCTTCCTTGGTCTTGGCAGAGCGCACGAGGGCGTACGCCATAGCCGCGCTCGCCTTGCGCTCTTGCCACGTGAGGACATGAGAGAGCAACCGCATTCGCTCTCGCAACGAGAGAAAGCCGACGAGGTGCGTTATCTTTGTCGCGATGTAATTCCTGTAGGCATCGTTGGTGCGCGCTGGCGTCATCAACTCGAGCATGACACTCCGCCGCTCCCCTTCTCGGGAAAGCATGCGAATGTGCGGCGCAAGCTCCAGGATCGCGAGCTCCGGAGCAGTAAAAAAGAGTTTTCGACCTCTGTCTCGCTCGAGGAGATACACTTCGAGGGTCTGAAGCGCATAGTCCGCGGGATCCGTGGCGGGCAATCCACGCCCAGGGAGAGTCGCCTCCGAGAATTCGACGGAGCGTAGTGGCGGCTGGTACGCTCGTTGTGAAGAGGGCTCCTGAGAACGCATAGTCATTCAGTAGTGGATAAGGCGAAGGACTATAGCATTCGCTCAACTGCCATACGAGGCGAGAGATCCCGATCAATCAGATCGAAATTGTTCGAAATAGATCGTTTGAAATGCGGGGCATAGTGTAAACAATCGAAATTTCAGGCCGCTCAAGATTTCACGCGGCGAGGATACTGCCCGGAAAGAAACGGAGGCGCTACCTGCCGTTGTTGACTATGAGCACCCCAGCGGAAATACTCTCGAGACTATGAACATCACCGAGATAAACCGATACCCCCTGAAGTCGGGAGCTGCCGATATACTGACCGAGGGGCAGTTGAAATCTACCGGGTTGACCTTCGACCGACACTGGATGGTCGTATCCGAACAAAGTGGTCACTTCATTTCTCAACGAGACAAGGGAGCACAGAAGCTGTCCCGCGTCCGCGCAGCGATTCTCGATGAGGGTTTGGAGCTGATAGCTCCAGATAAGAAGTCGCTCATAGTTCCTTTCGAGAGCGCCAATACACGTATCATCAAAATAGAACTCCACGACCAAGTCTACCAGGGCGTCGATGCGGGAGACGAAGCGGCGAAATGGCTCTCTGAGTACCTTCCGCGTTGGAAGGACGAGTCATTTCGGCTCGTTTATTTTCCGTCTGATTACACCCGAAGCACCAAAGGTCATTACACCCAAGACGAATTAGCAGTAGCCGAGTTTGCTGACGGCTATGCGGTGCTCATAACCAATGAGGCCTCGCTCACCGATCTCAACCAAAGGTTAGAGGCGAAGGGAGTAGATCCTGTAAAGATGAACGTTTTTCGCCCCAACATAGTCATAGGTGAGGCGGCGTCCTGGGAGGAAGACAATTTGAGGCAGCTTCGGGTTGGCGAGGCGATCCTGGAAGTCGTAAAGCCCTGCGGGCGATGCCCGATCACAGGAGTCAGCCTTTAGGTGCGGCTGCTAGAAGGAAAAGACCGGCCGCTCACGACAAAACCACCTCACCTGCCAGCACAAACCTCTTTCGCCCCTTGAGTAACTCTTCTAACTCTTCTAACTCTTCTAACCTCACGCTGTCCGTCTATCAACCCTACCTATAACTGCATAGAGCGCTGATATAATTGGAAATTTAATTGATTTTCCTATCCGTCTCCACAATTCCAACCCCTCCTCCGTTCATCGCCTCTCTATTTTCCTACAGGGACATTTCTTTCATATGTATAAAAAGATTGTTAACTTCCCCTGTCCGCCATCTTTACCTAGAGGCCTATGCAACCTACTCCGTCGAAGCCCTCTCCGAGTCAGAGACATTTACTCTCGAGCGAAGATGTAGAGCGTGATTGCGTTCACATCGAAGCGTCGAAACTAGGCGCGTTTCTCGACCAGCTTGTATCAGATCGCGCCTCACGTATCGTCCTACAAAACCACTCGCCAGATTTGTACGCCTCTTCTTCCCCCTCTTTCATCTTCTGGCCGCTCGAAATTGCGGGCAACGCGTACGCGGTGACCACACCCTCGGGTCCGGCGGTTGACCTTGAGATTATGGGAGGCTTACATAGCGAATTTGCCGCTGTCTTTTGTGGTGGAAGTATTACCGCAAGGCAGATTTTCCAAACGCCATCCGGCCGCGTAGGTCTCATCACGCCGCAGATCGAGGATGCCAGACCCATCTATACCCTCACGGAGAAGCCCTGCCTGGATGTTCCAGTCGAAAGTGAGTCCATAGTCAATTTTCTGATGGCTTTGAGTCAGGCAACGGATTCATCTCTTCTGATAGATGGAACTCTCGCTTTCAGGTTCGATCCGAATACGAAGAATGGAGCAGACGAGGGAGAAGCCCTACTCGAATCGATTTTCGGGGACCTCTCCAGCGAAACTGTTCCGAGGTTTCCGCGTATAAGGGACCGGCTGAATAGCTTTACCGAAGCGGTGAACGACGCGTGCTCTAGAGAGGTTCCGGCTGCGCTCGTAGAACCGCTAGAGAACCTTTTCCCTGCGGGACTCGGGACGGTCGGGTTGTTTGGACTGTGGAATGGGGAGCGAACTGACTTAGGTAAACTGACAAGGGTGTTTTCTTAGAACCTCGTACAGTACCCATGCTGAGGCATCTAGGGGGAATCCACTGGTACACCCCAACTCCGTTTCTATCCCCAGCACATCAGGACCGTGCTCAGATGGAGATCCCCGCCTTGTGGGATGTCAACGAGAGTCGAGATCTAGCTACTTCAGATCCCTCCAGAATATCCGATTGCCCGCTCACTTGATTAAGTGTCTCTAGCCCTTAGAATGCCGCGATCGTTTCAGAGGAGAAGAAATGAAAGCTTCACTCGACCTCACGACCATTGGCACTGCAATGGTCGATATCCCTATCTGCTTAACTCAAGAACAGTTCTCTGTCCCGGAGTTCGCGGGGCTGCGCCGTGGGGTATCCAATATTCTGCCAGCAGAAGCGCATTCGGCGATTCTCAATCATCTTCAACCTGCGCCTGGACATTATGTGGCCGGCGGTGCCGCAGCGAACACAGCAGTAGCGGCGTCTCAGCTCGGAGGTGCCTGCCACACTATCGGCCGCGTAGGCGATGACGTCTTTGGGCGGTTCTTCATACACGAAGCGAAGCGGCATAGACTGTCTACTTCTCCCGCACCGATCACAGGCGCCATGACAGGCTCTGTTGTTGCCCTCATTGAGCCGGACGCTGAACGAACTTTGTGTATCAGTCCGGGTACGAACGTGGATTTCGGACCCGATGATATCGATAGAGACGCTGTGCGGGGATCTCAATGGACCTTCATTCAAGGACATCTTCTGCGCTACGGACCCCGAGCCGTAGAAGCGATCGAACTGGCGATCTCTGAAGCACGAAAGAATAGTCGTCAGATAGCCCTCTCTTTGGCGACTCCGGCCATGATTCAGGCTCTTCGAGATACATTCGTGAGCTACACAAGTAAGGCTGACCTCGTCATTGGTAACGAGGACGAGGCTAAGGCGCTCCTGAATTGCGATTCACGAGAAAAGCTATTCTCGAATCTCAGCACGGTAGCTCCAAAGTTCGTCGTCACACTCGGAAGCGAGGGAGCCATGGCCATGTGGGACGGCGAGCAGTGCATCGTACCTGGGCTTACCGTATCCGCGATCGATTCAACCGGAGCGGGTGATGCATTTGCGGGCGGCCTCCTTTACGGCATGTCTCAAGGTATGAGACTGCGTGAAGCCATGGAAGGGGCGAACCGCCTGGCCGCCCGAGTGGTGACGCAGATGGGAGCGCGCCTTGACTTGCCACCGGCCGCCATTCAGGAGCTGTTTCACAATAGTACGTGTCGATAATGCGTGTCCAACTGGACCAGCAGGCTGTCCAACTCAGTTGGAACCTCCGATGTAAAGAGGTCAGCCGTGGCGGTGGACTGCCGCAACGATGAGACAAAGAATCGGCGTAACGGCCCTCCTCTAAACATTCGAGCTAGTGACAAGTTAGGGCGCAAAAAATCTACTAAGAGATCGCACGAGATGACTGGCCCGTGAAGCCGTAGATAGTGGCAGCAGCTCCGCGAGTGTGGCTTTAAGGGGCGCCTTAGCGCTGCGCCATGCGTTCCTAAGCTCGTCGTACGCTAGAGACCTAACCTCGTGGGGAATCGATTGTAGTAACCGCACTCCGCCATCACGGACGCTCTCGTCCGTTTGCTGAATTGCTGCGATGGCGACTCGAACAATAGATTGAGCGATCTCGCTGCCTATTTCCGATCGGGACTCGGATAGAAGAGTGGACCGGGATAGCTCCGTTGCAACCAGTGGAGATTGCGACCTAAGAAGCGCTATCATTTCTTTCTCAGAATTCGGCAAGAACGCTCCGAGAGAGTGCGCTGCCCATTGCGCCTCGCGGTCGTTCAAGCTCCGCGCTAGCCTCGCCAGAGGGGGAATAGCTGATGAGGGGGGAAAGCTCGCAATACCTCGGTGATGTAGGGATATAGCGCCCCAGGAGATGTGCTAGTACCCACGAGCTTTGCAAGAGCCTCTATCCCGTGCTGTTTGCAGGCGACAAAGATTGGAGCTAGTTGTGCGATGTTCTCGAACAGAGCCGCGCGAATGGTTACCGGTGGCAACAGGAGCCTCTCGAGCAATCTCGGGTTAGAGCACTCTGCCAGCGTACCAATAGCGGATTGAGCATCTGCAGTTCTGAAATCTGCTCCCGAAAGGATCGCATTGCGGAGTGTTGCGATAGCCGCTGCCTCACGGTTATCGCGACTTCCTAAGCTCGCGCGAGCCGCGGCGCTGACCTCTGTATCGGCGTGTCTGCTTCCGAGTTGCTTGATACACATTTCATAACGGCACAGGTCAGTTTCAAAGGCCCCCATGAGTTTAAGCGCAGACATTCCTCTGCTGTGCGCGCAGCATCTCAGCAGCGCTGTTGCGGAAGCGCTTGTCAGTAGTGCCGGGGACTTTTCGGAAGGACAAACAGCGTTGATAATAGCACTACGAGATATCTCGGGTAATTCGCTCCAAACCGTCGTACATCGTATGAGAAAGGCCGACCGAATTGTACCATCGTGCAGCGCCGCCTCAGCCGCAGATCTGGCTGTATAGGGGTCGCCGGTTCTTTGCAAGATCGGCAAAAGCGCGGCGAATTTGGTGCGCCAGTGCATCTTGTCGTCAATCCGAAGTTCATAGATGTACCGCAAACGGGCATTGAGCGACATCTCGTCGCGAGCCACTACTTTGCCATAAGCTGCGCCGAAAACCTCCAGGTTGAATGAGTTTATTGGTGTGCGCAACGCAGCAAGTAACGCGTCCTTACAATCCCAGTTCATTCCTGGATCCCGCATGACGTCCGCAACGGCGAGGGGCAAGTAGACCGGATGCAGGTAGCCGGCATTCTCGAGAACACCTCGAAGCCGTGCCTCACCCGAGCTGCTCGCTTCTTTGATAGCCCCGCTTATCGCCTGCACGGTGTGTAGAGCAGCTCTGTCATGAGTCTTGGATGCCATCCCAGGTTGGACCAGCGCGGCGGCCCAATGCTGGCCTGCGGAAGGCGCGTCGACGGGAGAAAGATCCCGCGATGTAGATCGCGCCGTCTCGGGCGGAGTATGGGCGGTGATAATCGCCCTATATTCCTTAAGGTACATCTCCTTGTTTCACTCCCCGCCCATCGACCTCAAGATGAACGCATGCTTGAACCCGGAGGATGGCCGGCAACACATACGAGAAATCGAAAGATCTTGCCGGAACTCCGTACACTGAGAATTCACCCTTTTCGCGACGCGAAGTGACTAAAGCCCAGCCTAATGGTTATGGCGGGTAAGGGATAATGCGTGTCAGTCACGACTTTCCCCCTTTCCCTTTCCCTTTTCTCAGGAGCCTGACCGAAAAAGCGCCAGCAATTCTCTTAAATATGTGTCTGGTGCGAGAAGTGAAACGGCGGAAGCTTGATGTTAACGAGGGGGACGAGGAGATCTCGCCTACTGTCTAGGTGGTTAGGAGCTTAAGCTTTTCAATATTGTATGCCGCTAGTTCAAATTGCCACTCCCAGCTCACTCTTTTGAGTCCTCGAATTGTCATTTGGCGAAGCCTCCGGGCGAATTTCAGGAACCCAAAGAGAGGTTCAATGGTGCTTGCTCTCAAAACCGCCATTGCCTTCCCTTCGGGAGTGGCAGTCTTAGCCTCCATTCTTACAAGAGCGGCCTCTGAATTTTTGATCTGTAAGACTCGCTTATCGGCACCCTTACGAATGCATGCACTCGCTCTCGGGCATGAGGCACACCCGCGCCTGGCATATCGTTTTTGAGTTTGCCTCGTTTCAATCAAGTAGAGCTCCTTTCCTTCCGGACACGTGTAGGAGTCTTTGGTGGAGTTGTACGTGAAGATCTGTTTTCGTCTCTGCCTGATAGATACGTAGCCATCGATGCCACGTTGCTCGAGCTCAGCAATGTGTTCACAGCGAGTGTACCCCTTATCGACAACAACTCGCTTGGGAGAAGCTCCTGTTGTTTTTTCGATCTCGTTAACGACAGGAATGAGCTCGCTACTATCGCAACACGCATTGACCGCATAGCCCGCAACTACCAGTCGACTCTTTGCGTCAATTGCAGCCTGTGCATTGTAACTCGGATTAACGCCCTTTCCCTTCATCATTCGACATTCTGGGTCAGTCACCGATACCGCCTTTGGCTTTTCGCGGGTGCACGCCTGGTGTTCGGCAAGCGCTGCCTTGATGCGGTCTGCTAATACTTTCTTGTTCTGCATCTCGGGGGGCAGTGTGCCCCCGCCGTCATCGTCTCCGTACTGGGTGTCTTCTTCTTTCTCAGCTTCGATATCGGCTCGTAGTGAGGCTTTGATCTCGTGTTGAAGCTCGGCAAGCTCTTGCTTGAGAGTTTCAGGGGTCTTAAACGACCTCCTTCCAGCAGAGGCTCCAATCTTAGTACCATCGATGCATACCTGCCGTAAGTCGATGAGGTTTTCCTTGATGCCAACCTCAATTGTCTGCGTGAGGATGCCAGCAAGCTCTTCTGCGTTGTTCTTTCGAAAGTCGTTGATTGTCCGAAAATCGGGTCGCTCATTGCGAGCTAAGAACATAAATCGCAGGTTCTCCCCACACGCTCGGCTCAACTCTCGACCGGTTCGTATTCCGCGCATCTTTCCGTACAGAATCACTTTTACTAATAGTTTGGGACTGTACGCAGGACGACCAAGGCGGGAAAACTTATCCTCAATGCGGCGCAGATCGAGCGCGTCAACAAACCCGTCAACATAGCGAACCAGATCGCCGGCTCCTACGTAATCCTCAATGCTCGGAGGCAGTAGTGATAGTTGCCCCTTGTTGTCCCCAGTGCGAAATGTCTTCATGCCTATCTTCTTACCAAATAAGCAGCGCTCTGTATCTAACCTTTCAGCCGTTTAACCGGGACTTTTCGGTCAGGCTCCAGGGAGCGCGCGGAGAAGTGGGAGGACGGACACCAAAAATTAAGACTGGAACATAAGTCAAAAAAAATGTATAATTTTGACTTATGTTCTGTCGAAGTGTTAACCTAATAAAATCAAACAGCTTTTTTCTCTTTGGAGCGAGGGGCGTGGGTAAAAGCACGTTATTAGAGAGCTATTTTGCAAATGAGCAGGCGCTCGTTATTGACCTCTTGAATTCCGAAGTCCTCGCACAGCTTCAAACTCGACCTGATCGATTAAGAGATCTGGTGTCGCAGGCCGACAAAGAGTGGGTGGTCATTGATGAGATCCAGAAGGTCCCGCAGCTTTTGGATGAGGTTCATTCGCTTATTGAGGGGAGCAAGCAAAAGTTTGCTTTGACGGGCTCGAGTGCACGGAAACTAAAGCGCGGCGCTGCAAATCTTCTTGCGGGTAGGGCGTTCGTTTTTAATCTGTTCCCGCTAACGCACATCGAACTCGGCAAGGAATTCAAGTTGGAACAGGTGTTGAGTTATGGAAGCCTTCCAAAGATTTTCGAACTCCAGTCACCGCGAGAGAAGAATTTATTCCTTAAGGCGTATGGCGAGACGTACCTTAAAGAGGAGATATTGATTGAGCAGCTGATTCGAAAGCTGCCACCGTTTCGTAAATTTCTTGAGATCGCTGCGGCACAAGATACGGAGATAGTGAGCTATTCGTCAATAGCGCGAGACATATTGGTCGATCCTAAGATAGTCAAAAATTATTATTCGATCTTACAGGATACCCTCTTAGGGTTTTTACTTGAGCCGTACCATACGTCGCTGAGAAAGAGGCAAAAGAATTCGCCGAAGTTTTATTGGTTTGACGTTGGGGTTAGGCGAGTACTGACCGGTAATATCGACTATGAGATTCATCCAGGGTCGTTTGAATTTGGATCTCTATTCGAGTCCTTTCTGGTCAACGAGATCCGTCGATTACTTATCTATTCAGAGAAGAGTCACCACCTTTCGTTCATTCGCATTGACGAAAATCTTGAGATCGATCTCGTCATCGAACGACCCGGACTTCCAACCTATCTAGTTGAAATCAAATCCACAGATCGAGTCAATGAGTCTCATGTAAAGTCGCTGGTAAAGTATTCCTCGGAGATAAGAAACTCCGTGCCGGTGCTTTTATCACGAGATAAAGTTTCAAAGACGATAGAAGGTGTGAATTGTTTTGAGTGGCAACAGGGATTGAGGGAGATTGGGATTGGATAGTCGGCCTTTACAGTGAGGCTCGGTACATTTTCTGGGAGTATCCAACAGTGTGGTAAGGGCCCCTACCTTTAGTTCACCACTATTTCTCTCAGTGAGCGCGCGGAGCGATAGCTCAAAAAGGAGCGAATTGACGCTTCATTTGTTTGAAACAGGGAAGAGGCTGGTGCTCGATTACAGGCTTTGCGAACCAGAGTGCGGAGTTACGTGTCCGTGTGGTCTGAAAGGAGGAGACGTCCTTACACTCGATTCGTGGATGATACGACATACAAATTCCTCAGGCGAAAGCCGAAATGCGGTATGCCTCGAGCGTGTGCGTAATGTTTCACAGCTAGAGAGTCAGTAGTCCCGCTTAATTCGGCAAAATCCGCAGAATGTTGCTTGCGCGCGGTGCCTGAGAGAAATTTTAGGAGAGAAATTTTAGGAGAAATTTTAGGGGCGCGCGGTGCCTGGAAATTTTAGGGGAAATTTTAGGGCTTAGTGCCATCGAGGCGGGTCTGTGTGCAGTTTGGTTCCGCCGCTTGGCACAAGGCTGTGATGGTGAGCGAACCAAGGACGAGGAGCAGTCTGGGGAGAACTTTGGTATACATGGTCCTTCCTTTGGGCTTTCATTGATCTGGCAAATAGTGTTACGGCTCTATAGAGCACAATTCAGTTCCAGTCGCCATTTTTCCGGAGGAAAATGAATTCAGGCCTTAGTCGCCGGCAGTTTCTTCGTTCTGCTGGGTTGTTCCTCCTTCTGGCTCGATTTGGTTCTACCGTTAAAGCGCTTGCCCAGGGGGAACGCATTCTGGTGCTAGGTGCCGGTATGGCAGGCGTAGCGGCGGCGCGAGCACTGGCCGATAACGGATACTCTGTTACCGTATTGGAGGTTCGTGATGTTGCCGGGGGGCGTATTCGCACTGACACATCTCTCGGAGTCCCGGTTGATCTCGGAGCGTCATTCATTCATGGCACAAAAGGGAATCCTCTTGTTGCCCTTGCGAATCGATACGGGGCTGAAACATATGACTCAGATCAAGATGAGGCTCTTTATGTTAACGCATCAGGTAGTCTTATTTCGGCGTCTGTAAGTAAACAAGCGCGACGGGAGTACAACACTCTTTATAAAGAACTGGTAGCGATGAAGGGCCGACTGACTCAGGACAGATCGATCGAAGGTGTGACTGGCCCGCTGCTCAAACGAATTCGACAGAGGCGAGGAGCCGCTATCGGCGACATGGTAGACTTTTTAGTACGCTCGGAGATTGGGATAGAGTTCGGCGCGGATCTCAACCAGATGTCCCTGAAGTACCTCGACGAAGATGAAGCCTTTAGTGGCGCAGACCTCCTTCTTAAACCTGGCTACATGAGCCTCATTGATGGACTTGCTCAGGGCCTCGATATCCGCTTCAACCAGAGGGTCAAAGAGGTTGCATGGTCTTCATCCGGCGTTCGTGTCACTACTGCTTCGGGAGTCTTTGAGGCCGATCGGGTTATCGTAACGTTGCCTCTAGGCGTTTTAAAACGGGGAGACATACAGTTCTCTCCTGGGCTGCCGAGAGCCAAAAAAACGGCCATCGCGAAAATTGGAATGGGAGTGCTTAACAAGACCTACCTCAGATTTCCGACCGCTTTTTGGCAGACTGGAGATGAGCCGGTTGGGTATATCGGAAATGCTGGATCGAGAAGAGCGACGCAGATTCCAGAGTACTACACATTAGATCAGGTTGTAGGGGTGCCGATCTTATTTGGATTCACGACGGGCGCACAGGCTCAACGGTTTGAGCAACTGCATCTCAACACCATCAGCGCAGCTGCGATGACATCTTTACGAAAAATCTTTGGGGATTCGATTCCTGATCCCGAGATTGTCATGCAGACGCGATGGAGTTCTGACCCGAACAGTTACGGCGCGTATTCCTTCATGTCGGTGGGCGCCAAAGCAGAATACTACGATGCCATCGCACAGCCGATAGATTGCCGCGTTTTCTTCGCTGGTGAGGCGACCCACCGCACATACCCGGGGACGGTGCACGGCGCCTATCTGTCGGGTATTCGCGAGGCACATCGAGTCGTAAAGAGCTTTATGTAAGTAGGGTCTTCGCGTTTTTGAGTGGGTAGCAGGAACCAGCTAGCGGCTCTAACCTGCTGCTTTCAGGCGTGAATATTCTGTTCTGACGTGCACCTGCTCGTGCACGTGAACGTACCCGAGTTGTTAGAATTCTCTCCGAGTCACGTAGCGAGCCCACTTAGGCTGGCCAGGCAAGATACTTCTCGTTGGGTGAGTCTTGTACCGAGAGCCTATTTTTACTGGGGTCAAAGAGATGCTCTTTGACAATGCTCCACGTAAGCGTGGCTACTTCTAGGGGTACGTTCAATAAAATGAACCCTCCTTTTTATCGGCTTTGCAAACGAGTCGCAGGGAGCCAAAGTGAATTTATAATTAGTAAACCACTTGAAAGGAGGGTCGAATGTTGAAAAGTAGCACACTGGGCATTGATTTGGCGAAGAACATTTTTCACGTTTGTGAGATGAACCCGCAGAGCAGCGGTGCAAGACTACCTGAGGCGAGCGAAGGCGCATAATGTCACGTACGAGGACGCAAAGGGGCTCACAGACGAAGCCTTGATGGAGCGGCTAGGTAAGCAAAAGCCGGGGCGGCACGCTACTACCGTGACCTCAGAACCAAACTTTGCCAAGCTCGATACGGAGCTTGAGCGTAAAGGGATGACCCTTGCCCTCTTATGGCAAGAATGGTGTCACGACCACCCAGGATCCCACTACAGCTAAAGGCACATTCTGCAGGCGATTTAATCGCTATCGACGAGCACACCGTGTAACGTTGCGGCAACAGCATCAGCCTGGTCAGAAGCTCTTTATCGACTATGCGGGACTCACGGTTTCTATTGTCGACCGGCATAGCGGAGAAGTTCGAGAAGTACCGGTATTCGCAGCTGCTCTTGGCGCGAGCTATTACAAATACGTGCAGGCTCCTGAGAGAAACGGTGGGGGGGCCGTGTACGAGGCGATAAACACAGCTGCCACCGTCCCTCAGGTGAATTCAGCACCGTCGATATGGACTAGGGTAAAGCTTTTCAAGCTTTTCGTCGCGGTACATAAAAATCGTTACAGGTACTCGGAGAACAAGAGTGCGCGAGGAGCACTTGACGTTTATCCGTGTACGGGTTCATAGGCGCACGGGAGTGCCCCGCTTCGCATCGTGGCAAAAGTGCCTTTACCTACTCTTCAGCTATGATAGACTTAAGAAATGAGCACGGGCCCAGATGTAAAGCTTGATGAATTAAAAAAAGCTATTGATCGACTTAAAGAGGCACTGGCGCTCCCCAAGTCGGATGTTATTCGCGATTCGGTGATTCAGCGTTTTGAATTCACTGTTGAGCTCAGTTGGAAGGCACTTCAGAGATATCTCAAATCTTCAGGTGTGGTTGAGTCATTAACACCCAAGAATACGTTCCGTGAGGGCGCTAGGCTAGGCATCGTAAGCAACCCTGAAGCGTGGATCCGATTTGTCGAAGCTCGTAATCTTTCAAGTCACACCTACAAAGAATCTCTCGCCGAAGAGGTATACGCTAGCGCGCTGATTCTTCCTCCTTTTGCTGAGGAGCTAGTCCAGGCTATCGAACGAAATCTATGACACCGGATAGATTCGGAATCAGCGAGTCTCACTGGGAGATAGTGACGAAGCTTTTACTCCAGCCAATCAAAGCGGCTGGGGGTCGTGTTTGGCTTTTCGGTTCGCGCGCTCGCGGTGATTATCAACAGTTTTCCGACCTGGATGTGCTGATTGAAGGACCTATCCCGCCTGCATTACTATCGTCCGTCGGCGAAAGTCTTGAAGAGAGCACCCTACCGTTCCGAGTTGATCTAGTGTTCGAGCCTAACTTGGCAGACGCATATCGAAGCGGGGTAGTGAAGGAGCAGGTCGAGATTGAATAAGAGCCTTGTTCTTCTGCCACACCTTGCGGGCTTGCTAAACTGCGCCCCACAGGGAATCCCTTAAGCACTACCCCTATTTTGCCCACACTTCTTCTCCGCATAAATCGGCTCGAGGGCTGATAAGTGGGAAAGTCGTGACTGGCACTACTTTTCCCTGAGAGACGCAAACGCAGCAGCTTGTCAACAGCTCTCAACCATGCTTTGATAATACCATGGATATTCAAAGTATGCTTGCAAGAGAGCTTAAGCTACCGAAAAAAATGAGTTTTTTTCTCTTCGGCGCTCGACAGGTAGGTAAAACATCATTGGTAAAGACATTATTTGATCCAAAAACAACTAAATATTACAACCTATTTGTCACCCAAGATTACTCCCGGCTCGTCGCAAACCCAGGGATTCTAAGAGAGGACCTTGAAAACGTAGGCCCAGAGATCACGCACGTTTTTATCGACGAAGCGCAGAGAATTCCTGAGCTACTCAATGAAGTGCAGTACCTACTCGACAACAAGACTCCTCTTCATTTTATCTTGTCTGGCTCCAGCGCACGAAAGTTGCGCAGAGGAAAAGCTAATCTGCTAGCTGGTCGCGCATGGGCGTATAACCTGTATCCCCTAACTCTGCAGGAGCTACCATCACATTACACGCTGAGTAAAATTCTCGCATTTGGAACTCTGCCTCCAAACATAATAGCGGCAGATGATTTTACACGAACTGAAAATCTACGAGCCTATGTTGATGTTTACTTACGAGAAGAGATTGAGATGGAGGCCCTATCGCGAAATATCGGAGGATTCATCCGTTTTCTCAGCATCGCTGCTCAATGCAACGGTGAGCAGATAAATTTCTCGAATATCGCAAGAGACGTTGGACTAAGCGATATGACAGTAAAAGAATATTTTAAGATCTTAGAAGACACTCTCCTCGGAAGTTTTCTGATGCCCTTTGCTCACTCCGAGCGTAAGAAACACAAGCTAAGTCCAAAGTTTTACTTCTTTGACACAGGTGTACTTCGAGCCACGCAAAAAAAATTAACTCTGCAACTCGAACCTCAAACTTTCGAATTTGGTTCATACTTTGAGACCTGGATTATCAATGAGGTTCGTAGAATATCTGAGTATTTGCGCAAAGACCTAGACATGTCATTCCTGAGAACCGCAAATAATGTAGAAACAGACTTAGTTATTACATTTCCCGATGGGCGCGTCTGGGCGATTGAAATTAAAAGCAAAAAAGACCCGATTCCAAAAGATTTTGCATCTGGCTTTGAAGCAATTCTCAAATTAGCTCCAAAGGCGAGGTGTATCTGTGTTTGCAACGGCGATCGTGCTCGCAAAGTCGAAGGCTATGACGTGGTTCCATATGCGGAATTTTTGAATGAGCTGCGTTCTGCGTAGATCACATTCTCCATTTACGTGAGCACTCAATCAAGGAGATCACGAAGTCTCAAGATGGGGCGAATGTTCAGGCGCAGTCACCTCTTTCCAGACACGTGCGCCTCATGCGCGATGCGCTCACCGGTTTCCTAAAAATTTCTCCTAAAAATTTCTCGCCTAAAATTTCTCTCAGGTACCGCGCGCAAGCAACATTCGGCGGATTTTGCCGAATTAAGCGGGACTAGTGAGTCTCGAGCTATGAAACAGTGCACATACGCCCGAGGTATGAGGAATTTGTATGTCGTATCATCCACGAATCGAGTGTAAGGACGTCTCCTCCTTTCAGACCACACGGACACGTAACTCCGCACTCTGGTTCGTCAATAATCCCGAGCTCGAGGA
>JBILFA010000206.1:0-3187 GCA_044351795.1 Bdellovibrionota bacterium | reverse complement strand
TAAACAAGCCGATATCAGTATAGCTGCGAGCCGTCGTACCATTGTAATTTCCAGTACCGAGATGTGCGTAGCACCTGATGGTTTCGCCCTCTCGACGCACAACCAAGATAACTTTAGCATGAGTCTTCAGACCAACCATACCGTATAGGACGTGTACGCCGGCCTCTTCCAAGATCTGCCCTAATCGTATATTTCGCGCCTCGTCGAAGTGGGCCTTGACTTCAATGAGACAGACGACCTGTTTGTCCTGCTCTGCCGCCCGAATCAGGAGCGGTACTAGAGGGCTACTCTCCCCGGTTCGATAGAGGGTAATCTTGATAGCAAGAACCTTCGGATCCTCCACGGCAGTTCGAAGGAACCGCTCGACACTGGAGGAGAACGCTTCGTATGGGTGGTGAACCAAGACGTCAGAATTCTTTATGATCGAGAATATATTAGCATCCTCATCGATTAGCTGTGGAGGCGTTACCGGCGTCCACGGTTCAGCCTTCAACTCAGGAAGATTGAGCTCACTAAGCTCCCGCAGGGCAAGATACTCCATCGCTAGCGGCGACTCATACACATCCTCATCGGCCAGCTCCAGTTCGTCCATCAGAAACGTGAGTATTGTTTCTCTTTCGGTACTTCCATGCTCGAGCCGAACGACTCGAGCGAACTTTCGTTCGCGCAGCTCTTCCTTGATCAGCTGCACGATGTCATCCGCTTCCTCCTCGTCGAGATCGAGGTCTCCATTTCGAGTTATTCGAAACGGCATCACGCTCTGAACCAACATGCCCGGAAACAAACTTAGAAGATTATTCTCCACAATCGAGTTGAGGCTGACTAAGCGAAGACCGGCACGACCGCGCTCCGAAGAGTCCAGCCTGAGTAGTTGAGGAAGGACGCTGGGTATCTTTACTCGCGCAAAAAGAGTTTCCTCTCGGGTTGGATTAACGAGTTCTACCCCAAGAGAGAGCGACAAATTCGAAATAAAGGGGAACGGATGGCCGGGATCTACGGCTTGCGGGGTAAGGATTGGGAAGACCATCGAATGAAAGAAACTAGCTGCATAGTGCCGCTCCGCTACTGTCAGCTCATGCCACTCGAGCAGAAATACCCCCTTCTCGCGTAAACCCGGCAGTATCTCCTTGCGATAGGCAAGCGCAAGTTGCCCAAGCATCTCTAGAACCCCCGTTCGCGCCACCGTCAGATGCTGCGTTAACGAGCCGGTAAAAGCAGTGGATCGATTGATACCGGCGCTCAACTTCTGCTTTAAACCTCCGATACGGTTCATATAGAACTCGTCGAGATTCGACAGAAAAATACTCAGAAACTTCATTCTCTCCAGAAGTGGATGGGATTCATCTCTCGCCTGATGCAGCACTCGGCGGTTGAACTCCAGCCAACTCAAATCGCGATTGAAGAACTCGTCGGAGATCGCTGTTACAAGAAACGATTCTTTCTTCTTACGCTTCACTAATCGTTTCGAACGAGCCCGTGCAGTAACCATGGATTCCCGAGGTGATTGATTGAATTGAGTGGAGAAAGTCCGGCACTACAGCGAAATCCCGCTCCACTTTCACATCCTAATCATGTGGGCGAGACATGGCTATTCTCAGGCATTCACCTAATTGAAATCTAACAAAACCTAAGGAGCTCCGAACTCAACCAGGACTACTCGCGCCTAGCCACCTCGTTGTCCTTGTTCACCACTCGTTCATCAAATTCTCACGATGCACTAACCATGATGACGGAGCGTCTACCACCATCCTGCGCTACTCTCAAAAGAACACTCACAGACAATGTATGATGCGATAGACCACAGTGAGCCCACAAATACTCCAAAGACAAGCTTCACAGATTGAAACTGCGCACGTGAATCAGGCGCAACAGGACCTCTCTTCGCTCGGGACACCTCGCGTATTTGTGCCCAGAAAAATCGAGAGCGAGCTGCGCTTTTTTGTCCCCTTTGCCATCTTCGAGAAGATTATTGAAGACGCACAACCAACTCATGTCACCCAGAGCTATCTACCACCGGCATTGATTCCTAAACTTCTCAGACGCCATCGAATCAACGAGCGGGTCTCCTACTCAAACGAATTCTCTACTGCGCGAATCCGCGCATCGAGCTCCTCCTGTGGGGGTACCCTGTACGAACTCGAATTCAAGGCCCCAAAGATTCGCTCCGGCGAGATGCGAATCTCCCGACTGGTATTACCTGCTCCGGTGATACTATCGGAGAGTGAATTCCAAGAGCTTGCCAACGATGCCACGGAAGGAACGCTTGTAAAAAATCGTTACCTTAGAACCGGAAGCATATACAGCAACGGGGCTACCATTCCTTGCGTCGCTGAGATAGACGAGTTCCTTGCCGGTGGGGCTCCCTTACGGCGATTCATCAAACCGCTTGTGACCCTTGATCTCGAGCTGCCGGATGAAACACTCGTCGACCAGCTTATATCGGGAAGTCATTCATTTGAGTTCCTACGATACTGTCCCGACATGAATTATATGAACACTAAAGTGAGTGCGCCCCTTTCTAACCGAAAGATAGCTCTTCACGGCCTCGGAAGGAGGCAAACACAATCGCTGCGAGAACTGCGGCGCATCTCAGAGAAGCTTCTTTAGTCTTGATTCCTTTGACTCGAACTCGACTCCGATCTGCTCAAGAGCTCTGCCCAAAATAGAAATCGCTCTTTCCGGAGAAATGTTGAGAGCCTCTGCTAGACCGACTATTCTCTGCGGCTGTTTCCCTTCAAGGCCCAAGACCCCCACCAACAACAATTTAGCTTGCTGTGTCAGGACCTCTGTGTTGAGTTTCACCGAACTCAGTCGACTTATTGCAGCTGTTCGCAAGCTCTCGAGCTCATCACGTACCTTCACGTCTGATTCGGGGGCTGCTGTTCTCCGATCCTCCAATAGACTGAGGAGAGTGCTCCCCTCTTCACCACCCACTGTCCGATCGTAACTTATCGTCGCGCCCTCCCCTCCTGCAACACGGAACAGTCCCTGCTCTCTCATTTCACCTATAATAGCGTTACGAACAACTTTCGTCCCAAACGTAGAAAACTTAACTCCATATCTCCAATCAAACGCATCTACCGCATTGATTAACCCAAACATGGCCGCCGATTCCAAGTCACTTTTGGCTCTCTTTGCTGGATCCGACTTACAGATTGAGTTTACGTTACTGAAAGCCAGTCCGCGG
>JBILFA010000188.1:0-4385 GCA_044351795.1 Bdellovibrionota bacterium | reverse complement strand
GCGCGAGCTCGGAGGTCTCGGGATCAGCGTCGAGGGTTGTTACGTGATTGCACACAGAAGCAAGCGCTGCAGTATCCGAGCCCGCGCCGGTGCCTATCTCGACAACGTGAGACAAGCCTCGAAACGCTTGGGCTCGATATTCCGCGATCGACGCGCGAGAAGCCTGTTGTAGCACCGCGCGGGAGAAGTACCCTCGGCGCGACCACTCACCCAGTTTTTCGGGGGCCGATCGGCGAGCAACGAATATCTCTGCCGCGATGTTTAACATCTGCGGGTCTATGAGCGGGAATCTCTTGCGGAGAGTTAGTACGAGGCTGGGGAGGTCAGAGCTGATGGAAAGTGCCTCGAGAAACACAAGGATCTCGTCCAGAACGGCAGAAGATGGGGAATTGGTACTCACTGAGGCTCACCTGCAACGATAGATCGGTGACGACATGCAGTGTTGTCATCGGTTTCCATCGCGCTGTCAAGAGCGCCTGTGGTGTGATTGATATTCTGGGTGTTGGTCGGATGGGCGCATTATCGAATGATTTCGAGTCGCAGCTCACCACAGGTAAAGTAAGTGAAAGGCCGGCAATAGCGAGGGCGAATCTCTTCGCGCTGTCTATCGCCCTGGTTAAGATCTCCATTGTGCGTTCTCGCCAGCCTGCTAAAGCTCAATTGTAGCAGGTTCGAAGCCTTCACATCCGCTGAACGCGGTTACCCGTAGGTGAAGAGGTGCGTGGGTGGGATGGCCACACTCGTCGACGAAGTTTTCCGGGGCAGAGTGACTTTGTCTGATCTGAATGAGCTCACGGATTTTCGCATGATGCTCGCCGAAGTGCGCGCAGAGACCACATTGGCCGGTATGTATCGGTATCATAGTAATGCTCCGTTTCGTCCGAGAACGTATAAAAGTGCATCGGATCCTCAGGCGCAGCATGCGGTAGGATGGAGCCGGTGGTAATGATGGGGCTCATGGACTATCATGAGGGACTCTCGGACCTTTCCTCGTCCGATGGATAATCTACGATGGCGCTTCAAACACTTCTCTCAGCTCAAAACCTCACCAAGACGTTCAGAGACGGCGCTGTAGTTACAGACGTTTTACGCGGAGTTTCCTTAGAGGTGCAAGGCGGGGAATTTGTTGCTCTCGTAGGTCCCTCCGGCTGCGGAAAAAGTACCTTGCTCAATATCCTAGGATTAGCGGATCGGCCGACGAACGGCGTCATCACACTTGCGGGGGAAGAGTTGTGTGACGCATCGGAGACTAATCTTCAAGCTCTGCGACGTATGAAGCTTGGGTATGTGTTTCAACATTTCAATATTCTTTCGACCCTGTCCGCGCACGAGAACGTCATGGTGCCGCTCCTGTTGAATGGGGTCGGCAGCCGCGAGGCGGAAAAGCGAGCCGATGCCGCTTTGGAGAGGGTGGGGATGGCGCACCGACGTGCGGCTATGCCCTTTTCGTTGTCCGGCGGAGAGCTGCAACGAGTGGCGATAGCTCGAGCCGTGGTGCATCGGCCAGTAGTAATCCTGGCTGATGAGCCCACGGGGAACCTCGATTCGGCGTCAGGAGACAATGTTCTCGGACTGCTGGAGTCGATGGTGGAGGAAGGGGGCGCCATCCTGATGGCGACGCACAGTGAGGCGGCAATGGCGCGTTGCTCGCGTATCATTCGAATGAAGGATGGAGTAGTACTGTGAGCAGACCGTATTGTGAACAGGATGAGCCCGGGCTCATGACAACGAGCCGCGCCGAGGTGATGTTTGCCCAATAGGACAGGTGCATGTATGACCGAGTGGCTCTTCCGCCGGTTTGTGGTTCGCAGATGGTTTCGCAATCCCGTACGCCCCCTGCTCATGCTTGTAGCAGTGCTGTTAGCCACGACCTTGTGGAGCGCAGTGCTGCGCACCACGTTTTCCGGGATACGCTCCTTTGAGGAGTCGCTCGGTATCTCTGCCGAGGATTTCCGCTTTATCCTCGTCCCTCAGGGAGGACGGCTGCTCGTTTCCGAGCTGAGTCCGTGTCTTTCCGGGCTCACCTCTGCGTTCGACATTATAGCGATCCGTCGCGAGAGTGCGCGCCTGGTGACGGCACACCACTCGCTGCCGGTTGGAGTAATAGGCGTTGCAGGGTACGGCGAGTTCTCGCGCTCGAATACCCGGGGAGATCTCGATAATACAGCTATAAACGTCACACCCCAGGTTGCAGAGGCTTCAGGGTTGATGGAGGGAGAACACACCTCCCTTGACTTCGATGGGGTGGCAGTCGAGGGACGTGTGTATCTCTCTCATTCAGAGGCAGGTGGGCTCATCGGTAATTCCGTGTCGGTACCGCTCACGGTTCTTACAGGTATGAGTCCGCTCGGGGTGCTCGACACCGTATTGCTGAAGCCTCGACAAGCCGTCGATCTTCAAGCGATGCAGGTCAACCTCACTCGGTGGTTCGAGGGGTGTTATCGGGGTGGCGCTCCGCTACGCATCGAAACTGCGCAATCAAGAATAGAGCAAGGAGAGCGACTTCTCGCGGCATATCGATTCAATATCCTGATCATGGCTGTCATGACCCTACTAGTGTGCGTTTTGCTCGTTTCACAGGCAACGCACGCGAGTTTGATCACCCTCTCCCAGGAGCTCTCGATTTTAAGAACACTTGGTATTGGAAGAACCGAGTGCTTGATGATTGTGGTAGTGGAGGCGGTGATCATCGGCGTTATCGGAGCGCTGCTCGGAATAACTGTGGGGTATCCGATTACCCTGAAAATTGCGAGCTTTCTTTCGGGAACGGCTTCGGAAATCTACAAGCTCACGATGGATAACCTGGGGGGAAGCGGGCTGCTCTTGAGTGAGTTAGGGGTCGTTCTGACTATCGTAGCGGTTGCCGTCCTGGGAGCTCTCATGGGCGGTCTACAAGCGCTACGCGTAGCGCCGAACCTCGGTACCCGCACAGATTTCGTCCACATTAGACCACTTGCTCCGCCGGTGGTGCTCGGGCTCGCCATACCCACTCTCATTGTCTTTGCGGCTGCTCTTGCCATCGTGCTGTCGGCCCCATCGCTCTGGAGCAGTTACCTCTTCATTTCGGCATGTGTGATGTTTGTCATGGGGTGTACTCCTCTCGTCGTCTCGGCCGTTCCCCTGCTGGGGCGGTTTTCTCGAGCGTCACTTGTCATGAGATTGGCCTCCGGTGGTGTGCGAATGAGCGGCAGGGGGTATGTGCTGGCCGCCATGGGGGCATCTGTGGCTATTACACTCATGGTAGCTCTTTCCCTGATGGTGGGCAGTTTTAGGGCGACGCTGCAAAGCTGGGTAGACAGGCGTTTGCAAGGGGATCTCTTTATTTCGTCACAGGTGGAGGGGCAAGGTAACGAGAGTCGACTATCGGCATCCTTCCTTCGTGAAGTGTCAGCTCTCGCCGGAATCCAATCGTCGGTTCCGTATTATGAGTCCACTACGTGGATCAGAGAGCGTTCGGTGGTCGTCGGAGCGACCGACCTCATGGCACAGGTTGGGAAGGGGGTGTACCGGTTCATTGAGGGTTCTCCTGATGTCGGTGCCCTCGGGAGCGGTAGTTCTTGCGTTGTCAGCGAGAGCGCGGCGCGCAAATTAGCGCTTGGGGTCGGAGGGACGCTAACGATAGAAAATAGAGAGTTCACCATACAGGCGGTGCTTCAGGAATTCGGAACCGAACAGCCGATGGTGCTTATCGACGATGATGTCTTTCTCTCCCTCTATCCGGCACATGCTCCACAGTCTCTCATCGTTTACTTACGCGATCACTCGACACTCCAGGCAGTTCGCACCGCCATGGAGGAGCGAGGTCGCGGAAGCGTTGTAATACGTGATCAGCGAGAGTTGAAGGAACTCGTCATGTACCTCTTCGATAGAACATTTCGCGTGACGGGAAGTGTGCGATGGATCGTGTTCGGAATAGGGGTGCTTGGACTGGTTGTATCCGGGTTGCAATTGCTGTGGGAAAGGCGGCGTGAAGTTAAGACTTTGATTGTGATCGGCGTATCGCCCGCGCAGGTGATCGGCTGGAGTGTCTTAGAAGGAGGGCTTGTGACCCTTGGTCCGTTGGTGCTGGGAGTCCTGATGGGAACTGTGATGGGGTGGGCCTTGACCACCTTAATCAATCCGCTCTCATTCGGGTGGACCCTCGAGTTTTCCCTATCAAGGGAGCCACTTGTGTTTGCCGCTGCTTTTGTTTCATGTGTGGTAATCTCTTTGCTCCTGACGGTCTCGCTTGCGGTTCGACGGGTGCTGAGGACGACGACCCTCTCAGATGAGTAATGAGAAAGGAGGTGTGATGACTGGTGTCAAGGGAGGTTGGATAGGCAGGATTCGTGGAGCCTTGTCAGAGTATGTGTGCAGCTCGATCGGGTTGGCGGTTGTGCTGATGA
>JBILFA010000187.1:0-4391 GCA_044351795.1 Bdellovibrionota bacterium | reverse complement strand
CATCCTGGCGTTTCAATCGAGAGATTGATCAGTGGGAGAGGATTGAATATCGAGCACTTAAGAAGGAGTCCAAGCATGGAAGATAAGGAGCTGTTGGCGCACATTCAGCAAGCGTGTGTTATGGGCATCGAACTCGTGCCTCCTGCAATTCTGTGCGAGAGCATCGGCGTTATCGGCCTTAAGAAGCCGCTTACTGTCTCCAGAAACGCCACGCTCTCGGAATGCGTTGCAATTCTTCAGCAACACCGCATAGGGAGCCTGATAGTCACCGACGACGATGGTCGTATCGCCGGTATCTTTACCGAGCGAGATTGCGTACTGAAGGTTTTAGGAAAAGTCCCTTCGCTTGATGCCGCCGTAGTGGCAGACTTCATGACGCCTGATCCGATGCGCGAGATGCCTGATGCGACCATGGGATTTGCGCTCAACTTAATGTCGAATGGCGGATTCCGGCACGTTCCTATCGTGGACCAGGACGATATTCCGATCGGTATGGTTTCCGTGAAAGATGTGGTCGATTACCTTGTCGAACGAATGCTCTCGAGCGTACTTGGCGAGTGTGAGATTCACCTACAAGAGTAACTTAGGTGTTGCTACGATGAAAGTCCTGAGGGTGTGATGCGCTCACATACTATGCGTGCGCATCACGCGTCTCGATTAACAATCTAAACCCTGCGCCAGTGATTTTTGAAAAAATCACTCGCAATAGCAGGGCGAGCGCAATCTTGGCGGAGCCAAGTTGCGCCGTAAAAGACAAAAAACACACGGTCTGGAGTAAGGGAATATCTAGACGTTGATAAACGTAGGACTATTGACGTGTGAGTCGACTTTTAACCAAACAGGAACGCAAATCACTGGAGCAAGAGCTGCGGCTTGAGCTCAATGCGCGCTTTTCAGATAAACCCACTAATAAATCACAACAGGAGTCGTAGCATTTACCTGAGCAGCTAGGCCGCGAACCACGCGCTTGTTGTCACACTGATTTAGCGTGCCGCCGTTGCTTTGGCTGACGGTCTTGTCTCCTGCGCTGTTGCTGCAGGTAACCTGGAAGGCAACCTTCTCGGTTACTCCCGAGGAGTTAGTCGGAAGATAGCGGAAGCGAATTGTAATCTTTCCGTTGTTTCTCTCGGTTCTTACGGGCACCGAAGCCACCGTTTCGATAGAAGGGCGTCGATTGCGCACCCTGGTTTGCGAGAAAACCGTCATGCGGGTGCAGTCCCTCGGGACATCGTTCGCAATTACTGAGAGCGAAGCGGTTGGTGCATTGGTGACCGGATTACGAGTGGGTTGAAGAGCAACCTCGGTGGTCAGAGCACTAGCCTCCTGAACCATTACTCCTAATAAAGCCACAGTCAAAAGAGCAATAGAATACTTAACACCGGTGAACACTTGATAATCCTCCCTAACACTCGAAAGCCCCGTCGATACCCACACTACATCGGGATATCGCATGTGATGCTTTAGTTTGATGGCACCATACCGGGGAAAGGTAGCACTTTTCTACGATTTGGGAACCAATAGAAGATCTTGTTAAGTCATTTGACCCATACAGAATAGGCGCTTTATCTATGTTTTCAGCATTTTAGCTTGTCGATATTTCTAGAAAAACCAGGGGGGCGATCTGTGCAAGTATAAAACAACGTTGCTCGCGAGATCCTCATCCTCGCGTTTGAGAGTACGCTAAGCTACCTTGGCGACATCTTCCTCTTCATCGCCGTACCCCCCGCTGTAATAACCGTCGTAATACCCGTAATAGTAATGCATCCCGCGAATCTCGATATCGTTTAACACAACCCCCAGAAGCCGAGCCCCGGAAGCGAGTGCTCGTTCCTTTGCGTCCACACATGCTTTTATCGGCGTGGCATTTCCCCGAACCACCATAATCACCCCCTCAGCCAAGCGACTGAGGAGCATAGTGTCGGTAACAGGAAGCAGCGGAGCCGAATCCAGGATCACATAATCAAACCTTCTCTGGACCTCGCCTACAAATTGGGACATCTCATCTGATCCGATAAGCTCAGACGGATTAGGAGGGGTGCTCCCAGATGGCAAAACGAACACATTCTCCACAGTGCTTGCAACGATTGCAGAGTCGAGCGAGGCGTTGCCCGTAAGGACATCGGTAACTCCAACACTGGGTTGCGGAATGCGGAAATGCTTGGCAACCGAGGGTTTACGGAGATCAACATCCACGACCAGGACCCGCGAGCCTGCTGAGGCGAGCGTGATTGCAAGGTTGACGGCCACGGTAGTCTTTCCTTCGGCAGGAAGTCCTGACGTGATGAGCAACGTGCGCGGCGCTCGACCTGCCCGAGAAAGTACAAGGTTCGTGCGGATAGTACGATACGCCTCTGACACCTGTGAGTTTCCATCTCCTGCCAAGGTCGGAAACTGTACCACGTGGTGAGCTACAAATTTCGAGAGCGGCGCGGCTGAACCATCCGACGAAGGCTCCTCTGCGACCTCTGTCTCCTTGTCCAGATCGGAGTTCTCCTCCTGCAGCTGGCGTCCCATGCCGATCGTCCTAGCTGAAAAGCTTGGTACGACACCCAACGTCGGCAGATCCAATATACGGCGAACCTCATCAGGAGTTCTTATCGTATTGTCGAGGTGATCCAGCAAGAATGCGCCGCCTACACCGAGCAACAGCCCGAGCACCATACCAAGTGCGATGAGCAGCATTTTCTTCGGGTGACTCGGCGATTGAGGCACCAGTGCCCGGTCCACTACCGCTATGTTAGTGCCCTTGCTCTCGACGGCTAGTGACATCTCTTTCATTTGCTTGGAGACGTTCTGCAGAAGGTCTCGAGTCGAATCCAACTCACGCTCGAGGGAGTTGAACTGTACCTGACGTTTCGATTGTTCGAAGGCAAGACTTTTCTGCTTCTCCAGCTCCTCTTTGAGCTTTCCCACCTCGTTGGTAGCCGCTCGGGCCTCACTCTCCATTCCACGCACGAGCGCTCCTCGCTGCTCACGCACAGAGCGTTTGAGTTGATCTATTTGAGATCGGAGTTGCTGCATCTTCGGGTATGCTGCTTGATACTTACCACTCAACTGGGCGTACTCCGCCTCCAGCTTTGCGAGCTCTAGTCTCGTGGAGGTTACGGAGGAATCATCGAAGGCCGCGGAATCTTGTGTCAACGCAGAGCGAGCTTCCTTGGCTTTGTTGTCGAGCTGGATAGCTCTACTCTCGGCAGCTGAAAGGTCAGCGCTCAGAGTGCCCATTTTTTGAATCGTGATGTTCTCGTCCTTGTTCAAAGCGACGATAGAGTTCTCTTCTGCGTAATCAGCAAGTTGTCTCTCTAAGTCAGCAACGCGCTCCTGAAGCTGTGCCGATTGAGCCGAGAGAAACGCAAGGCCTCGCCCCTGTTGGTCGAGGCGTAAGCTTCTCACCCACTCGATGTATGCCGCAGCGTGCTTATTGGCTACCGTCGCGGCGAAGACCGGATTTGTATCGACGACATCGATGTTGACCAGAGTGGTACGGCGGACGGGGGAAACTGAGATGTGGTTGAGGTAGGCTTGCAGCATGCCGGCCGGGGCTGTGTATCCGGAAACCGCGCTATCGACAGAAGCACCGTCTTGTTTGCGCTTGCCTCCGAAATTAAAGAGTGAAGAGAGCCACGAACTCTTTGTATTTTCGAAATGTCTGCGAATATCGGGATCGGCAAGCACAGCGTCCGCCAACGAGAGGCTCTTTATCTGCTGAATCTGCGTCTCGAGGTAATCCTGCCGGCTACTCTTCTGTTGTAGAAGATCCTCGACCTTGAGTGTTCCCAAAACCGGTTCATAGGAGTCGATCTGCAGCGTAGTGCGCGCCGTATACAAAGGAGTCGTGGTAAATGCGTAGAGAGCAAAGCAGACCGCAACCATGAGAGCGCATGAGATGATTACAGCTCGATACTTCAGAACGATCTCGATATATCGACGGAGGTCGATCTCGCCGGAAGCTTGAGGCTCCTGTGGCTCAAAGGAATACTGCGGTACAGTGCTCTGATAAAGCACGACATCTTTAGAGGGTGGCGTATCTGATTGTTTCACGTAAGACCCCTTCGCTCCCACACGTCTATTGCAAACCGTTCTCGCATCACTGCGCAATTCTCATGGAACCACCGATACCGAAATTGAAGAACGAGTTGATGGTATCGTAGGTGTCCTTTTGAAGCCTTCTGCTTCGAATCGAAGGCACACGAATAACATCCCCGCTTTTGAGCAAGATATCATCCTGGGCTCCGTTTACGAGGTGTTCGAGGTTCACTACTTTACGCAGCCTGCCCGTTTGTCCCCCGGCATTCCGCAGGAGCTCCACTTCGTCGTATTTGGCACTCCACGTGATACCGCCTGTGGAGGCGAGTGCCCCCATCAGGGTGAGGCCGCGCGTAATAACGACG
>JBILFA010000186.1:0-4433 GCA_044351795.1 Bdellovibrionota bacterium | reverse complement strand
GCACCTGCACGTGCTCGTGAACGTAAACGTACCCGAAAGTGCTTAGATTCCGGGTAGGTGCACGTTTACGAGCACGAGCACGTTCACGTGCTGTGAACTATCATCCACAGTTTGCGATACAGTCTCTTCTTTGCCGTTTCTCCTAGCACTAGAGTGGTGGTCTCGGTGCGGAAAAATCTGCATTCTCTTCCGTAGTCGATGCTGTATAAGATGCAGTAGCCTTCTCCAAAACGTACGAGAGCAAGGAAGCTATGCTTTACGATCAACCGAGATACAACGCACCTTCCAACCAGCCATCCCTCGACGAATCCATAGGGGCAACAAGTCCTGAGCTGGATATCCTCAGATGGGAGGCATTGATCGACAAGATCAAGGAAGCGATGGCGAGCGGGAGGTTGATGTGCAACTCACTCCGAGATGAGTCAAGAGATACAAGTTCTAATCATTACACTACAAACTCAGTGTTTGAAGGAACTGTTGATGGTGAGCAGGTCAGATATGTATACGCACAAACCACTTCTCCCAATGAAGAAGACACAGGTGGCGCAACATCTTACCTCTCCCTCGGATCTGACTGCATAAAGGTGCGTGAGCGACAACAGGGGATCAAAGAACTGTTTGGTAAGCTTGTGTTCCTACACAGAGAACTCGACGCATACGCCTACTGTCCAACACTGGTGAATGATTGTGGTCCTGTCGACGATGCTCACATGATAAGGTTCGCCGAGCTCCTGAGGAACAGTCACGACTTTGCATGGACGTTGCACATCCACCAAAAGAATGTCGTGCACACGGGCCTAAAGCCGAGGGTATCTCATTCAGTCGGAATGTCGTCTCTCAATCGTCAGGCACAAAAGGTAGTGGAATTCAGAGGCTCCTTTGACTCGATGATCGTAACCGTGCGTGAGTTTCAAGCGAAGGACTCGGCGCCATCGGAGCGCCCACCTCAGGGAGTGTTGAAGTCCTCAGAGCAACAACCACCACGCGAGGACAGGTTCCCTCGGAAGGAATATCAGTTCTCTTTTTACTCGAGGCTGACCGGTGACATCAGCGTAAGAAATAGTCGCTTCGCTGAATCGATGTTTTGGGAGCTTTCCTCACAGACCCGCAATTAGGCAAGAGTAACAAGGACTGTTATCGTCCGGCCATAGTCTGGAGACTCAAACGGGATCTCTCTATCGTTACTCGCTTGGCCATTTATCGTCACAGATGCCACTCCGCGCTCGACGCCCGCGCGATTATCTATCGAGATCTCGAATACCCGTTCGCCGCGTTTGTATGTAATGGACAGGTTTTTCCAGCCCGCCGGGATCGTCGGATCGATCGTGAAGGAGCTTGCACGCACTTTGAGACCGACTATGTACTCGAGCCCCGCCTGGTAGAGCCAACCTGAAGAGCCTGTGTACCAGCTCCATCCGGCACGACCCCTTAGATTGCCCTCGGAGTACACATCTCCGCACATTACATAGGGCTCTCCGCGATAGATGTCGGTGCGTTTGGGGTCTAGGGTAGAGTTAATCGGATTAATTAATTCGAACATCTCTACTGCTTCGGTACCCCGCCCCATAAGAGCAGCGGCAATTATCACCCACGATGCAGCGTGTGTGTATTGACCCCCGTTTTCGCGGATGCCAGGGGGATATCCCTTAATGTAGCCAGGATTTTTCTCGGTTCGGTCGAAAGGGGGCGTCAGCAGCTTGATGATACGGCCTTCTGTGTCCACCAGTCGTTCACGTACTGATTGCATCGCTTGTGCCGCTCTCGTTGCTTGCGCTGCCGAACTGATTACGGCCCACGATTGCGAGAGAGAATCGATCTGGCAATCATCACTCGACTGGCTACCGATCGGGGTGCCGTCGTCGTAAAACGCCCGTCGGTACCATTTCCCATCCCATGCATGCTGTTCTATAGCCGCCGTGAGCCCGGCTATTCGAGCTTCGAGTGTCGCCACAACATCGAGCTCGCCGCGAGCTTGCAGGAGTGGGATGAACCCTCCAATTACATGGATCTGGAACCATCCGAGCCAGACGCTCTCTCCCTTTCCGTGCCGGCCGACCTCGTTCATGCCGTCGTTCCAATCTCCAGAACCTATGAGAGGCAGACCGTGCTCTCCCATCTTGGAGGTAATAGCGAATGTGCGCAGACAGTGATCCAAAATAGTTCCGTCCTCTGCACTCCGCTCGGGCACGAAGTAGCTCTCCATCTGGTGCTCGGCTAACAGCGCGCCGTCTAAAAAGGGAACTCGTTCGTTGAGGATCGAGTAATCCCCCGTTGCTTCTATGTAGCGGCTGACAGCGTAGGGAAGCCACAGTAGGTCGTCTGTGATACGGGTACGAACCCCTCGCCCTGTGGGGGGATGCCACCAATGCTGTACGTCTCCCTCTTTGAACTGATGGGCGGCGTGGAGGAGGATCTGCGACCTGACCATTTCAGGCCGAATATTCAGCAAAGCGAGTGAATCCTGGAGCTGATCGCGGAATCCGAGCGCGCCGCCACTCTGGTAGAAGCCTGAGCGTCCGAACAAGCGGCAGGAAACCGTCTGATACAGTAGCCATCCATTCATCATGACGTTGAAGGAGGTGCTTGGAGTCTCTATCTCGATCGATGAAATAAGATCGTCCCACCAGGTCGTGCTATTGGTCAAATCAGCCCGCTGGATCTGGAGGCTTCGATATCGCGTAGCGTCTTTTCGCATAACATCGAAGGATGTCGAGTCTGCTAGGAAGAAGTGAAGGGATTTCTCCTCCTTGGGCTTGAGTGAAACGCTGACGTGCAGTACTGCGCACGGATCTATCCCGATACCGGACGTGGCCGATAACTTTATTGACCGAGGCTTTTGAGCAAAGAAGGGCTGAAGAGCGCCACGCTCGAGAGCCGCTGGACGTCTCAAGTCTCCATTTCTTCCAAGGAACTCCAAGCGGGAGGCCGTGTAGCTCACAACAGGTTCGCTCGAGCCGAGAGAAACCACTCGTCCTGCGAATTCGTTGTTGTAGTAGTTAACGGCGCAGAGTGTCTGTGCTGTCCGGTCGAAGCTGGTGGAAACGAATCGGTACGCCTCTTCCCGTAAAACGCCCAGAACCAAATCCGCATAGAGATACAATTCGAGCTTTTGCTCTGTCTGCTCGGTGTTGGTGAGGGAGATCGAATACCACTTGACGGATTCAGTAGGTGCGCAAAAAAGCTGTAGTTTAGATTCGATTCCAGCATTGTTCGTGCTGAAGCTGGAAAAACCAAACCCGTGCTCGACCTGGTAATTCAATCCATCTCCCGCAGGTAGCGGGGTCAAGGACCAATAATCACCCGTATCTGCACGTCGCAGATAGATCGCCTCGCTTGGGGAATCCGTCACCGGATCATTGCTCCATGAGGTCAGGCGATTCTCACGGCTATTTACGGACCATGTGTATCCACCTCCCGACTCCGTGACAAGAAAACCGAACGACGGATTTGCGATTACGTTCGACCACGGAAGCGGGGGACGCGTAGCACCGATCTGCGGCATGATGTACCGATGATCGTTTTTCGCAAAGCCTCCGATACCGTTTGACAGCAAGAGTGACGGTTGAGTCGAGCTCGCTTTAGGGGTTCTCTTGCGAGTTGCCGGGGGAGGCGGCGGCGTAGTGACTTGTTCGAGAGCAGAGGACTTGAGCAGCTCGGTCAGTCCACCCACCTCAGCGTCGACGACAACACGCGCCACGGTCTCCAAAAGAGCCGATTCGGCATCGGATATCTGAAGTGTGGATCTCAGGAAAACCCCTCCTGGTCTATCGATCAGGTGCCCTGCTGGACTGAGCCGGATGATGTACTCGAGGTCCTCAGCAAGTGCCTGCATGTACGTGCCTGGGTTCTTGTGGAGGATTACGAGATCGAACTCCATGCCTCTCTCCCGCAGGAAGTGATGGGCAAGCAAGAGTTCCTGGACTACCTTTCCCTGTCGTACATCGTTGACCTTGGCCAAAACAACCGGAAGGTCTCCCGATATGCCGAAACGCCATAAGCCCGTTTGATTGAGCCTATTCGCCGCGAGCACATCGGGATTGGCCCGTACACTCTCCTCATTGTAGACAAGGCAACCGGCAAGGCGATGGAATACGTCTGCTTGGCTTGCAGAGTATGCATGGTTTCGGAGTTCAACTTGGGCTCGGCTCCACGAGAGCTCGAAGGCCCGACTCACATGCATCAGCTCCTGATACCGTTCAATCAGTCCCAGCGCATCTTTCCTGGTTCGCGCGGCACCCGAGACGAATACGAGGGTTTCGCTAGCGCCCGGTTCGAGACGTACGGTGCATCGCAACGAGGCGATAGGATCAATGCCGCTCTCTGCATCGTTCTCCGAGAAGGTCTTAGAGAATGCCTCAGGAGACTGAAGCGTACGGCCCCGCCCGATGAAAGCAGCACGTGACGTACAAAAACGTACCGGTGCATAACTCGTG
>JBILFA010000185.1:0-4439 GCA_044351795.1 Bdellovibrionota bacterium | reverse complement strand
ACCTTTTGAAACCTCCACTCCCAGGAAGCTGATCCGGTCGCCGAGATCTTGCAGCCCAGGGGATACGGGAAGGCAAGGCTCCTTAGAGATCCCGGTAGACTGAATTGGATCTGGCGTTTGCCGCATGTGCCGCTCCCTGTATTACAGTCGCTCCACCATTCCGACGAGGTCGAAAAGCTCCGGGTAGCGCGTAGCCTGTTTTGCTTCCTGTTCGGCGGGAATAACGATCAGCAGCTTCGTTTTCTCCGTATCGAGCTGAAGAAGGGCAGGCGCCTTCCCTTCTTTGGGTAGCACCTGGATAATCCCGCGACGGTGCGAGTACTGGCGAAGAAGGTCATAGATACCCCGTGGAAGATCTTCAGATACCGTAATCGCCACACATTCCCCTCGAGCGAGGAGGTCAATCGCCGCTTCGTACACGTTCGTGATGGCGTAGCCCTTATCGCTCGCTACCTTGAGTGCCTCGTCATGCGTGGCTCCTGTGGTGATGAGCGCCGCCGGCTCGGTGCTGCCATCCACACACCGAAGAAACTCCTCTACCTGTTCTATGCTCATACGGTTCTCCATTGCTAGCCTATCCTACGTTTCAATAGCTTCCCTTATAACGGTTGAAAGTTCGTGAGGAAGATCCTCTATCGGGATATTCGCGCGAGCGTTTGTATAAAACTTGGCCACATGCCCCGTTCCACCCCCCATGCCAAGCCCGATGAGCCGCACCTTCCCCTCTTGCTCGATATCTTCCGCGATTGCCTTTAGATCAAACTCAGCTCCAGCGTAGCGCGCCGAAGGAACAGGCTCGCCATCTGAGAGAACGATAAGGATCTTCTCTCGCTCCGGCGCGGAACGCAGAGTGACAACCGCCTGTGTAAGTGCCCAGCCGTCGTTGTTGTACGCCGCGGCGGGGGTATGAATGTCACTTTCAATCGTTTCAAGTCTCCCTGGCTCGGTTTTGTCAGCGAATTGTTTGTATTTGTGAAGGTTGTCATTAAACCCCAGGATAGCGTGGCTTATCTTGAGTCGCGAGAACGCCTCGGTGCAAGCAACGGTAGCGGCGAAGGCGTGGTGAATCTTGTCCCGCATCGAACCCGAAACATCAACCAGAATAAGAACAGCGTAGTCTTTTTCAAGGGGCCTTGTCTTTGCTTCGAATGCCCTCGTCTCTACCGCGGCTTTCCCCGCCGATCGCTCCCTAATAAATCGATTTACGTTTAAACTCGGCCCGGAACGTCGACCGCTCTCTCGGTGACTCTGGCGGCGCTTGTGGAAGATAGCCCGAAGGTCGTTTTCAAGTTGGTTGATCGTTGGGGCTATCTCTCGAACGGTATTGTCATAGAGCCCGAGGTCTTGATTAAGGAGGAGCTGGAACTCCTCGTGAATCCGGGCGGTCTCCTCAGGTGGAATCGTCACATGACGGCGCAGCTCGCTTAAGTCGATCCCCTCAAAGGCATCATTTGGTTTTTCGACGTTTGCGGGATCTTGTACTGTCGCGCCACTCGGATCTACGGGAGTCTCTTGTGTTGCGGGACGTTCTTGATTCGCCTTTCCCTCAAGGGCAGCGGATGCCGCGTCAGATGCCTCCTTGAGTCTCGCCTCACTGCGTTCCTTGAGTTGCTCCCTCGTCTCCTTTGGTAATCCCTTCACATAGTCAGCTATCTCTCGTTGGAGGTCAGCGGGAAGCTTGGAGAGATCGAGGGGGCGCGCGTTTCCTGGGTCACCTTCGTCAACTTTGAGCTTGCCCTCTTTAGCCGCTTTGAGAAGCTCGCGCGCCTCTTGTTCCGTGAGAGGTTGATTCGACTGCTCCGGCCCACTCTCGCCACCACCGGACCCTTCACCCGCCTCCTTCTTCTGTAGCTGGCGCATCGCCTCATCGAGAAGTTGATCCTGCTGGTCCTGCTCGTAGAGCTTCTTAAACTCGGGCCAGATCTTCTCACGAATAATTCGATACGCGTCCTTGAAATATGGGGAGACCTTCTCCGGCTCCCAATCCACCTCAGCGCGGGTTGGATACCGTAACCACGCGTCTTGCGCGTGTGGCAACGCGTTCTCTACAAAGGATTTGATCGATGGGTCAAGGGTATCAGGAACCTCAAACCGCTTTCCCTCCGCTTCACGAAACCACTGATGGATTATCTCTAGACCCGCTTGGACGTGGCGGGGAACTCGGCCAAGTTTTTGAGCCGATTCGGCGCTCGCTTCCTCGATGTGGTGGCGATACGACGCGTCCCGAAGGGGCAGATAGGCTGGATAGGCCTCGCCACCAAAGTTCTCGATACGGGGATCCTCAATGCTATTCACAAGGAACGGCAGTCCGGGCTCCCTCCACTCGCTCTCTGGCACTCCATCCTTTGGGGTAATGCGGCGGTGAAATCCCTCATGGCAATAGATCGCTTTTGAAACTTCGAGAGACGCTTTAAGCATCGTCTCTGGATCTACCCGCACCTCATTCTTCTCAAAGTTCCAGTGCCATCCGCCACCCGGCTTATTAAGAAGGACCCTCATCTTAAAGTCTTGGCCCATGTATTGCGCCATCGCCGAGACAGTTTCAAGATTATGCAAAATGACACGCTGCTCGTCGTGCGTGTAGCTCGAGAGTATGGATTCAACCTCAGATTGAGGTGTCCTTTGCGAGATCCCTGTTTTTGGTGACGCGATATCAGCCATGTATAGCTCTCGACAACAGTATCGGCAAAACTACCACACTGCTTAACGAGCTAACGCGCCAGACAAGCTCCTCTCATCATTAGGGAAAACAACCACGCTACTTCCCCGTCAGCACGAAGGCACGACTATGGAACGAGACCACGTTGTGGCGCCGGAGTCTGTTCTATTGCCTATTGACTTCGGGGGGCCTTATAGCTGTTATCTGCCTACATTAACTCCACGAGATTGTCAGAAAGCACCTAAAACAATGCATCTCAACGATCATTAAATTGATACATATTCTACCCTTTTCCCAAGACATAAATTGACCATCAAGCTCGGTAGAGCTGGATTGACGATTAGGAGGTCCCAGTAGAATGGAGAGATGTCGTGCTACAGAATCAAAACCACGTATTGAGAGGTCGTCTGACCAAAGACCGGTTTGATAGTCTAGTCCCACTAATGCGGTTATTTTCTTGAAGGGTGCGTCCATGCCAATGGCGGCCTCAGACTGGAGGATGAACTCCAGACCTTCGAGGAACACACTTGGAGGCCAAGAATACCGGTCTGACCGCCACTGCCCCCCGCTCCTAGCTGCTACATCGCTCAAAGGAGCGTTCCACAAGAGATTCAAGGATGGTCGCTCTAATATGAACCCGCTTAAAAAGTATTCCTCTATGTCGCTTATCTTTTTCATCGATTGGAAGCAGATTACGCAGCTATCAGCGCCCGGCTCGAGTGGTGCGCTGGATATTTTTGTTATCTGAGCTATTCAGCTCGTCCTGCAATTTCTCCGAAAGAAAAACCTTCATGAGCGATTGATACGGGACGTCCTTTTTGTTCGCCAGGGTTTTTATCGCAGCCAAGAGAGATTCCGGTAATCGTAACGAGATGGTCTTAGTCGAGGGCTTGAGCTCCGGAAACACTCCAATCTTGCCCTTCGACCAATCTATGTAATCGGTGGAGTCGTGCTTCTGCCAAAACTCGTTTTCTTCGGCTTCTGATGTAAAAGTGGGTATCGACTTACGCGCCATAAATCATTCGCTCCTTCCTGCTCATGTCTCGCGCCGATATGACGCGCAGCTTCCTCCGCCGAACTGTAAACACGACGAATAGGTAACGGTCAGTATCAGTTCGACCCAAAACAAAGAGCCTCTCCTCATGCTGAGAGTGCCTCAGGTCAGGTGCGACCACGAGAGGTTGATTGAAAAACACCTGCTCGCGCGCAAGGGGCGAGACGCCGTGCTTCAGCCAGTTCTTCTCAAGGTTCCCTTGGTCCCATTGAAACCCGGTGATACCCAGCAATCTCTTTGAGTCCATAACATTAGTATATTATGGACATATACATAAATCAACGTCCTTGAGGGAAAGCTCACACTGATGCCTGGTTAAGCAAGGCCAAGAGCTCCGGGAAGGAAGTGTAGCCAAATTCGGAAGCATGGCTTTACCTTTGCCGATGCGGTCGAGGCGTTCTTAGATCCGAATGGCTTTGCCCTTCGAGACGAAAAGCACTCAAATATAGAGAGTCGGCATTACTGGGTGGGGAGGCTCGCGAGCGGGGCCGTTGTTACCGTCCGCTACACTCGTCGAGCTGGTAAAGTTCGTATCTTCGGATGTGCCCAGTGGCGTAACTTTAGGAGACTGTACGATGAGAGAGCCAAAGCTAAAAAATCTTAACAGGCTGCGGAAAAATGCTCTTCTGCTGCGAAATCCGATCTTTCGGCGCTGGCCGAAGATGAGAGCGCGAAAAAATCCTCAATGTATCGCAGCGGATACACCTGCGGTTTTTTCACGCTCTC
>JBILFA010000020.1:0-41272 GCA_044351795.1 Bdellovibrionota bacterium | reverse complement strand
GAGGTTCACTACTTTACGCAGCCTGCCCGTTTGTCCCCCGGCATTCCGCAGGAGCTCCACTTCGTCGTATTTGGCACTCCACGTGATACCGCCTGTGGAGGCGAGTGCCCCCATCAGGGTGAGGCCACGCGTAATAACGACGGTCCCGCGCCGTTCGACCTCGCCGTCAACTGATACTCCACCCGCTTCCGGCACGATAACCACATCGCCGCCGCGCACAGGTATCTCGAGTGGAAGTGCTCCACTGGTTCCGATCAATCGATTGAGAGGAACCTCAACACCAAGGTGCCGCTCATCTCCTTCATTGAGAAGCGCCTTAACAGCGAGTTGGGCGCGCGCAGCGGGGTCATTGGTGCTTGGTATTTGAGTAAGCTCCACCGGCAAAAACCGAACAAAGTTGCCGGAATCTCCCCCAGGTCCACCGGCTTCAGAGATTATATCGGAGATAGCGGTAGCTCCCTTTTTCAGTGCATAGGAACCCGGCTTGCCTACCGCTCCGAGTACTGCGACCTTCTGACTCCCGAATTCGCTCAAGCTAATGAGCACCTGCGGATTACGCACGAAGGCCGAAAGCTCCTTGGTGAGCTTCTGCCGGCACTCCTCAATCGTGAGCCCCGCAAAGCTGACTGATCCGACAAGGGGTAGGGTGACGTAGCCCGCGTCGTTTACGGTGATCGTCACATCGAGCTCCGCTACGTCGAAGACTGAGAGCTTCAACGTATCTGCTATACCGACCTTGTAAGCGTCGCTTTGCAGTCCTCCACTCAAGCGATCCTGAATGACCGTTGCAAGTCGCTCGAGTTGTTCCTTTTCGTACCGATCAAAACGCGCGTTCTCAATCTCGCCGCTGGGGAGCTCACGACCCTCGTCTTTGGCTTCCTCGACAACAGTGGAGTAAGGTTTGGTAAAGCTCTTACCGAAACATCCACTAGAGCCCAGTACGACAAGGCTGAGGAGAAAAAGTTTAGTTGTGTTCATGACTACTACCGTGCTCCCAGCGCAGCAAAGAGGCGAAAAACTGTGGTCCACACTGTACACGAAGAACCCTACGAGTGGCTACCGCGAAGCCATCGCATTGGATCGTTGCGAGGGTGGGATCTTCGCTCATAGAAAGTTGCTCATCCTGAGTGGGATCGAGAAAGATATCGATATCGGCACGGCGTAGCAGAGAGAGGCGGGGAGAGTCTCCGCTCATCTTCTGGACGGTGATAGTGTCAATCGTGCCCTCACGCACTCCTTTTGAGACCAGAGCGATCTTTCGACCCGGCGTAATGCTCTCAACTTTGAAAGCCCCACATCCAACGCTCGTGTCTACACGCCCTCCCCGTTCTCCGAAGATCGACATCGCCCACGACCGCATCAGAGGGCAGCTCGCCACGCCATCGAGTACGGTGTCAGTCCCCCGAACAACTATCCCGGGAGCAGCATCACTCAAGATATTCGTATCTCCCATCCGCTCCACAACCGCGCTCTGGCCGCGAATCTTCAAGCACTGCTCGATAGAGAAGACGAGATCTTGCGTAGTAAGCTCCCGCCCATCGGCGCACGACACATCCTGTTCGTGGGCTATTGTGAGAACTCCGGGTACCTCTTTCTTGAGCTTGAAGACCCCGGACGGCTGCTCGGCGATACTGCTGTAGAGAGCAGATTGAAGGATTCGTGAGATTCCATCTTGGGCCGCAAGCAGTGAAAGGTCCTGAATCTCAGAGACTCCGACCCGAACACCATCAGCGTGAGAGGTGTCCACTGTACAGAAGCAAGGGATAAACAACAGTGCAAGGCGGGCGAGGCCCATAAGACGGCGGAATGTCGACATACGCCCTTACTCTACTGAGAGCGGCGCTGCCCGTCCATAAACTTCCAACATCTCTCCAATATTCCCGGTAAATGCACCGTTGCGCTGAGATCCTGAGAAGTACACCTTCCAGAACTGAGGTTTCCCATAAGCCGAAGGCAAACCCTCCGGTGGGAGGGTTATCGATACGAATCCATATCGACCAATCGGTACCGCCTTGATCTGTAGCGCAGAGGTAATATCGGTCCAGGAGTAATTGTTTTCACTTACAAAGACCTTCAAGAACGGCACGATTGAATCCGTTACTGTCTTTTCCGAACGCAGATTGACACTTCGAACCTTCTCAGGATTCGGCACAAAGAACCCTACCGCCGAATAGTATCGGTCCAAAGTCACCTCAGCCGAACGGTTCCAATCAGTCAGCACTCCGTTTCGCATCAAGGAACTCGACTCAGCCGTGGTCGGTACACTGGGAAGCATTTCCAGTGCCGCAAGTGATGAGTAAAATCGTGCTGCCCGCTCGTCACCGGCGTTTTTGCCCAAGAGCTTGTGAATAATCCTAGTAACCTTTGGAGAGGCCGTAGCACGCTCGAGCCGAAAGAGAAGAGCAAGCTCTTCATCCGCAACGTCACGTGACGCCATCGGCTCCAATGTCTCCAGTTGCACCTGAGCGAGAGGCGGGCTCCAGAGTTTAAAAGCTTCTCTATCTAAATATTTTAGGCGCTCCGACCATTCTGCAACTACCGAGAGTTTTCGCGGCAGAAGCTCCCCTATATCGGTGCGTGAATCTACATATGCGAGTAAGGTCAGCGGATCTGATGTGGGCATGGAGGTTTCGAGCGCCAGAGCTCGTTGCGCCAGAGTGCGTGCCTCCTGACGTTGGTGGGCTTCGGCGAGCACGAAGGCAGAGGTGGAGAGCACCTCCTGATTTAATGGGTCGATCTTTGCAGCGAAACGGGCAAGCTCAGCCGAAGAGACATTCTGGAGATTCTCTAGCCCCTCGCACCCCTCGACAGCTCCTTTGAGCGTGCTTCGCTTACTCTGTAAAAAGGCGAGGTTGGCAAGCGCTGTTCCGTGCGCCGGCTCTCGCTTGAGCGCCTCCACGAGCGACAGCCGCGCCTTACAGCGAAGGGATTCTGCGCGTCTCTTGGAGAAGGTTCTGTTGGAGAGTTCGTTGTGGATCTCAGAGAGTGCTAGGAGATCGTCACTCTCTGCCAGCGGTACCGCAGCTGCCCGCTGGTGAGAATTCAAAAGTCCCGAGGTTACCGGTAAGCGCGAGCCGCCTCGGGCTATAGGACGACCTGCCCCCCGGGCGTTTATTCCCGAGTAAATATCAATAGCTGAAAAGGAGCAACAGAACAGCGCTGCAGTTGCTACAGCTATGCGGATGAAGCGAATATCGATGGACAACACAAATGGATATTACAGCCTCAGACCGATTTCACAAGGCCAAGGTCGTATCGCAGGATTACTTGAATGCCGAGATAGACTTAATCGGCTGGTATTCGCAACGATCTCCTGACGTCGAGCGAGCCAAGCGGGACTCGCAAGCCCCTTTGTTGCCCTTCGAGCCGTTCTTCAAACCTTTGCGTTTGGAAGAGGAGTTGTTGCCTTTCCGAGGCGCTGAGATTTTTCCTGCCTTCTTGCGCTGATGAGCTCGCGCCTCCTGTTGTTTCTTGGAGAGGGAGCTTGCCGCAACAGCGTCGCCGATCACAGAGAAGGTAAGGCTGCATGAGAGCGCTAGGCTGATACACAGAAGCTTAACTAGCTTAAATTTCATCTTTTTCAAGGCTTGCATATCCTGCTCACGAAAATAACCACATCCAGAATAAAGTAGATACCCCATCGACCGTCCTGATGGAATACATTATCGAAATGTACGGAAAATATAACAGCGGCTGTGCTCTGTGTGCGATCCCGTGTATCTTCGATGCTGTAGTAGCGAGTTGTGATTCCCAAATGACTTTGGCAAGACCTATCGACACAGCACCACCAGTTCTGCCTGGAAGACTCAATATGTCTGATAAAGGTATGTTATCTCAGCATGTTGGGGTAGAGCGGTTGCGCTGTAACGGCGTTTTGTTGGCTGTTTTTAGCAGCACTGCGCTCCTCGCTCTCTTCATGGGTGGCTTACTCTGGAACGCGTACGCAGTCGTAAATCTTATTGTCTCAGGCTACGCGTTGTATCTCCTGGTGAGATCTCAAACGCCGGTGCGGCAAATGGGTCAGATGGCTCGCCTTGTCCTCGGAGTGCTCGCTCTCACAGGGCTCTACGCTGCCGTTACCACTCTTCTCCTAATCTTTCAGACCAACCCCGTGTCGCACCCCGTTTTAGGTGAAATATCTCGCCTCGCAAGCCTTCAGCGAGCGCTCCGATGGCTCTCCCAATGGTCCGCAAGCCTGGCTCTCGCCTGGGTAGTGATTGCGACCTGCACCGAGTATCCCAAGCAGATCTATTCCATCATGAAGCTCCTGGTAGCTTTGGGCACAGGTATCGCCTTCATCGGCCTCATCCATTGGTTCACCGACAACGGGTTCCTTTTCTGGACAATTGAACCTCAGGAGGTGTTCGTATCCAATCGCCTCAGATGGCCCTTTGTGAACTGCGACCACATGGCGGCATTTTTGGTAATTATTCTCTTTCCCGCTGTGGCCTTTACTCACCAGGCATGGCGTATAACAGCTCGCGACCTGGCTAAACGTGAATCGCTCGCATCGCAATCCCTTACCTTTCAATCGTCCTCGCGCCGATCTCGTTCTCTTGTCTCGAGATTTCGTCGGCTCGCACGCTCGCCTCACTCCGCTGGAAACCTGGCGCACGCGATAGCCGGCTTACTCGCTGTTGTGACGCTGACTGTGGCTATTCTCGGTACACTCTCTCGGACTGCATGGTTTGCGATGAGCGTTGGTTTTGTGATGTATACGCTGCTCATGGCGACCAAACGCCGACCCGTGACACAGGTCGATGTTGTTGTGCACCGACGCACGAAAAGAACTTCTACCGCACGTACAGTCAGACAGAGCGCAAGCAGGTTCGTGCGTAAGGCAGCGGCGTATGCTCCGACTTTTCTCTTAGCGGCAGTCCCTCTCGTATTCATCGTTCTTTTGCTCCAAGGGGGAGGCGGAGATCTTATCGAGGCTCGACTCTCGACTGCGTCGAAAACTCTTCCGGCGGATTATCGGTGGACCATGTACAAAGACTCTCTGAGTCTCTTGAAAAATGCACCCCTCATGGGGATTGGGGCGGGCCAATGGCAGGCCTTGCACGCCACCGCGGCGGACTCGGCGCTCGCAGGTGTTTCAATTGAATATGCACACTCCGATATCATTCAAACTTTGGTCGAGTTGGGCGTGCTCGGTATGGTTCCCCTCGTCGGCCTCGCGTTTGTAGTTGTGCGAATGCTGCCGCAGATTCGGCGTGAGACCGATAATTCTCGCCGTCACCTCCTGGCAGGGCTCGCTACGGGGCTCATAGCGGGGGTGATCTGTGCCGCGTTTGATTTTCCCCTACGGCTGCCCGCGGTGTCCTACCTTTTTGTGGCGGTGCTTAGCCTGCTGGCGGTGGCGCTCACCGACCGGAAGGGGAGAGTCTAGGGAGGAGAGCCGAAACCACGCCTTCTTCGCCAGAGTACCGCGCGAAGAGCGACGCTAACAAGGGACGGGCGTGGCGGGTGTACAGTCCAGAGGGCGCTTGGATCTCCCCCTATTTTTGCGAGCCGGACAGCTCAATTGAGCGGCTCTTTTCTGGAGAGCCTGCGTGAAGCCGGGGCTCTTACTCGATACACATGTTGTTATCCAATTACTATCGACGCCGGGTTTAACAGGCTGCGGAAAAATGCTCTTCTGCTGCGAAATCCGATCTTTTGGCGCTGGCCGAAGATGAGGGCGTGAAAAAATCCTCAATGTATCGCAGCGGATACACCTGCGGTTTCTTCACGCTCTCATCTTCGACCATCACCAAAACCTCGAATTTCTCGCTACGAAGCCATTTTTCCGCAGCCTGTTAAGCAGTATGATGTCTTGGTGAAATGGTCGTAGGAAAGTCGTGACTGTCACTGAGGTATACGCCGCGCACGGAGCTCTGCGTGTTAGAGCATCGCACCATCTGGTTTTTGGCAGAACCAGACATCGCTCGTAGATGGGGACCGATACACGGCTAGATTGTTTGCGGCACCGAACTCGCTTACAGCTCTCTGAACCCCTTCCCAGCTTATATCGTGACCCATGATAAGACCTCCGACTCGAACCTTCGGGACCCACGCTTGCAGGTCCTCGGAGACTGCTTCGTAGGTGTGAATGGCGTCGATGAAAACGAAATCAAGTGAGTTGTCAGCGAACTGCTGCGATGCCGGGACTGAGAAATCTTTGATCAGCACCGACCTCTGACCGAAAGGAACGAGCTTGTTGCGAGCGTGCATCTCGTGCTTGTTCATGAGGGCTCGGGTCCGGTTGTGCTCGTGCTCTGAATAATCCACATACGGGTCGATCGAGTAGAGCTGTAAGGTCGGGAAGCGTTTGAGAAGGTATTCCGAGGTGTCTCCGTCGAGTACCCCTACCTCCGCGCCGCGGTTGAGCCGAAGAGTGTGTAGATCGGCTATCAGGGAAGCTACAACGTGGTAGTTCATGGAACCGATCGTACACGGGGTAATCTCACCTGCTCGTGGTGCTGGCGCGTTGTGAAAAAGTGCGGCTTCTGATTGCATAATTGCTCCTATCACCTTGATGTAGTGCCTAACTGCCGGAGGTGACCGATCGGTAAGGTCGGGATTACGTCTCGTGTGTGTTTAAGATTGTTCCAGTGGGCGGACGGATTCCTACAAATAGGGATAGAGCAGCTGTTTTTCTTCTTCCCGTAGGAAGGTGTCATCACCAACTAGTCGACATGCCTCTATATAGAGGTAATTGAAGGTCAATCCCTCAATAGACTTTACATGGAAATAAATGCGCTTCAGAAACGAGTGGGTAGTAAGGCCCAGCCCTTGAGCGGGGTTATGCAAACAGAGCGGGTAATACAAAGAGAGCGGGAGCGCAGCGAGGGTGAGGAGCATAGAAAACCCGGTATGATCCCCCCCCTTGCTGACCTCGCTGTCCTCTTGTTCTCCTAGGTGCTTGAGCCAGCGTTAACTGGTGGTTAGAGGCCCAATTGCCACTGAGGTTACAGACCCTGGCTATCTGTAGACGTCTCTTCTGTGTCCAATTTTAAGCACCGAGACCACTACTTCACGCTCGTGAATATCATATAGTATTCGAAAATCACCCACACGAACACGATATGTACTCACTGTTCCCGTTAGCTTTTTTGAGCCATAAGGACGCGGCTCTATCGCAAATGACATGATAACGGCTGCAATCTTGCGTTGCACCTGAGGCGGCAACTTTTTCAATTGCTTTTCCGCTGATCGGGTGATTAAAACTTGGTACATGACTAATTCAGCCCTTTCAGTTCCTTCATCACTTCAGTGAAAGGGCGAGTGGGTTCTCTGCGTAGTTTCTCTATCTCTGAGATATCGTGACTTTCCTCCAATTTATCAATGATGGCATCCTCGATAAATCGAGCGAGCACCAATCCCTGGGCCTTGCACCACTTATCGGCTAACATTTTAACTTTTTTATTAACTCTCGCGGTGAGAACAGCTTGCTCCATAGGTACTCCTTCTTTAGCATTCAAAATGCATATATTTATATCAAATGACTGCAATTGCTGTCAAAGTCTTTCTTTCCTTTACCGTGGCTGAACTGTAGCCCTTGAGTGGGGTTATGCAAAAAGAAGGGGTAATACAAAGAGAGCGGGAGCGCAGCGAGGGTGAGGAGCATAGTGATGCGTAATGTGTTCGGGATTGACTGAGAAAATCAATTAATTTCCAGTTATCTCAGCGACCTAGGCAGTTAGAGGCGATGTTAAACGTCTTTGATAACGTTGCTATGCAGATGTTTTCTGTAGTGTTTTCAGGGCTATAGCCAGCGAAAACGAATAGCTCCCGGCACCTCGTCGAACATGGGTTTCCTGACATGCCCGGAAGGCGCCCTCCGCTCGCGTAATTTCTCTTGAATCCGCCGGAATGTAGGTCGCTTCCTAACATGTGTCTCGTTAGGCATAAGCCGTAAATACCCGTTAGACCGTTATGAAGATTCTAGTACTAGGCGCAGACGGTATGCTCGGCCACACGCTTGTGCCGTACCTAGCGAAAAGCTGCCGTACCACGGCGTGCGTTCGCTCCCTCTCATCACCACTGACGAATCTTTCCTTAGCCCAGTCGGTCGAGGTCATCAAAGGTATCGATCTCGCAGCCACAGACGCCATCCACGCAGTCATCGACCGCGTGAAACCCGATACAATCGTAAACTGCGCTGGCCTCATCAAACAACGCGCGGAAGCTGCCGACCCCTTACGCCTTCGTGCCCTCAACACCGAACTTCCCAAAGTTCTCGCGCAAAGAGCGGCAGTGGAACCGATCCGAATCATTCACGTCAGTACTGACTGCGTATTCTCGGGAAAAAAGGGGTCGTATATCGAACACGACCTGCCGGACCCTATCGACGAGTACGGCCGGTCCAAAGCGGATGGAGAGATCCTCGGTCCGTCTTCACTGATCCTGCGTACGTCGTTCGTCGGTCGGCAGCTGCAAGGTACGGAGTCTCTGATCGAGTGGTTCCTCTCGACGCAGGCCAAGGTGGTGCGCGGCTATAGCCGTGCATTCTTCTCGGGTCTCACGGCTGCTTGCCTTGCCCAGGAAATTGCACGCATCGTCACTCACTTTCCCGACCTACGCGGCCTCTATCACATAAGAGGACCTCGAATCTCCAAGTTCGATCTACTTTGCCTACTCGCTCGAACGTTCAAGAAGGAGATAGAAATAGAAGAAGACTCATCAGTGGTCATCGATCGCTCCCTGGATAGCTCCAGATACTCGGCTGCGACGGGATACGTCGCGCCTTCTTGGGAGGACATGATCTCTGAATTGGAGGCAAGCTCGCCTGCCTATCAAACATGGAGAACCTAAATGGGCTTTAGTGGATGCTCGATACTCGTCACAGGCGGAACCGGTAGTCTCGGCGGAGCCTTCGTCTCCGAGCTTCTCTCCGGGCGTCAGGGCATGCCGAGCCGTATTGTCGTCTTTTCGCGAGACGAAGAGAAGCAATACCGAATGAGGATGAAGCTAAACAACGCCGCAGCCGCTACCCATGACATCCTGTACACTACAGGTTCGGCAAAGCTGGAATTTAGGATTGGCGACGTGCGAGACTATGTCGCTCTATCGTCTGCCCTGAGGGGAATCGACATAGTCATCCACGCAGCAGCGATGAAGCAGGTCCCAACCTGTGAATTTTTTCCCAGCGAAGCAGCGCGAACGAACATCTGTGGTGCGGAGAACATCGTCAGAGCTATCTGCGAGCACCGCCTGGACGTCCACCGTGTGGTCGGGCTCTCTACGGACAAGGCATGCAAGCCGGTCAACGTTTTGGGATTCACGAAGGCTATGCAGGAGCGCATCTTCATATACGGCAACCTCGAATGCCCAAACACTCGATTCGCCTCGGTACGCTACGGCAACGTGCTCGAGTCCAGAGGGTCGGTGATTCCACTTTTCAGAGAACAGGCCTCACGTGGCGGTCCGGTCACCCTTACTTCACGCCACATGACGCGCTTCCTCTTTCCCCTGTCCCATGCCGTAAAGTCCGTACTAGATGCGGCTCGCACGGCCGACGCCGGAGATATTTTCGTACCTAAACTTCAATCCGCTCGGATGGAGGATCTCGCCCATGTCCTCATCGGAGATCGACATATTCCGATTATAGAATCGGGAGTACGACCCGGCGAGAAGGTCCACGAGTCGCTCGTGGCTGAAGAGGAGTGTTCTAGAACAGTCTATGAAAAGGGTTACCTTGTCGTCAAACCGATGCTTCCATCGATCGGAACGGCGATCTCCAAACCCGCTTTGACGGGCGAGTACTCGTCAAAGGATTGTGTGATGAGCCGCTCGGAGCTCGGGGGGTTCCTAGCAGCATACTGCAGTACCAACGAGGAGCCAGCATGCTGAAAGTCGTTACGATCGTGGGCACGAGGCCCGAAATTATCCGGTTGAGTAGGTTGATTCCCCTCCTTGACCGGTATTGTCAGCACGTGCTCGTGCATACGGGACAGAACTCCGGAGACGATCTATCGGACCGGTTCTTCCGAGAGCTGGGGCTGCGTGAGCCGGATGACTATCTCGGCATAGCTACGGATGGGCTCGGAGCCCAACTGTCGACTCTCTTTGCATCGGGTTACGATGTGCTCACTCGACACAAACCGGACGCAGTAGTGATCTTGGGCGATACGAATAGCGGTCTTTTGGCGATCGTCGCTCGCCGTCTTGGTATTCCGGTGTTCCACCTCGAAGCTGGCAATCGGTGTTTTGACTCACGCGTTCCTGAGGAGGTGAATCGCAAGATCATCGACCATGCGAGCACGGTGCACTTACCCTACTCGCAGCGAAGTAGAGAGAATCTCCTAGCGGAAGGGATCCGTGGCGAAAACATTCACGTCATCGGAAATCCCATATTCGAAGTGCTCCAATCGAACCGGGATAAGATAGCAGCATCGAGCATAGTACGGGAGCTGGAGCTCGTTGAAGGAACCTACCACCTTGCGACGCTGCATCGTGCTGAGACCGTAGATGTGCCGGAATTGCTTCTGCAGTCCATGAAAGCTCTCGAGCTCGTTGCACAGCGGACCACCAGGCCGGTTGTCCTTAGTGTACATCCGAGAACTCGCCACAAACTGGCTCAAGCCGGATACAAAGCCCCTCAAGATGTGATCTGTTGTGCACCTTTCGGATTTCACGACTTCGCGCAGCTCGTCAGCAATTGTGCGTGCGTGTTGACGGACAGCGGTACGGTACAAGAAGAGGCGTGTATTCTCAAACGGCCATGCGTCGTAATGCGAGAGGTTACGGAAAGGCCGGAACTGCTGGAGGTAGGCAGCCTCATTCTGTCCGGTCTGAGTGCCGAGACGATTGCCGGTGCGGTCGAGTTTTGCCTCGCTCATCAGGGAAGTTGGAGCCCGCCTGCAGAATACGTAGAACCACACGTTGCCGAGAAGGTATCGCGCATCATCCTGGGGCGCAGCGGCTACACGGGAGGCAAAGTTCTATGAGAATGCCTCTGTCGTCGCTGTTCGATGAAGACAGGTATCTTGCCCAGTACCCAGCGGTGCGGGATGCCGTTCAGGCCGGAAACTTCGCCAGCGCTGAAGAGCATTGGTGGCGGATCGGCCGCTACGAACAGTACGAGCCGATGTATGCTGCTGGTAGTACCTTCGGGCAGGACGTCACTGCGGTTGTGGTCGTCAAGACCGGGACTGCACTCAAACAACTGTGTCGCACCGTGGAATCCCTAGCGCGGCAAACCCTGATGTCGAGCGTTTTTTATGTCGTTGATCACGACCTTGCGGCCGAACCGCTGTCCTATCTCTTCGAAAGAGCCTCCCGTGATAGCCACAGCGTGATTGTCGGAAGCTCTCCGACACTGTCGAAGCAGGCCCTCGCGACGGCGCTCAGCTGCGCTGGTTCGAAATTCGTGGCCTATGTGGAATGCGGAGTTCTTCTACTTCCAGGAGCTCTCGATGAGCTGATACAGCCGCTACGTTCATCTTCCGATGTTTATTCTTCTTTAGCAGCATGGATCCGGGAGGAGCGCGAGGAGGACGTACACTATCCAGAGGGTGGCCCCGCGTCTATCGAGGAGGAAAGCCTTCTCCCCCCTTTCTTCGTAATGCGCGCCTCGTTTCTCTCGAGCATTCCCTGGATGAACTACCCAGCTCTCAGTCCTGTGCAGCTCTATCGCATAGCAACGGCCTCACGCAGAACAGAGATTATCAGGAAACCGCTCGCAATGAGGCCCGTAGTCGACGCGCCGCGCAGAACCCTTCCCTGCGGCCCCTGGTTCGACGAAACTCGCTACCGTGCTGATAACTATGATGTCGATGCAAGTATCGTCAGCGGTTTCATGCGGTCGGCAGAGGATCATTGGTGGCGACATGGGCGCGCAGAAGCGCGAGTACCCCGATTCGTCGAGGCACCATTGGGCAACGACCGGCCGACACTAACTCTGCTATCGAGAATTCATTCGACAGAAGACATGCGCAGCGCTGTCGAGTGCCTGCTTCATGTCGATAGTCCCGATGTACACCTGACGATTCTGGAAGACGGGCTGTCGAACGATGCGGCGAAGGAGCTCTGGTTACTATGCGCGGGAAATCCTCGGGTCCGGCTCGTGAGTACTCTCGGATGTGGAGGGGGCACCTTGAGTCACGCCCTCCGTCGTTGGATTCACGGACGCTGGGTTGTGTCTGTGCCCTTCGGTATCGAGCTCGACCCGGCTGCTCTACGGGACTTATGCCGACGATGTGAAGACACATCCGACGTTGACAAAATTCCGGTTACATTCAGCACTGCGAGTCGCACTTTTTTGACTCGCTGCACTGTGACCGAGTCATGCGAGGATCCTTCCAACATTACTTGGAGCGATCTCGAGGACGAATGGGAGATCTCGGAGCAGCAGTCAGATGAGATCATCAACCTTGGAGTGGTGGCTCGAGAAATAGAAGTAGACTGCCGCAGCGTTTCGCGGACATCGAGCGGCAACACCACCCTTCCTCAGCGGTGGAGCCCGCCGTGGAACGAAATGCCGATTTTCGAGTCCGTCGAGGTGCTCGATTTCTTTGTTTCTCCCGAGACAAACTTGACCGACCACTCGAGCGGCTTTGTTCCTTTTGTCTTCGTAGTGCGGACTCGGGCTGGGGAGATACTTGCTGCGCACATGAAGCTTCACTTGAGTGAACCGCTGGAGGGGCTGATCTTTGCAGATCCCCGCGCCTTTCCGGACGGAGGACGCGCAGTTAATTCGGTCGGGTCTTCCCTTTTGGCCAGACGGACGAAGTATACTACGATACCTCGATTGGATTCGTTGTTTGTGTCACGACCGGATCGGAATCTACGTTTCTTTAGAATCCGCGAGGACGATCTGCAGCGCGCCCTCTCCGCCCAATATGATCCCGAAAAAGAGATACCGCGGGCACGAGAACAATTCCGCAAGAAGCCTGCTGTGGCATTCACTATGCTGAGTCCGAATTATGCCGGTGGCGGAACTGCTATTGCCCTGCGGTTTTGTGAGTGGTTGACCGAACTCGGCGTCGATGTCACCGTCTATGCCTTGACAGCAGCACTTTCCAAACTTCGACCGAAGGTGCGATCGGTAGTAATCAATACACGGCAGGAGCTAGCCTCCCAGATCACCGAACCAGTGGTTGTTGTGTTCAGTGCTTTCCATCTGGAGCCGCTTCTTCGTTACCGCGTCGGTGACAAGATCATCGTTCAACTTCGTCAAGCCGTCGAAGCAGCTCACCATGGCGGTGATCTGGATAGTCTATTTCTGGACAAGCCCTTCATAAGACTATCTGAGCGGGCTCCTGTCATCCCGGTACACGTCGGTCCGCATCTTCAAGAGCACTACGCGCGTTTGAATGGCCAACACGGGGAGCTCATCATCAACGGGATAGACACAAACGTCTTCTATCGCCGTCCTTATCGTGAGCATCTCAATGCTGCTTTCACGATTCTCAGCACCGGATCGCCTCACTATGCGCTCAAAGGGCAGCACTACCTTGCAGCTGCCCTAAATAGATTTGCAGCAAGCAGACCCGAACAACAGATTCGTTGGATCATCGCTAGCGGTGCTGACGACACTACGGACGTCTCACACCTCAAGCAAGCTGAGAATCTTCTGATCGAGTACCGCCGCGGTCTGGCGCCGACGGAAGTAGCTGATGTCATGCGGCTCTCGGATGTCACGGTCAGCTCGTCTCTGTACGAGGGGTTCGGGCTGCCAGCCATCGAAGCGATGGCATGCGGTGTCCCCGTTATCACCTCGCATAGCTACGGCCTCGACTATATCCTCGAACACGAGTCCAACTGCCTCGTGGTGCCGGCAGGCAGTGTAGAGGAGCTCCTGTCAGGGTTGGAGCGTATCTACAGCGACGAAGATCTGCGGCGAAGGTTGTCGCAGGAAGGGCCGCGCACGGCGCGTACATTCGGGCTGTTGCCCCAGTTCTCACAGTTCACATCTGCATTCGAAAGAATTCTGGACTACCGCTTCGACCCGCGGCTGGTCGAGGAAATGCAAACGCGCTTGTCAGACAGAGTCAAGCTGCCGGCTCGCATTAGAAAAAAGAGATCTCGTACGGGCGATCCCTTGGTTTCTGTTGTCGTTCCGGCATTTAACCGGGAAAGTCTGCTCGGAGAAACGTTGGACAGTGTACTTGGTCAGACATGCCCCGATTGGGAAGTCGTCGTCGTTGATGATGGATCGTCAGATGATACAGTACAGGTCGCTCGAGAGTATGCCCGCAGAGATGACCGGATTCGGGTGGTGTGCCACGATCGCAACCAAGGTATCTCTGCTGCTTTGAACACCGGGATCGCGGAGAGTCGGGGTAGATTCTTCTCCTGGCTGAGCTCCGACGATCTCTTTCATCATGACAAGCTTCGCATTCAGCTGGAGGAATTTTCCAAGCTTCCGAGCAACTATGGCCTGGTATACTCATCGTTCGATGAGCGGCTGGAGGAGAAGCGCAGATTCAATCGGCTACCTCTGCACCAAGCCCTAGAGCCCGACTTCGAACTCACTCAGTTCCTCAAATTCGACTACATTCACGGCTGCACTACCATGATCCCCCTATCGATCCTAAGAGAAGTCGGAGGATTCTGCCCGTCTTTCCGATTTGCGCAAGATACTGAGATGTGGGAGAGAATTGCAGCTGCGGGATACTGCTTTCATTATACTCCCCACAAGCTGATGCTGAATCGTGCCCACCCTCTTCAGTCATCGGCCAATAATATCATCAAATGCAGGTTCGATCATCTCATCAGCATGCGGTTCTACTTATCGCGCTTCTCCTTTTTGGAAGTATTCCGCTCCGTCGACGTGTACCGAAAAGAGCAGCGAGAGCGGCTAGTAAAGCACATCGTGTCTCGATTCGACCACGAACAGTCCTTGATTCATCACGAAGTTCTCGGTAGAGCGTTTATAGAGTGGTTGCGCGTGGGGCTCAGAGCGACAGCGTCAGGCATTCAACACCACATAATCAGCGGCATTCGAGACGGCTTGAGCAATCTGGCTGCACATATTCCAGCCGTATCCAGAGTCATCAAGGAGCTCTCCCACGTACTCCAGAGTCCGCTTCGGGAGGGGCCGACAATTATAGACCTACGGATGGGCTCTCGCTCTCCTGTCATAGTGGAAAATGGCCACGTCGAGGCGATTGAAGATCTGTTCAAATGGACGTGTAAGGTGCTCTTGGACCGAAACGCTTCTCGATTCAGCGAACAGTTGGGAGTAGCCGCAAAGATTGACAAACATTCAGAGATGCACCATTGGGTTGCCCACTCCGCCATTAGCTACCTTGCCGAGTGGCCCGAGGGCGGGCTCGAGTTTCTCCGACCCTATAGCGGCATAGACTGTGTCCCGAAGAACGATGCAGAGGCTGAAGATCTCTTCATCAAGATAGTCTTGCCCTCTGTCACAGCCGAACTCATGGCATTAGGCTGCTCCAGTGGGAGACGATGGGGCGACAACGAACTAGAACGTGCCGCGCAGCACGCAGCACCGAAAGAGCGAACCATTGCTATCGAAGTAATGTCCAGTGTGTCCCTTTCGCCCCGAATGTCACGATTCTGCCGAGCTCTACGAATCAGTGAGGTGAGTGGTCTGCAACGGGGAAGTTCCTCCTTTATGGCAGTCTAGTGCTGATGGACCCTATGAAAAAGAGAACGTCTCCATTCGATACAACTCAGTTCGCTGCCGCTTATCCCCAAGCAAGGAAGCAAGCAGCGGCGCTCGGCATCTCTAATCTTGAGGAGTACTTCGCGTGTGAAGGTCGCTCACTCGGCATGATCCCCAGGTACGTTGCGCCTACCGAATGGATGCAGACAGCGCGGATTCCGCGCATCTCCGTAGTTATGCCCGCCTTCAACGAGCAAAACTACCTGGAGGAAGCTGTTCAATCTGTCTTGAAACAGACTGAAAGCGACCTCGAACTGATTATCGTCGATGACGGCTCTTCCGATTCCACCTGGGAGATACTATGGCGATTACAACAGTCAGACGATCGAGTCACGGCTCTCTGGAAGCCGAATGGCGGAACAGGTAGCGCCTTGAATATGGGGTTTTGCTACGCGCAGGGTCGCTATCAGACATGGTTTTCGGCCGACAACGTCATGGTATCCGACGCTCTCGAGCAGCTCGCCCTTGCTCTCGACGTGAATACCGAAGCAGTCTTGGCGTACGGGGACTTCAATGTGCAGGATGAAAGTACCGGTAAGATAGCCATGCAGCGTTGCCAAGAGTACGACTTCGATGCATTACGACGCTATTGCTATATCGGTAATGCTTGGTTGTTCCGGGCAGACGTCAAGCGCCGTGCGGGAGCGTATTCCGAGCAGGTGTGTGAAGACTACGATATGCATCTTCGTATGGCGCGACTCGGCCCATTCGTGAGGGTTCCTCGCACCCTCGGCGTATGGCGGTCACACGCCGAGAATCTGACGAATCGAGTGTGTCGGCTCGACGGGTGGCAGGCGGCCGTACGTGCTCAAGCCAGGGCGCATTGGGCGGATGGCTCAGTTAAAGTGCTCCACGTGTCCCTGCGGGGGAGCACAGTGTATCCCGGCTGGCACTTACTGCAAGCGGTGTCACAGATGAGTCGGCGATGCAGTATGAGGCGTCTGACGACATCCACCGGCGATCGGAATCCAGGATGCGATCTGGTACTACCTGCGGACGCAGCAGAGCTTTCGCGGATCGCATCGGACGCAGATGTTGTGCACTTGAATGTCGATACCGCTCTGTTGGATCAAGGGAGAGCAGAGATAGAAGCCTGGGCCGAATTGGGGATTCCTATAGTGCTCCATCTTCATGGAGAGCTTTGTAAGCGAGGCTTCCAGACCCTCTCCAGTCTGACGGGACTGTGGGCCGGGCAGGTCCTGTGCTCTGTCCCTCATACTTCGCGAGTTGTTCCCGACGGAAGGTGGATGCCCGAGCTGTATCCTCTAGACGAAATGAGTACACTGTTCGACGCGGCACTGTTCTCAATACCCGCCGATCGAAGTTCGCTCTGCGACTTGATCGTTTGTGATCCGCTTTCCGAGACTAAGGTGGCAAAACTGCTTAAACTCCGAGAGCTCGACGGAGTCTGTGTTGGACTGTCAATGACAGCGGTTTACAACAGGCCGCTACCGTACAGAAAGCACCTGCAGCGACAACAACGTGCAAACTCTCTTATGTCTGTCCGCCGCACTGGATACTTTAGTCAAGGCGAGTGGGAAGCTTTGGCTCAAGGACTGGCCGTTCTGGGGCGGCTGGACGACATTGCGCGCGCCGCTTACGCAGAGCTAGGGGAAGGGACTATCCCGCCCTACATCGATATCGCGGGCGATGATGATCTGCACACAAACGCCGATCGCCTCTTCTCGGGTTCGGGTCAGGTACTCGCGCTAGGAGTTGCGGCACGCGCGTGGATGAATACACACCTCTCCGTGTCGCGAGTTTTGCAGCTCTACGAGGAGGTGTATCTGGAAGCGGCGCGAGCTCCCAAGCTTAAGGATTTCGGTCTCACATCCGGCGCTATCGCCCTTGCATCCCTAGAAAGCTAGTACGGTCGACAGAGGCTGCAGGATCTAAGATCAATGTGCCCGGCGCGCTAGTTAAGTAAGCCTTCCCACGCTCGGAACAAAAAAAGGGCTGCCTTTCGGCAGCCCTTCGAGTTTCAAAGGTTGTGCCTTCGAACTACTTCAAGAGTGGAGCGATCAAGAGAGCCAAGATCGATACCATCTTGATGAGGATGTTGAGCGACGGTCCGGAGGTGTCCTTGAATGGATCGCCTACGGTGTCACCAACAACTGCCGCCTTGTGCGCGTCAGAACCCTTCTTCTCTCCCTCAACGAGTCCCTGCTCGATGAACTTCTTGGCGTTGTCCCAGGCTCCGCCGGTGTTCGCCATGAAGATACCGAGAACCACGCCCACTACGGTCGTTCCGAGAACGAGTCCAGCGAGGGCGTCTGGGCCTGCGATAACCCCGACTACTATCGGAGTAAGGAACGCGGTAAGGCCCGGAGCGCGCATCTCCGAGAGTGCCGCTTTGGTCGAGATCTCGACGCAACGAGATACATCCGGTTTGGCGCCCTCTCGTCCTTCGAGGAGTCCGGGGATCTCACGGAACTGACGGCGAATCTCTGTTACGATCATCGACGCCGCTTTTCCTACCGACTGCATCGTGAAGGCCACGATCAGACCCGGCAACATCGCACCGATGAAAACGCCTATGATGAGGCGAGCATTGGTGATGTTGAGGTTCAAGCTCGTTACGATCTGCCCGTTCACTTCGGTCTGGAAGCTCTGGGTGTATGCGCCGAATACTGCCAAGGCCGTGAGACCCGCAGATCCGATCGCAAAACCCTTACCGATAGCGGCTGTGGTGTTGCCGAGAGCGTCGAGCTTGTCGGTGATGGCACGAGTTTCCGTCCCGAGGTTGCTCATCTCAGAGATACCACCGGCGTTGTCGGCGATAGGTCCGTAAGCATCCACGGTCATGATGATGCCGGTAGTGGCAAGCATCGCTACGCCAGCAATCGCCACACCGTATACATCGCCGAAATAGTTGGAGACGAACACGGCGAGAACGATCAGCAGGATCGGAAGAGCAACGCTACGGAAACCGACGGCGATGCCGTTGATGATGCAGGTTGCCGGACCGGTCTTGGCGGCCTCGATGATCTCGAAGATCGGCTTCGATGAAGTATAGTACTCAGTCGAGACGCCGATACCGATACCGCACAAAGTTCCGAAGATGATCGGCATCCAGATCGCAAACACCTTCAGCGGTGCAATCACCAGGAAGCCAAAGGAGAGTGCAACGAAGCCGACGGAGGCCAAAAGGACCGTCATACGGAGTGCCCGTGCAGGGTCTCCTTCCTTCAGAACGCCCATCCACTTGATAGCCACGAAGGATGCGACTGCTCCCAAGAGGCCCAATACGAGCGGAGTAATCATCAACCAGATGCGAGCAGATGAGATCGCCTCAGGAGTGGCGGCGATTCCAGCAGGCAGCAGGTTGGTGAGTGAGGAGAGTCCCAAAGAGCTCATCGTTGCGGCAAGAGCCAAGCAACCGATTAAGCACGTTACATACGACTCGAATATATCAGCGCCCATTCCGGCAACGTCACCAACGTTGTCACCAACGTTGTCAGCGATAACGCCGGGGTTACGAGGGTCATCCTCCGGAATACCGGCTTCGACCTTTCCTACGAGGTCAGAGCCGACGTCGGCCGCTTTAGTGTAAATACCGCCGCCTACGCGTGCGAAGAGTGCAACCGAGGATGCTCCCATCGCAAAACCGATAATCGGCTCATGGTGCTCAGGTGTTCCGAAGATAAGGAACAGGACACCCAGGCCGATCAGTCCGAGTGCTGCTACCGAAAGACCCATCACGGCGCCGCCGTTGAAGGCGATCATGAGAGCCTTACCAGAGTCTTTGTCTGATGCGGCTTGAGCGGTTCTTACGTTGGAGATCGTTGCCGACCTCATACCGAGGAAGCCCGCTAAAAGCGAAGCTCCGGCACCGCACGCAAAGGCTGCAGCGGTTGCAAACCCGAGCGATGAAGCCCAGATAGCTAGGAAAGCACAGATGATGAACACAGCGAGGTACTGCGCTTGCTTGCGGAGGTAAGCCAAGGCTCCCTCACGAATAGCATCGCCGATCTCTTGCATGCGTTCGTTGCCCGCTGGCATCGCCTTGATGCCGGTGTACATCTGATAGGCGAGGCCGAGCCCGATAAGACCGCATATCGGTGTGGCCCATTTAAGAAAGAATAAGGTCACGTCATTCATGGTTAGACTCAAAAGTTAGTTGCTACGTTGAGGGACAAGTAAGGAGAGAAGAGCCCCCCCATGCTCTGCTCGAGAATCGGCGAGTATCCTCACCAACTCGGTACAGACTATGGAAGGAACTGATGTGTCTCTCCGTAAGTGCCTGAAAGAACAAGCTCGCGGATTGTAGCCTTATTACCGCAAGAGTCAACCTTGTACTGTGAGCACAGCTGTTTGCCAAACACTTGATTTGACACCGCTTTTTAGGGTAACGGTTGAGTCGATAATGGAAGGCCTGATGGACTTTGCACGGTAGACATCTAAAGCGTGAGTTGAGCCGACACCATCAAAGCGTTTATTACTCGCGAATCGTCTCCAAAGCGCGGAGCGTATTCGCCCATGTACCCTACCTCGTAGCGTACCGGTCCGGAGATGAAAAAGGGGCCGAAGAAGGCCCGCGTACGGTCAAAGCCTGCTTGCGGACCACGCGTGACAGAATTTTCGTTAACAAGAAGCTGACCATAGCCCGTCAATCCCCACTGTGGCGCGTGCGGGAAAGGATAGCTTCCGCGCAGGACATATTGACTACGGTGTGCGGTGCCTGATGTGTGTTGAATGAAGCGTTGCTCCTGTCGCAAACGGTGCTGCCAGTCCAGCCCCCATAGCGAGTGGCGATACGCGATGGTTTGCCAGATCCGGTTTTCGTCCCGGAAGTCCTCTATGTAAGAGGTGTTCATGTAAGACGGGGTCCACGCATAGCCGAGTGCGATAGCTAGGTCTTCGTTGATGTTGTATCCGAGACCCGGGCGGAGAATGAGGCGTTCGAGGTGCGAGAAATTGTGCCCGATTCGGGGTTGAACGTCGAGAGAGGCGAACCAATCTCTTTTCTTGTCGAGGGAGACCGTTGCGAGCAGTTGTGTCCAGCTTTGAAAGTCGGTTTGCTGGGCGAGGGCCGTGCGTAAGGGGAGTAAGAGTAGTAAGCACACGAATGGCAGGGAGAGGAACGCTTGGGAGGGAGAGCGTGTCGGTCGCCATTTGCCCGTACTTGTGACAACTGCCACGTTTTCAATAGCGAGTCTCAACATGTGCAAAAGTACGGCGACCGAAAAGGGTCTCTCGCTCCTAATGCGTAAGCTTCTTGTACTTGATACGGTGCGGAGTGTCCGCATCAGCACCTAAGCGCTTGCGCCTGTCTACTTCGTATTCTTGGTAGTTCCCTTCGAAGGATACAATTTGGCTGTCACCCTCGAAGGCGAGGATGTGGGTCGCGATTCGATCGAGGAACCACCTATCATGACTTATCACCACGGCGCATCCTCCGAAATCCAACATCGCTTCTTCGAGTGCACGCAGGGTGTTTACGTCGAGGTCGTTAGTCGGCTCGTCGAGAAGTATGACGTTCCCTCCTGAGCGAAGCATCTTTGCGAGGTGTACGCGATTACGTTCTCCTCCCGAGAGCGCCCCTACGAGTTTCTGCTGATCGGGTCCCGCAAAGTTGAACTTCGCGACGTACGCACGAGCGTTGACCTCTTTGGTTCCAAGCTTGATAAGGTCGTCTCCCCCGGAGATCTCGTCGAATACTGTCTTCTTGTCGTCGAGTGCGTCACGGCTCTGATCAACGTAGGAGAGCGATACGGTTTCACCCACCTTGAAGGTTCCATTGTCGGGCTGATCCTGTCCGGTAATGAGTCGAAAGAGGGTGGTTTTGCCGGCGCCGTTCGGTCCGATAACGCCGACGATACCTCCCCGCGGAAGTTTAAAGTTCAGGTTCTCGAAGAGGAGTTTGTCCCCGTAGGCCTTCGATACGCCTTGCGCTTCGATAACCACATCTCCGAGGCGAGGGCCGGGGGGAATGAAGATCTCGAGCTCCTCGATCTTCTTATCCTGTTCGACTTTCAAGAGATCTTCGTATGCCGAGATACGAGCCTTCGACTTAGCTTGTCGAGCTCGGGGCGACTGTCGGATCCATTCCAATTCGCGCGCCAAAGTTTTCTGCCTCTTAGACTCACTCTTCTCTTCGAGTTCGAGCCGAGCCTTCTTCTGCTCGAGCCAGCTCGAGTAGTTCCCTTCCCACGGTACGCCGTGGCCACGATCAAGCTCGAGGATCCAACCGGCGATGTTGTCGAGGAAGTAGCGATCATGGGTTACGCACACAACCGCCCCCGAGTATTCCTGCAGATGCCGCTCGAGCCATGCTACCGAATCAGCGTCCAGATGGTTAGTCGGCTCATCGAGGAGTAAAAGCTCCGGCTTCTGGAGTAGGAGCTTGCACAAGGCCACGCGCCGCTTCTCTCCTCCAGAGAGGTTCGTGACGGGTAAATCCCCAGGTGGACAGCGGAGTGCGTCCATGGCGATGTCGAGAGTTCTGTCGAGGTCCCAGGCGTTTATAGCGTCTATACGGTCTTGGAGGGCCGCCTGCTTGTCGATCAGCTTCTCCATCTCCTCGGGCGTAATGTCATCACCGAGCTTGAGGCTCACAGCCTCGAATTCGGCAAGGAGGTCAGCAGCCTCTTTGCAGCCCTCCATGATGTTCTCTTTTACGGTCTTATTCGGGTCAAGACGAGGTTCCTGTTCGAGGTATCCAATGGTGAGGTTGTGACGCGGATTGACGTCACCACTGTACTCCTTATCGAAGCCTCCCATAATCTTGAGAAAACTCGACTTTCCCGATCCGTTCAAGCCGACGACTCCGATCTTTGCCCCTTCGAAAAAGGAGAGCGAGATGTCTTTGAGAACCTGTTTACCCGGGGGGTAGACCCGGTTTACGCGATGCATTGAAAAGATGATTGGTGCCATGGGTTGAACGATAGCCTCTAGGGGTATTTCGGGGCAAGAGCGGGGGCCCAATCTGCAGCAAAATGCCCAGATTATAATTTTTTCCTTGGCATCTGCTCAGATCGCGGTACAACGGATATCTGAGTCTAAGATCCCCCTCTCGAAGGAGATGCACTCGTATGAAATTTGCACGCCAGCGTGGTGGACTGATGATCGAACTCGCCTTCGCCTCCTTGGGATTGGCGTTCTTCATAGTGGGAGCGACCGATGTGGCGCGTATCTTTCAAGCGCGTGGTGCCGTGCAAGCGGCGGTGCAAGAGGGGTTGCGGTGCGTGTATCCGTTGGATGCATCGTGCGGCTCGGTGGTCGCCAATCCTCCCGCGCCGATCCTGTTCGACGTATCGGTCGGTAAGCGCTCGATGCAGTATGCGATTCAGCAAGAGTTCCTCACGACCTCTGCACAGTGGGGCATCGAGCAGAGGTGGCGTGCGCCAGTAGAGATGACTGCGGTGGAGAGCGTCACTGTGGATGAGCCGCAGAGGCGGTATGTTGAGCAGGAGGTGTTGTATCCTGTTGATGCGCATGCGGTGTATGTTTTCAAGACGCGAGATTTGCCGCTGGTTGCCGGGGGCGAGGCACTCAGCCCAACGTTTTTCGACTCTCAAAGCGTTCCAAATCGCGAATCTTTCGACGCTGATACGGCGACCAAGATCGATCCGAACCTGACTATCGGATTAGAGGGGATCGGCCGAAGCACCAGACGAAGGGCTCGACCGACGGCGCCCAATACTCAGATTAAAGATGCCGATTACTACGACGTAGACCGCTTGAGGATCGGACAAACGACCTTCTCTGTTCAAGATGCGTGGCGCGGCTCGGAGAGTTTGAGTTCTGCCTTAGAGCTTATGGCGAGGCATAATGCGCCTCTTCGGTGCTATCAGAGTCCCGTTTCGTCCGTGAATGGAGGTTCTGTTGTGCAGTGGGCGGCTGACGGGGAGCCTGAGCCGTGTATGTACAGACCCTCGACTGAGAAGGCTCTTTTTGAGGGCGGTACCCTCAAGGTGCCGTTGATGTTTCGTGTGTCTGGAAGGACAAACGAAACAGAAGCACTGGCGGCAAATGCGGGCTCACTGGTCATGTTGATGGAGTGGACAAGTCCTACCGCGGGCTCTGGTTCCAAAAAATTAGGAGGACGGTTGATATCGGCAGGCGCTAGCGGAAATTTCGTAGTTCGGGGCGCTTCGTCGGACGATCTCGTGGGTAAGGCGGGGGAGGCTCATAATGAATACATGGACGAGATAAACAAATACGGCACGCTGCCGCTCATCCCCATCGATGCAAGTGTTACCTTGTCGTTCTTCCTCAGCAGTAAAGACGGCACACGGGTGGCGTGGTGGGGGGATGACATGCAGGTGTTTTTCCCAACCTTTCAACTAGTAAAACAGACATTCCCCTGTGGACCGTCCCCTGATCCAACTGAGTGTCGCAACAAGCCCAAGAAAGTGGCTGTGTCATACTACGCGCTCAGCGCCACTTCGCCTGTTGAATCCAGACCGGTGGGGAATGAGGTGTGTAGCCTCGAGCAACCGGCAAATTTCGAGAAAGATCGTGACAGGGTGCTGGAACAGCTCAAGAGCCAGATTCTGGCAGGGATTACACCTCCTCGACGTACCTTCTCTACCCTTGCTCCGAATGCTGCTTCGTGTGCGGATGTGAGCACAACGCGCTCCTGCCCGGATTCCCTGAACAAGACGGCCTTGCAAGGGTGCCAAGCGGAGGAGTGGCCGCAGGAGAAGATCTTGAGAGAGTGTGGTTTTAGCAGCCCGCTGCCCAGAGATGCGAAGCTCCGCGTTAAATATAGAACCTCTGCCCTGGGTACATCGCAGGAGTTCGGGGAGTGTTCGGGCCCGCCACTACCGAGCTGTGCCCTTCCACACCGCAAAGATGCTGGCACGGCAATCCTAAAGGATAGGTACCCGTTGTGCACCGGCCAGGTTGTGCGTGCACCTGTGGAGACCTCCGGGCCGTACGCGATGAGGCCGTGCCTGGATTCGGGGTATAATGAACACATTGAACGTTACCGCGCCAAGCACAATATCCCAGCTGGCATCCAGGTAGCGGCTGTGACGAGTGATGCGCCGGATTTGATAACAGAAGAGAAACCGGTCGACAGCTGCCTCGTCGTGAGTGAGAGCGAGGTGCGAAAGGAGGTGCAGTGCGCAGCTAAGGTAACCAGTGCTGTGGTCGAAGCTTGTTGTCGAGAAGCTAACGGTGACTGTCGGTACAATCAGGCTCCGGGAGGACGAAATGGAAGCGCGGATTCTATGCGGGTAGTTTTCAATCAGGCGATTGGGCGAACCGTTGAAACGATACAGGCCGCATTTCCGGCTGCCAACTACAGGCAGTCCTGCTCAGACACCGATCCATACTGTCTACAGGTATCAGGAGATCTGGTCGACAATAACGCAAGGGCTCGAATGTCTGCGCAGGTGCATGTGCCGCTTACTCTTTTGAAGGCGGTAGGATGGCAAGGCACCACCGTTTCGTACGAAGAGACTCGAGTTCTGGAGCGCGCTCGCATCGCTGGCGGTGACTTCGTGAACTAAAGGGATTCCGAGCTTCGGAGCGGAGGTAAGACCTATCGCTAGGTAGGACAAAGTTGTCGGCCTCGACTCTAGCTCAAATCGCTAGAGACGGCGCTGGTAGAATTGACGTATGTCTACCAAGGGCTGCGGCCATCCCCGGTAACTACCGCATTCATATGTAGAGGTAATTTGTCATGCACATGCGCTCTCTCACGCACCAACGATTACGCAAGCTCGTGTCGATCCTGTATCTGACCGTGAGTTTTGCTTTTGCTTCGGTGGTCTCCGCACAAACTCCTGTGCCGCAGGAGATCCTCGATTACCAGGCAAGGCCTGATAGGTATAGTGTTTTGGTCGAGCAGGCAGTTGACGCTTTGGTCAAAGCGGATGCTGACCGTTTTCGTGAGCTACTCAGCCCAAGTTTGGTCAAGCGAACAGAGGCCAGCTTGGGGGAGGGGGCGATCGACACAATCATAAAAGAGCGATTTATCCCGTTTTTCTCTGACTTTTCGGCGCTCAATGATGCGGTCGAAACCCTCCCCACCAGTGATGCCGATGGTCACAAGGGCCTTGCGCTGTTTCGCTCCTTTAGAACCTCGGAGGGAGAGCAGCGCCCCTTCGCCATGTATCTGCTGAATGAGGATGGCCGATTAGTAGTGGGTAATCTGTTACTCAATAAGTTGTTGTACGATGTAGTAAGCCCCGACAAACGCGGGCCGGGCATCAAGTGAGTAACATCGATATGGCATTCTCTGCCAGATCGAACACCTTTGAACTGGGATCCGGAGAGATACGTGCAGCGAGCTCGACCGCTTCGAGCCGTTTGCCTTGATTCAAGCGCGAGCGCACCTCTGCGAGGCTGAGGAGGCGGTTGTTTGGAAACGCTTCGGCACATGCTCGCAACATCTCGGCGCCTGCTCCAGTTCCCACAAGTCTATCGTAACGTATGCATGCGCGGATCAGGTGTGCTGTTTCAACATCAGGCGGCTCCGCTCCTTCATCCAAGGCGTACTGAGCGGAGCATAAGGCCGCAATAGTCGCTTTGATAGCAAGTCCTCGTGCGGTGTCCTCTGTCGTAGAGGCGACCAGATTGTGATTGATCATCATTGCGTAATATCGATGCGCAGTCGGAGTGCGCTTGCGGATGCCTCGGATGATCTTGTCGAGCTCGATTGCGCGGTGCAAGGCAGTGTGCTTGGAAATGATCGCTGCTCTGCCCGCCTCGGCAATTCGATTCATCCGAGCAGGATCGCTTAGAAGGCTGTTGGCGATATCGGCTGCAGATTGTGCGTTTCCGCGCTCATAGGTGACGAGCTGCTCTCCGTCCGTGAAGAGCTCGAGCAGGCCGTTTGAGGTTTTCTCAGTAAGCAGAACAGGGCCGCACATCATCGCCTCGAAAACGCGGAAATTCAAGTCTCCCTTGACCGTTTGGTTCACCACTATCTCAGCGTGAGGAAATATCTCCCAGTATGCTCCATGTTGAATGTGAATTGGGGTTATTTCTTGAAGTTGCTCGAAGAACTTCACCCGTGCAGGGTTCAGTTCGGCATTGAGATTTCCCACAAACGTAAGGTCAAATTTCTTCTCCTTCGAGGGAGCTACAAGGCGTGGTGCCCACAGCGGGAACCACGCCATCGGCGTCTCTGTTTCCGCAAAGTGCACCATGTAATCGCGTTGAGCGATCAGGACATAATCAAACGCTTTCACGAGATAGGAATGGAGTTCGTAATGATGTTGCGTATCCACTGAGTAAAAGATCAGCGGGATTTTGCAATGCTCCAGGCCGATGATGAGGAGCGGCGCGCTGTTGTCCAACCACACGATCACGTCCGGCGCGAACCCGTTGAGCATCTCTGTGAGGATGTGGTCGATATGGTACATGGTGGCCCCCAGTTTGGCCTCCATGTGATCCGCAGGGCCGCAAACGGCGACCTCGTGACCCATGTCACGTAGTTCACTTGCGAACCAGTCCTGATTGATGAGTAGAATCTTCACCTGCTTCTTTCGCTCTCGCCAGAGGTAGGTTTTGCCTTGCTTTCCTCCACGACGGAAAAGGACCTACTCAAATGTAGTAAGATGCGAAGGTTGCAAAAGGGAACCAAGTTCCTTGCGAGGCTCCAGTGAGGAGCACAGGCGGACATCCTGGAATCAGGAAGTTGGGATGGTTTTTGGGGTCTTGTGGTTCGAAAGACGGGGGTGCCCACAGTCTTTAAACGTAGGATACATTTATCTTGAGAGCGGGGCTAAAGCTTGCCGAGCTAAGGTGCCGATTCCTCTTGGATAATGAGACGGCGTTGATTTTATTTGATGTGAGGCACCATGAATGAGGATCTCGCTGTGAGGGGAAGGGAGCGCCGAGCTGCAAGGATGACGACTTCGCAGGACCGCGGGATGCGTGGAGCAATGGAGTTAAAGGTACTCGCTCTCATCGTTCTGCTATCCGCGGCTGGAGCTCTGTGGGTACAGCTACGACATGAACCTTCCGGGGGGCAGGAGCGTCTCTTCCGATATAAGGACGAGAGAGGCAAAACTGTTTATACGGATGCCATTGAGAGAGTGCCAGAGTCCCAGCGCCAAGCTGCTCTGAATGACAAGGAACTACCTAACATCACCACAGCCGACTACGATCAGTTTGTCGAAGCGTTCAGCGAGAAGAAGGGGGAGCAAGAGCGGGGGCTTTGGGATTCGCTCAAGGGGATGTTGGGAGCACAGTCCTCTGCGGTGGAAGAACCGAAAAATTCCGGTAATCAGTCGAAAAAAGAATCCAGTCCCACAAGAGATGGAAATCCGGCTCGCAAGGAGTTGCTCAAGGACCTCTCGGATGTTCAGGGGGTAGTGAAAGATTCTTTTTCCTCGATAAGCAGCCAGCTTGAGGGTAGCAATTAAGGGATAATTACGCCGCCTTCGAAAGCTTTCCCTGAGCTGCTTCGACGTAGATCCTCTCGGGTGGTACCCGCAGATCCCATACGAGACCGCACCATGAGAGTGCCTTGAGGATGTAGTGTGAGATGTCGACCTCCCACCAGTAAAACCCCTGGCGCTCTGAGCCGGGATAGCGGTGGTGGTTGTTGTGCCAACCCTCACCCAGGGTGATGAGGGCGAGGATGAAGCTATTCTTACTGTCATCGCCGGTCTCAAAGCGCGCCTTTCCGATCAGGTGGGCGAGCGAGTTAATGCAGAATGTCCCGTGATACAGCAGGGTCGTGCTGACGCAGAATCCCCATACGAATAGTTGGCCCGCCGTAGTGCCGAGTTCGGGCCAGTGTGTCTGAAGCAGCGAACCAACTACCAACAGGGCGCTCGCTAGCAAGAGCGGAGGGGCGAAGTGAAGGCGCTCGAGGAGCCGAAGCTCAGGAAACTTCATCAGATCCTTCACAAGCTCGCAGCGCGTTTCTATGAACTGAGTGCTCAGCACCCACCCAACGTGAGCCCACCACATTCCGTAGAGTCGCGGTGGATGAATGTCCTCTTCGGTATCCGAGTGTTGGTGGTGGTGTCTGTGGTGTGATGCCCACCAGATAGGGCCTTTCTGCGCCGAGGTAGTTCCTAGACAAGCCAACACGAACTGGAACCAACGGCTTGTCTGGTAGCTTCTGTGCGAAAAGTAGCGGTGGTAGACGCCGGTTATAGTAAACATGCGGATGACATAGAGTGCCAAACACACACCTACGGCAGTCCAGCTAACGCCCACCCACAGCACTCCGATGCAGCCAAGGTGGATGCCCCAAAAGAGGAGCTGTTTGAGGATGTTAAGCGGGTTAAAAGGCTTGTTCTGAGCACTCATGTCTGAAAATTACTCCGTTATCACGGCAAATTGTAAACTAATCTCGGCTAATGGCAAAGTGGATTAAGTCAGGGTTCTTTACGTTCTTTTCTCTTCGCAGCGTGAGCAGCAACCAAAAAACTCGAGGATGTGCGATCTCACGGTGAATTGGTGACGAGCCCTGATCCTGCGCTCTAGTTCGTCGAGATCGTTCTCCATCTCTACGCACTGAATGGAGTTGCAGTCGGTACAGACTAGATGGTGATGATGATGCGAAGATGTCACGAGCTCGTACCTCTTCATGCCCTCCAAGATGTCGATCTCAGAAACGATCTCGTGTGAAGTGAGAAAGTCGAGTTCACGATAGATCGTGGTCTTGTTGACATTTGGAAGGGTGTTTTTGATTGACTGGAGGATCTCGAGCGCCGAGAGTGGTTGAGAGGCGTTGGTAAGCATCTCGATTACGCCGCGCCGTACCTTCGTAATGCGAAAGCCCTGCGAGCGGAGGGATTCTATGATGCTCTCGGTCATAGGAGGGTCATGCTCTTCTGGATGGGATCTGAACCAGACCCGAATTGCCGCGTTCGTGAGTGATATAGCCGAGAAATCCGGAGATGATCACGGAAGCGAGTGCGTATACAAAGACGACACCCGAGGAGGGAGTGAAGAGCTCCTCGAGTGCATGATACAGCGCCCAGCAACACATGCCGGTCAGAAGAGCAGCGAATACGCCGGGTATCTTGTCGAGCTTCTTGAGGATGGGAGCTGCCTCGGTTTCTCCGATTAGTACGATGACAGCGATCAACCCGCCGACGATGACCGAACTGACTAGAAGTATCGAGGTGAGAAGTGCGGAAGATACAGGCCCTACTACTTCACGGACGATTGCTCCGGCTGCCAGCGAGTGGAGTGAAAGCGCGGCAGCAGTGGAGATGATACCCCCTACGCTCATATGAGTATGATGGTGGTGTTCACAGCTACAATCTTTTTGCACGATGTGGTGCAGTCGGTGATGCATGAAGTGCCTTAGGAGTACGAGGCTTCCTCCCAAAACGAGCAGATCGCCCAGGAGCTCCGAGTAATGGGTCAACTCACCGGCTATCAGCATACCAGTGCAGGCATACAGAGCGTGAAAGCTCGCAAATGAGACTCCCCACAGCCACGGCTTGCCGCTAACCGTCGCAGCGAGCGCTATGGCAACTAGGATACAGCCGTCCGCTAGGAGCGAGAGGGTATAGAGCGCTGTGACGGAGAGAAAAGAAAGTACCGACATTATTTAAGTGTATGCCTTCTATAGAGGCTTTTGCAACTGAGTCGCGATTGGGCGCACGCCGACTACTGTGCACTAGTTCGCCGCTCGACGGTCGGCAGTGAAGGCCTTAGTAAATTCAACCAGTTCCTTTAGCATCTCAGTGTTTGTGATAATGCGGGGAACCTTGTTTTGCCCTCCAAGTTTCCCCCGGCTCTTCATCCAAGCTGCGAAACAGCCGTCCTGAACGGCAAGGATCGTCGGCGGGCGCAAACCGAAGCCTTGCGAGCGGTGTGCTTCGTAGTCTTCGTTGCGTTCGCACAGTCGCTTGTCGAGTGCGGCTGAGAAGGTCGCCAGGTGCTCAGTATTTGGTAAGTGGTGCGCAAACTCCACGACGAAGAGGTGGCCGCCGAGCTCTCCGGCTTTCTCTGGAAAGATCGGCCCTACTGTAAAATCGGACAGTTCGCTGTGGGTCGTTCGAGCCGCCGTGACGACACCGTCCTCTATCTCCTCGGCGATCAGATGCTCACCGAAGGCAGAGAGATAGTAGGAGGTCCTTCCCGTTACGAGAACTCTTGGCGTCTTTGTGTCGACGAAGCGGATAGTATCGCCAATCACATACGACCAGAGTCCCGCACAGGTAGTCATAATAACTGCGTAGTTCACGTCGGGCTCGACGTTGCCTATCCAATGGCGGGTGGGTTGGCTGTTGCCGAGTTCTGCTAGCGGCACGAACTCAAAGAAGATCCCGGTATCGAGGTTCATACGGAGACCGTCCCCGTATCCTCTGTCAGCGACAGCGATGAAGCCTTCACTTGCTGGGTATACTTCGCGCAACTCCGCAGAGCTGGATCCGAGGAGCTCTCGGAATCTGTCGATATAGGGGGCGAAGTTTACACCGCCATGAACGACCATTTCGAGGTTCTTGTAGATCTGAGGGATGGTGTCCGCATGTGGGCAGAGCTCTTTTAGTTTATCGAAGAAGATAAGCATCCAGGCGGGAACACCTGATATCATGCGGATATCTTCCTTGAGCGAGAGGGTCGCCAAGGTGCTGATCTTTTCTTCCCAATTTTTGAGTAACGCTAGTTCTGCAGGGGGAAAGTAGCGTTGTCGAGCCCACCAGGGGAGCGTCTTTACCGCAATCCCACTCAGATCTCCCAGAAAAACGTCAGGTGTGGGCGAGGTTAAATCGGTGCTCCCTCCGAGCATGAAGCTCTTGCCGCCCATGAGCTTCGAGTGTGGCTTGTTGGTAACGTGGTGAACAAGTAGATCCACCCCGGCCTTTGTGTTTGAACGTAACATCTCGTTTGAGCACGGGATGTACTTCGTGGTTCCTGAAGATGTTCCCGAGCTCACCGGGAAATATCGGATGAGTCCGGGCCAGGTGCAGTTCTCGAGCCTCGGAAAGGGGTCCTTCCAATACTCATTCCAGAAGTTTTCGTAGGTTCTCAGCGGAACCTTGCGTTGATATTCCTCAACCGAGGTTATCGCGCTGAAGCCGTGATCGACACCAAATCGAGTTGAAGCAGCGGTTCTGATCAGCTTTAGAAGTTGCCGGCGTTGGGCGTCGGCCGGGTTCATGTGCTGTAGCTGCTGATTGCGCCAGCGCGCATAGAGCCGAAGAAAAGGGGTCGCGTCTACCATTGATGGCCTAACTATAACGAGATATCGGTCGCGAAATTACAGTGAGCTACTGTGCGAACTCGCTGCAGTACTCGTCAGGAAAGCCGGGAAGGATGAGCCGACAAAGAGAACCACTGCGCCGTCAACTCGCCCCGACTGGGCGATCTTGCGGATAAGTTCACCGCGATTTGCGCTGTGGTGTCGAACAACAGCGGCTTGCGGGTACAAAGACTCCCCTTTCCAGGAGTATTCAACGAGCTCTATCCATTCTCCAGCGAACGCCTCTCGAATGTGACTCCAAGGGATCTTTGCCATGTGCCCTCTGAATTAAAGCAAGAAGGTGGCCGATCTCGGCTGCTGGGGCGAAGATAACGCTCCAGCGGGTCTTTGCGCGAGAACTAAGGCCACTCGGTACTCGGAAGAATGTACAGTGATTCCGATCCTTAGGGAAGGATTAAGTGTCGAGGGGGAAGGATAGAGTGACCAACAGAGGAGGGGATGGTATGTTAGGCTTTTCCGAAGAGCGGGGGTATCATGGCTAAGATCTCAAAGATATCAGGGTTTCCGGAGTGGCTCCCCGAACACAAGTTGGCAGAAGACAAGGTAATCTCCACTATTCGAGGGATCTACGAGAGCTTTGGCTTTTCCCCAATTGAAACCCCGGCGGTCGAGCTACTGAGCAGCCTTGGATCAAAGGGCGTGATCGACAAGGAGATCTTCGTCGTAAAACGGCTCAGGGCCGACGAAGCCGAGGAGGCGGAACTGGGTTTGCATTTCGACCTCACCGTGCCGTTTGCCCGGTATGTGGCTCAGCACAACAACGCGTTGACCTTCCCTTTCAAGCGCTACCAGCTCCAGAAGGTGTGGCGCGGCGATCGGCCGCAGAAGGGGCGATTCCGTGAGTTCTATCAATTCGATATCGATATCATCGCCCGCAACGAGTTGCCGTTGTCGTGTGATGCGGAGGTGCTCACGGTTATCGGCCTCGTGATGAACAAGTTGAACTTCGGGTCGTATTCGATACGAATCAACAACCGGAAGTTACTGCAAGGGTTGTATCAGGCGCTGGGGCTCGACGAGCAGGCGCGCAAATCTGCGATTATCGCCGTCGACAAGATCCTCAAGATAGGACGAGACGGTGTGGCCAAGGAGCTTGAAAGGATCGAGGGGATTTCGCCGTCTGCAATTGAGTCGATCCTGAATTCTACAGCTGTACAGTGCCCGATCGAGCAGCTCGCAGAGAAGGTGCAGGGACTCAATCTACAGAGCGAGTTCATACACGAGGGGGTGCAGGAACTGATCGCGGTCTGCGAACTTCTTCCCGCTTCGGTGCGTTCTCGGGTGACGATAGATCTCAGCTTGGCTCGAGGTCTCGACTATTACACCGGCCTCATCATGGAGCTCGGCCTGGACCGCTATCCCGAGTTCGGAACTGTGGTAGCTGGAGGAAGATACGAGAATCTTGCCGCGGAGTTTTGCGATCAGAAGTTGCCTGGTGTCGGAGTGTCGTTAGGTCTAAGTCGTCTGATGGAGCTCGTGATAGCCGAGAAGTTGGTCGAGACGACCCGCAAGACTCCGACACAAGCTCTCGTAACTGTGCTGTCCGAAAGTGATCGTGTTCTATCGAACGAGGTGGCGCAAGCGCTTCGAGATGCCGGATTGCCGACAGAGGTGTTCTATCGTTCTCCTAAGTTAGGCAAGCAGATCGACTATGCGGATGCGAAGGGGATTCGGTATGTGATCTTCGCCGATCCGGCAACGCGCGAGGTTCAGGTCAAAGATCTCGCTACCAAGGAGCAGGTTGCGATTCCGTGCCTTGCGACGTGGGCGCGTGGTATTGTGTCGCAGCCGCATGGTTAAGAGCTTTCGAATCCAGACTCGTGGACAGGGGCTCTACGAGGTTACTGAAGAGGTGATGTCGCTCGTACATCAATCCGATCTTTCGGAGGGGCTGTGTACGGTGTTTATTCGTCACACGTCGGCGAGTTTGACCATTCAGGAGAACGCCGATCCTTCAGCTCGCGCAGATCTCGAGCGGTGGCTCAATCGGCTCGTACCCGAAAATGATAGCCTCTATACGCACACAAGCGAGGGTGCGGATGACATGCCAGCTCATATCAAAACGATCCTCACTGATGTCTCGCTCTCCATTCCGGTGATGCAGGGAACCCTGGTTTTAGGAACGTGGCAGGGTATCTATGTGTGGGAACATCGAAAAAGACCCCATACGCGAGAGGTCGTGGTTCATGTAGGATAGAGGTACTTACTATGACGGGCCGCTGGGACAAGATCGACAAGGTGCTCCAGGACGTATTCTTCGTCACTGGAAATCGCTACAAATTGCAGGAGGTGGAATCGGTTTTGGGACCGATGCGGCATGTGCATCTCGATCTACCGGAAGTTCAAGAGCTCGAGCCGCGCAAGGTGGTCATAGCGAAGGCGCAGGCTGCGATCGCGCAGGGATATTCCCCAGTTTTGATAGAGGACACATCACTCGCAATGTCTTCGCTCAATGGCTTGCCAGGTCCGCTCATCAAGTGGTTCTTGAAAGCGCTCGGAGTAGAAGGTGTCTATTCGCTCGCGGAGTCCAAAGGCGAATTTCGGGCCGAGGTTCGCACCATCTTCGGCTTGGCATTGGGTGTCCAGAGCTTCATTTATGGAGAGGGTGTCGTCACAGGTATCGTGGTACCGCCGCGCGGGCGCGATTTCGGTTGGGATGCGATCTTTCAGCCGGATGGAAGCCACAAGACGGTGGGAGAGATGAGTATCGAGGAGCGGGAGCCGTTTAGTATGCGTATCAAAGCGCTCCAGGATCTGCGCGGACAACTCGAACGGTTTCAGACCAAGAACCACGTGGCGAGTAAGCGGTCGCGGCAGCGGCAGACCTAGGGAAGTAAGGCACAACAACGCGAACGCGTTGTTGTGCCTCCCCCTCTCAATGCCTCACAAAAAGAGCTGATTCGAACTTAATCGCACCGATAAGGAGCGGGGCTCGACATATTGTAGCAGAGAGGTACATGGTACTCTTCTCGCTGAAAATAGTAGAGTTGATGAGCAGACATGAACACGCATGGCGTAGATCCCAAGGGTGATGATTTCAGCCGATCGGGCGATGATCGGGAACAGGTCTCCTTTCCTCGAAGCACGGCCGCCGACGATCTCCAAGGCGCGCTGAAGCGTTTGGTGCAGCTCGCTTTTTATGACAGGAAATCCAATACCTTCTCCGTCGAGCGGCTGATACTTAGTCTTAGCGCCCTTCAAGAAGTAGAGAGCAAGTATCGTTTGTGCCATATACGTGACGGCAGAGGTGCCGAGGCTCTGCGTCCGGTATTCGAAAAGATGAGTGCTGTAACGCACAAACTGCTCTCCGAGCTCAGAGCGAGGAAAAAAGACGTACTGCCAGGTCACGTGCAGCTTTGCGGAATTGTAGCCGATAAGCTTGCCTCGATCTGGGCTCAGTATTTCGTGCCTACAGACGGGCAGGGCGAGATATTGAAGATTGCAAAGGATCTCGTCGGCATATTGAATCTGGGGAAGCTAACGAATATCGACGAACTACCGGAGCGCATCAATAACGCGCAGCACTTGGCTCCTTTAGAGCGTTTCGGACTGTGGGGAGTTGCGCACGCCTATTTCGCGGTGATAGCCGGTGATAGTGGTGTTTCGTCGAGTCGTGAGAAGGCGTTGAACTGCTCCTTCACTAAGGCCCAGGCAGCGCTAAAGCTCACGGAAGCGCCTCCGAGCGAACTAGCATTACTAAGGAGCTTTTCGGACAACCGCGATGAGCGGGCGTCATTTCAAGTTGCTTCCACGCTTTTGCTGGAAAGTGTCTCCTCCGCGGCTGAGAGATTGCGCGATCGAGGTAATATCGTTCGCGCGCAACGAGTTGCGGAGTTAGTCGTTCCCTTCATTGATCGGCTCTCTCTGGAGCAGCTTCGTTCCTGGCTGACCGATTATTCTCTCACCTGCGCTCAAGCCCAGCGTCAAGGAGATCACGACTTCGCCAAGCAGATGTGGGAGAGATTAGAGGAGCTCACCCACGGTAGGGGTGATGAGGTCGCTGTCGAATCGCTCCGTTTTACAGCCCGACGTATCAAGAGTGATATGCGTCTTGGAGAGTGGAACAGTAGCCAGCAGGGAGTTGACGGCTTTCGCAAGCGATTCGAGAAGCTTCAGCCCGATGCGCGCCAAGAGTTGTATGCCGATGCGATGACCGTTGGTCAGGCCGCTATATCGCTACTGCTCCGAGAGGCGAGAGAAACTTCATTTAATGAGCAAGCAAAAGGCCTACTGTCCGATGCTTGCAAGGAGGTAGATGCCCTAGCCTCGATGGCGGAATTCGCTCCCTTGAACGGTAGCTTTATGGTTATCGAGAGCCTGCTTGATATCGCCGAGTCGTATCTTGACTATGATGAGGTCGACGACGCACATGATCACGCGCTGAGGTTGTGGCAACGCGCGCGCACCTTGCTAGACGAAACGGAGGAGCCGTGTACGGATGGGGTTTTGTACCAGGTGACCGTATGCAGAACGTGGCTGGCCGAAGTGGCGACCCTTTTCGAGGACCCCGAGATTCGGGTATCTCAGGAAGGTGGCTTACTAAGGATGTTGATTCCGTTAACGGCCACAATCGAATCGGATGATGTCAAAGACTACGAGCGAAGTAGCTATCAATACGCGCAGCTTGAATTACTGAGGGTGCTTGCAGGCATTCAGTGCTCTCTGGATGGGATGGCGTTGGGAAGGGGAGTAGAAACGATCCTTCAAGCGCTCTCTCTCTACCGAAGCTACTCGCTCAGTGATACCGATAACTCTCTCATTCGTAGCCTCTATAAGGTTGCCATCGATGTCCATGAACGGAATTATCGGCACGATCAAGCGACCCAGTTTCGTCAAAAGCTGGATCGGCTAGGGTAAGGGTAGCTGTACTTGTCGGGTGGTCTATCCCACTCCCTGCTCCGTGTGAGACTATCAAGTTATGTCTGCGTCTATTCTCGGCACAAGTCGATACGTAAAGAAGGTTGCGGCTGCTTTGTTTTCGGAGGGAGCCGATCAAGAGCGCTTCGTGGAAGCGCTGACTCTCGGTGATGGTAGGATCACAGCCGTGGCTTGGCTACGCGGCGAATCTCAAGGGGGGCTCCTCCGTCTCGGTGAGCGCCCGGAGTGGCTGCCGCAGTGGATCGATGTAGCGGCTGATGGAGAGCGACCCGGAAGCCTTGCAGCCCATCAAGCCGGCGATTTCTACTGCCTCGATCTCTCCTCTGCGTTTGCGTGTGCAACCCTCTCCGAGATAGCTACACCGATATCACTCATCGTCGATATGTGTGCGGCCCCCGGAGGCAAGGGTATCGTTGCTCGACGATATCTGTCTCCTACTATGCTGGTGGGGAATGAGGTGATACGAAAGCGAACAGCGCAACTTATCTCCAATTATAAGCGGTGCAGTGTTGATCCGGCGTTGGTTACGTCGTGTGATCCAGCAGTTTTGTCGAACGCTATTCCAGGAAGCTCGGATCTGGTGATCGTCGATGCTCCGTGTTCCGGCCAGTCTCTCGTTCTGAAGGATCACGAGGCACCGGGAGCATTTCACCCGGCGACGATTTCGATGAACGAGCGTCGACAGAGGCGAATTTTGGCGCATGCATCGGCTATCGTGGCGCCTGGTGGCTATCTACTCTACTCCACATGCACGTTTTCGCGTGAGGAGAATGAAGACAATGTGCGCTGGTTCCTCGAAAAATTCCCTGAATTCTCTCCGGTTTCCGTTGCACCGCTGGAGCACCATCAATCTCATCTGATTGAGGTGCCTTGTTATCGATTGTGGCCCTATGAAGGGCAAGGTGCGGGGGCGTTCTGTGCGCTGCTTCGCAGAATGGATGGGGCGGTACACGGGGTCACAGTGTTGCCTGACAACTTCGACCGGTTCTTGAGGCCGATCTGGCGCTCACCAACCCTCTTTTCGTTAGTTCCACCCCCATCGGGAGGGCGCGAGCCCCAAGATCGTCGGGGTTCTTTCGCGAGGAAGGGGAAAGGGGGGAAGAAACGGAGTTGGAGCCACATGGAGCGTCGCTCGTCCCGCGACGAGTAGAGAGAGCGCCCCCGAGACGCGCCCGACCTCGATATCGCCCCGACTCGAGATGACTGTCACGCGCACGGGTAGTTGTCCCGCTCCTTGCAGATGTTCGATCCGGACGTTGCCACCTACAACCACCACGAGATCGCTGGATGTGCGGAGCATTCCTCCTATCGTCAGGTATCCAGGCGATACGATCATCGGCACAGGCGCATCTTTTTTGCTCTCGAAAATTGCCGAATCCAGAGCGAGATTTTCCATAGCCACTATCCCGGTGGACAGCTCATCTTTTACTACACAGGTAAAGGGCGCCACGGGCGATGCGAAGCGACCCTGTGCGACGACCTCCTTGGATCCTTTACACGGGGTCGCATCGGATAAAAGCAGATCGAAATCCGGAGCGGGGATGGGAGCAGTGAGAGCTGGGATGGTGGCAAAGCGCGGCGGACTCTCGGAGCACACTATCCATTCCCCTCGAGAGCCGAGAGCAGAGGAGCGTTGAGGCGAGCATCCCTCGGGTAGCGCCTGGCGTGACGAGATCTCGGCGCGGAGCGCCTCGTGGAGTGCAGCGCTCCGCACTCCATCGTGGTAGATCTTACCAAGAGTCGCAGTTTTTGCCGTCAGAAGGCTACTCAAAGCGGCTAAGAACACGATGCTCAAGAGAACCACAGGGAAAACCCATCCAGCCTCTCCGGCTCGCGAGGCTACAGCAGGAGTTCGTTCCATATCGGTCTCCGCGTAGTGGCCACAAATGCGCTCGTAGTCGATGCTGAAGCACCGAGGGGCTTTACCGTCAGCGAGAAGTGTAGCGCTCCGAAAGGCTCGCGCCTTGCTCGTATACGCACGAATGAGATCCCTCGCGCGATCGGCTGGTTCTCGAGAATCTGAGCTCCGACATGAGAAACAAGCCGGAGCTGGCTCATGCGGTCGATGAAGAGAGAGTACTCTCGTTCTATCGGAAGGAGGGTGTGGAAGCTGCCAGCGGGGGGGCTGTGGGTCGAGAATATGCTGTGCAGTCGGTTGCCGCGCAGATCGATACACCCTTGTGCCACGCGCGGAATCTCGGCTGATACGTGCAGGATTCCGCTGAATCCAAGCACGAGAAGGCTCTTAATCCCTGAGGCGATTGGCGGCTCGCGAAAGTCACAGACGCGGAGGTCCAGACTGCTGTCGGTGAGATGAGAAGAGGTGACTCTTCCCCGATATACCGGTGATGTCTCGAGCACAGAGAGGATGTCGGACAACTCTCGCGGTGCTGAGGTTCCCTTCAACCGAGCGAGGGGATGCTTGGTAGTCGAGATGTCCGTACCGCTCACGACTAACCAACCGCCATCAATGCGGTGCCTATCCAAGGAGCGTAGCGCTGCGCCGAGAGCTGCTGTCGTTTTCTCCCTTGCGATAGTCGCTTCGGTCGTGATGGAGAGCGAGGCGTAAAGCTGCGAGCTCGCCATGATTCCGGTAGAGGCGCATGTCAGGACTATACCGCCAAGGGCGAGGCTGACGAGCATCTCTAACAAAGAAGATCCGCGTTGCATGAGCGTACTCTCATCGAACAATCGTTACAGTGTTTTTCCCCATATTGCACAGCACTCTCGTGGTGTCAGGAGCGCAGTTCGGTGTCTGAAAACGTGATTGGTGTGTTTCCTCTAGCGAGGCGATCACTTGGGCCGTCCTCCCCAGGAACGCAAAAATCATCGCCGCGCAGGTCGCGAAGATGGCCAGGCTTATGAGCACCTCTAGTAGCATGAACCCGGATTCCTGCGCCGAAATAGTTGACGGTGATAGAGGTAGAGTCAGCATGTCGTCCGTATCCTTCCGCGTAGTGAGATCGTTATCGCACAGGAGTCTTTGCTTGCTCGTAGGTTGATAGTTGCAGGTGACGCTGCATGAGAGGGATAGAAGCGTAGTGCTCCCCCAAGATGAGAGGGTAGCTCGAGAGTTACGCTGCGGTTCGTTCGGTACGACGTCAGCCTCTCGTCTCCGCGCACAAGCGACACAGCAGTACCCTCCACGAGATTACCCTCCACGACAACGCGAGCGGCGCTATCACTGGTGAGAGCCAGAGTATACGCCCGCTCCAAGAGCAGCCGCAGACGATCCGACTCGAGTCGGAGCATCAGTGCTCTGCGCGTGGTAGCGGCACCAGCTACGACGCTTCCCAGAAGGCTTGTCGTGATAGCCAGCACCGTCAGCGTCTCAAGTAAGGAAGCGCCCCTGCTCATGCAGGTATATTCGGGGAGTGGGGGTAAAAGTTGCGTAGAGTAGGGGGGCACCGCGATCACGTGCACCTCGAGTGTGTGTGCAACCGCTCACACCACTCGACTCAGTAGTTACTGCTTAGTTCGGGAAAATCTGCCGTACGTTGCTTACGCGCGGTGACTGAGAGAAATGAGGAAAGCTTACTGATATAACACAATTTGAGTTGCAGTCCCGCTTTAAGAAAACAGCGCTTACGTGACTAATTGCCACGCAAGCGCTGTGCAATCTGCCCACAAAGCCGGTTTCTACTTTGTGCGCTTACTGTCTCCTACGACCTAAGACGCACTACACTCAAAATTGAGCTGTGTCAGATCATCTCTCGATCCATCACTAGCGAAGCTTTGTTGGTAAACGACCGTTCGTCCATCCGTAGCGAGCGGAATAATGGCATGCACACTACCGAGGGATTTATTGCTAATACCTGACAAGAGCCCCTTTCTACCCGAAGCGCTAGACTTTACCTGACGCAATACATCCACATAAAGCGCTGGAGCAGCGTCAGCGCTTGGCAGCTCACGAGCTGTCATGACAACTAGACACAGCGTGCCCTCAAAGGCGCCTCCTCTATAATCTTTCTTGTTCACACACAAATTTTGGTGGAGCCATGCTTCGTCTGGGTTTTTCTGTAAGTCGAGAGAGAAGGAGCTAAACTTGTCTCCGAATTCGGTGCGTGGCTTAAGTGTTTTAGGCACTGATTTTGAGGATTGCTGCAAGGTCACCTTACACGTCAGAGGTTTAGAATCAGCTACTACTACGGCGGGAACAAAAAACAGCACAGCAAGTAGCGAACAGAGTGAATGTTTCATTATAAGAGTCTCCCCTAGTCTCTATGGAGTCGCATAAGCGACAACAGCAGACTCGGTAGGCAATGTGTGTGCCATAGGAAAAAACGAGGGTAAGTGACGCTACCCCACACCTCTAGTAAGCAGTCGATTGAATTTGCTGTGATTAAGGCACAACTCCAACACAAACCCCGCAATAAAATCACCAATTCTGAGAACACAATGTCAAGAATGTGGCATCGCTCTACTGCTCGATTGACAGCGGCTCGGATTGTATGACGGCGGCCATTCACTGCCTAGAGCATTCTCAGCTTGGTGGAAAAGGGTGACCCGTGTCCGTCCGCTAAGAGACAGGTTTCTTTTTCCAATTCATCGGCAGGAGGGTAACGGCAGTGTCGTCTGAACGGACGTTTACCCTAACGAGCACATCCGAGAGCCACTCCCAAGGATTTACCTTATTGAGC
>JBILFA010000184.1:0-4460 GCA_044351795.1 Bdellovibrionota bacterium | reverse complement strand
GAGCACCGTCTTGTCTGCCGGCAAACTGATCGCGATTTCCAGTCGCTCCACGTTGTCCGGACGATCGTCCGGGTTGCGCAGATCGTCCAGACTGACCGGGTCGGCTGGGTCGACCGGATTGACCGGATTGACCGGAATACCGTCGCTCGTTCCAATCGTTCGAGAAGCGCTTCTGATCCCACTCCTTCCACTCACTACTGTTTCCGCGATTCTCGCTGCTCTCTCTTGTTCGTCCGGTATCACGGCCTGGAGCACCGGTTCTTTCGAAACGCGGAGAGTGTCCTCGAGAATCCTGCTCTCGCCGTGGTTGCGGGCGTGTGCGCCCTGTTTGCGAACCATCCCTTTCTAGGCGAGGGCCATCTGTTCGACGAGGACTTGCTGTCCGGCGAGAACCTTCCGCCCTGCGCTCCTGACGCATCGGCCTCTCTCCTTCGTCCTGATTCGCAGCAGCCTCATCCCCCGTGCGAGCTACGACAATCTTTGGATCCATCGCTGCCAGCGGAGTACCAAGCCACTTCTCGATGGCACGAACCATATCCCGATCCTGGCGAGTCACGAACGCGATTGCGTCACCTACGCGCGATGCTCTTCCCGCTCGTCCTGTCCGGTGGATGTAAGCATCGAGAGTGTCCGGCATATCGTAGTTAATGACATGAGTAACACCCTCTACGTCGATACCTCGCGCCGCGATATCTGTGGCGATAAGAATCCGATAGTCTCCTTGACGGAATCCGTTGAGCGCTTGCAAGCGCTTGGCTTGCGAAAGATTACCGTGCAACGAAGTCGCATCGAATCCGAGTCTGTCAAGCTTCTCACTTATCTTCTTCGCGGTGTGCTTCATCTTGGTGAATACGACCACCAGTGACTCACGATTCTCACGCAACCACGCCGTAAGGGTTTCCAATTTGTCCCCTGCTTGCAAACTCAATTGAGCGTGTGTAACTGCAGCCACCGGCGCTTCGAGATTGACTCGAACCGTCTGCGGATTGCGGAGCACATCTCGTGAGAGCACCTCTATCTCTTTGGGCATAGTTGCCGAGAAAAGCATCGTCTGACGGTCGCGAGGGAGCTTCGCTATAATCTTTTTGATGTCTGGTAGAAAACCCATATCGAGCATACGATCAGCTTCATCTAGAACCAGGTATTCAATCGTAGAAAGATCTACCGTTCCACCACGGATGTGATCGAGCAGACGTCCGGGACACGCCACGATGATCTCCGGTTTCTGATCCAGCTCACGAATCTGGCGTTGATGCGAAACCCCACCATAGACGGTGCTGCTCTTTACCCCGGTACGCGGCGCAAGAAGCGTTACAACGTCCCGGATCTGCTCTACCAGCTCTCGAGTCGGCGCAAGCACCAACACCTTCGACCCTCTACTTTTTTCCCCACTGAGTTTCTGGAGAAGAGGCAGCACGAACGCGGCCGTTTTGCCCGTACCTGTCTGAGCGAGACCGATAAGATCGTGCCCCTCCAGCAGTAACGGAATCGCCTGAGCTTGGATCGGGGTAGGCTTCACATACCCGATTGTTTCAATTGTTTTAGAGAGGAACGGCGAAAGATTGAAAGCGTTAAAGCCTTCATTATTCTCTACCACTGTGAGGTTGTTAGGAGGAACATTCATATCAGACCCTTAAAAGGACTCTTCTTTAAAGAAATACCAGCCGCCGGTACGCTTGTACTTCGAACTCATGCAACAAAAACCTGAGAGCTTCACGTGTAGCCACGCACACTCGCGGTGAGTTTCCGTTACGAGGACTTGAAGATTTGAGCAAAGACAAGGACGCAAAGGAGTCGCTACTACGGACACTTATCGAGTGTAGAACCGCTTAGTAGGTCATTCGCTGACGAAGCCCGCAAACCAAAGATTCAAGCTGTATGTACGGACTTACTTATTCGAAAGTTTCGAGAACAAACGCCCGGCGCGTCATTCCGAATGCTATCGATGCCGTACAGTGCTCCGTTAAGGTGAGTCTTTGGAATGTGCGGCCTCTGGAGGAGGCACCAGTAACCAACATGTCACATCCCCTGAAGCAAGCCGAAGCACTGCAACGGGGTAACGGTGCCCGGGCACGATACCACACGCAGGCCTGATAAGATAGGAAAGCCTGTCAATATAACATCAATAATATCAGCTAATTACGGAGCGATAGCTCCCGTAGGAAGGCGGGGCAAAACCTACCCGTTGCGAGAAAAGGGCGCTTTGCCTCGCTTTGCTAGGCTACATTTCGTCCTAACCAATACGGCTCAACGATCCCGAACTCGTTCTGTCGCACGGCGATATGATGGGTTGCTTCACATAGCGAGTCGACAGACGCGATGGATGAAAAGCAAGACTCATCCGGCAGGGATAAAACCGATACCTGAAAGACGAAATTACGGCTCGGTCCCACGAGTCGTTTGACGCCAAGGATCGGAGACTCGTGGTTGCGCACTTCGTTGAACAACAATGCGAAGATTGATGACGATAACGGGAAGAAACAACTCCAGCCTTGAGGATTCTCGCGTTGGTTCGCATCGAGAAACTCAGCAACCTTCACCAGATGTGAGACAGCCTGATCGAAAGCCTCTCTCGTTAACATCAACGCGAGGGAAAAATCCTTTCTCGCTTCTCGATCCACCGATACGACGACCCCCGCAGCGTCGTCCAGTACCTCTACAGGCGGCATCTCGACTGGAAATATATCTGCCTTAGCCGGAGGCTGATAAAACTTAAGGGACCCAGCGGGAAGTCTGAACTTGGGTCCCAATGGAGTGATACCCTCGATCAAGGCAACCGCGCGTCGCTCGTCAGAGGTCGCACCTCCCACGGCACATACGGCTAAAAACTGCTCCCCTTCGCCTTTCGTTCGTGACGACACCGTCGAATCAGAGTCGAACAACCTTCCTACCTGAGCGATTGCACCCTGTAAGGCCCGAAAAGTTGAGGAATTCCGTGGTAGCTTGTGTTCTGCCCCGATGTGATCGCGGTAGTTACAGAAATCAGCCGCAAGAAACATCTCTCCAACATCGAGCGCACGAGCGGGCATCGCGTTTGCGCTCAGATCGTTCGCATCGTGGCCATTCGTATCGGGAAGCGAGCGATCGGGCTGAGGACCAAGGGGCATTTCGGGCATACTTCGTACTCCTAATTAGGAAGAGTCGCAGATGATGGAGTATACAAAATTGCTCTCTACCCTTTCCAGAAGAAAATGAACCTCGTACAAGTGCAGTACGACGGCTAGGTGCAATCACACTACTATGAGCTTTAAAAAAGAACTTCTCGAGCTATTACTGGCGCTGAGTCCCCTGCTCGTAGCCCTTATCGTTAGCCGCTCACAACCGACGATAATCTCTCGGTGGGTAGGCGCTGTACTGATAGCGGCCACCCTAGCTGTGGTTGCAACCGGCTTCAGCATGATGCGCTTTGTCGCCAAGTGCGTCGATAAGGCGCCGCTATGCGAACTAGACCATGTATCCATTCCTTGGCAAGCAGGACTTATTCAACCTGTCACATCCTTGAGCTGTTTTCGCTGTGTTCCACGTACCGCGGACGCTATCACCTCGATGACCGTGACGATGAATGAATGGACTCCGCGGATATCAGTGGTCGCGGCGGCGATCTGTGTGCTCATAAGCGGGCTGACGCTGGTGAGGTTCGCGCGCTGGAGTAAGATTAATTGGCGCTTGCGGATGTAGAGTGGGCGAAGGCTCTGTTAATATATCCCCTCAACGATATCCGCGAACGAATCCAATACCGGCACTCCATGAGCTTTGAGTCTGCGTCTGCTTTCGGCGCCACGCGCGACGAGGAGACATTTCGCCCCTATCGCCTGAGCCACCTCTGCGTCATGCGAGGAGTCACCAATCACCGTAACCTCGGCACCGTCTATGCCCAAGCGCTCCACGAGCACTCTACCGACATCGACCTTTCCCACCGCATGATGATCGGAGAGTCCCCGCACCTCCTCGAAAAAACTAGCTACCCCGTGCGCTCTCACGACATCTTGGAGGAGCCCCTGAGGGAGTGCCGACAACACCGCCTGACGAGAACCACGCTGTGACAAAAAGGTAAGTGCCGGGACAACATCATCATGCAGAGACACACTCGCCATGCGACCTCGATACAGGTCGTGCCACTTGAGAGCGACCTCATCGAATGAGTGCCGCGACAGATCAAATCCCACATCTTCGTACATCTCTCGCACTGGATGACGATAGATCTCCTGATAGCGCTCAAAGCTGATCGTGCCGTATCCATAGTCGCGCATAAGCTCGTTGAAGATCCCCCACAAGATAGGAGCATCGTTCAAGAGAGTACCGTTCCAGTCCCAGAGCACGAGTTTCATGGCATAGAGGTGTACTACACCTGCTCTCACCTTGCCACTGTACTTGAATGCCACAGTACGACTATGCCACTGCACGGCTATCCTTCCTTTCCTAGGTTGGTGAGGCCCGCTTTCGCAGCTACGGCAGTCTTG
>JBILFA010000183.1:0-4468 GCA_044351795.1 Bdellovibrionota bacterium | reverse complement strand
ACAACTTTTCGCTCTTCGGTTTCCATAGCTCTAGCATGAAAGGATACCAAGCTCCTTTGCTCTAAGCAAAAGAGCTACTGATGTAGCTGTCGTAACCTGTCGGTTTGGGATAGGAAGTGGGTCCTTACCTAAGCGGCCCCGCATCCCGTAGCGCAGCAGCAACGATCTTAGCGATCTCTCGCTCGAACGACTGCTTGAGCGATCTGAGTGCCTCATTCAGGCGTCCCCATCCTCCCAATGCACCACTGCTAGGGTACCCCGCAATGGGTCTCTCGAAACGAAGTGCGAGACCCTCTCAAACCAGTAAACGGGGATAGCGATATGAATAGGACAAACATCAACCGCTGCGAGCTTAAGACACTCCTAGGTAGCTTAGCTGCTACGCTCACCATGAAAGCTCAGAGCGCCTATGCGCAAACGATGCCGTGGGAGACTCCCTTACAGAATATTTTGCGTAGCCTTTCTGGCCCCACGGCTCGCGCGATTATCGTCGGCGCGATTGTGATTGCGGGCCTAGCGCTCTGTATCGGAGAGGCGGGTTCTTTCTTCAGGAAAGCAATGGCAGCTGTTTTCGGTGGTGCCGTGGCGATTGGTGCTGCGAGCTGGGCTCCCACCCTCTTTGGCAACTGGTAAGGAAGCTCGTCATGGAAGGCTTTTCGGTTCCGGTCCACAGAGCACTTACGCAGCCCATCATGCTGGGGGGAGCTCCTCGTGAGTTTGCCATCTTAAATGGCACACTAGGAGCAGCCCTCCTGCTCGGCCTGCATTCGCTCCTCTGCATACCCATCTGTATCGGCCTTCACATCGTGGCGGTGGCTCTTGCAAAGCAGGACCCGGCTTTCCTCGACACGTTCCGTCGGCACATTAACCACAAACCGTACTATCGAGTGTGAGATGCTAGATTTTCGGGAATACAAGAAGGTTCATGACACCCTGGCTGATGTCCTCCCTTGGGCGGCACTTGTTGCTCCAGAGGTGGTCTTAAATAAGGACGGGTCGTTTCAAGCAACCTTTCAGTACCGCGGCCCTGACCTAGACTCCTCGACTGACGAGGAGCGGGTGGTTAAGACAGCGCACGTTAATAACGTCCTTCGGCGTTTCGGCACCGGGTGGGCTGTGTACGCTGAGGCACAACGCCGAGTCGTAAATAGCTACCCCACCTCAAACTTCCCAGACCCTATTAGCTTCCTCATAGATAGCTCCCGCCGAAAGGCTTTCTTGTCGAATAATCACTTTGATACGGCCTACTACCTGACCTTTGTCTACATGCCTCCTGCTGAACGGACTAATAAGGTAGTAGGTCGCTTTCTTACCTCTGAGGCGTCCGAAGGGATCAACTACTCGGCGATTCTAGAAAACTTCCAAGTTCAGATTGGCCAGGCATTTGACCTGCTCGCTAGGCAATTTCCAGAAGTGACGCTCCTAGAAACTGACGAGCTCCTCACATACCTTCACTCAACTATCTCGAGCAAGAATCACCCAGTACGGCTTCCCGAAGAACCTATGTATCTTGACTCCCTTTTACCGGATGAACCGCTGCTTGGAGGCTTTAAGCCTAAGCTTGGTGAAAATCACCTTGGTGTCATCGGTATCTTGGGCTTTCCAGGAGCTACCCAACCGGAGCTGCTAGATGCCCTTAACCGCATCCCGGTTGAATACCGCTGGGTAACGCGGTTCATCTGTCTGGGAAAAAGTGAAGCCAAGAAAGAGTTAGAGACAGTTCAACGTAAGTGGTATGCGAAGCGCAAAAGCGTTACGGCGCTCGTAAAGGAGCTCTTCCTTAATCAAGAGTCTGCCATTTCGGACTCCGATGCCCTGCAGAAATCCCATGATGCAGAAGCGGCTCTCTTAGAGCTCGGAAGCGAAGATGTCGCGTATGGCTTTCTTACCACAACGTTTACCCTGCTTCATAGCGATCCGGACCAGCTAAAGACGCTTGCCTCTGAGCTCGAGCGGATAGTTAACGGCGTAGGCTTCACGACGAAGTACGAGTCAGTTAATGCGGTTGAGGCCTGGCTCGGGAGCATTCCCGGCAATACGCAGCGGGATGTGCGGCGCCCGATGGTAAACACGATTAACCTTGCTCACCTCTTGCCGGGAGCAAGCGCAGTCTGGGGTGGCCAAGCATATAATGAGCACCTAAAGAGCCCGCCATTATTAATAGCGGAAACCGGTGGAAGTACACCCTTTCGCTACTCAACGCACATTGGCGATGTGGGCCACACTCTCATCCTCGGGCCGACGGGAGCGGGAAAGTCGACCCTCCTAAATCTCATGGAGGCCCAATTCCTGCGGTATCCGAATGCGCAGGTCTACATTTTTGACAAAGGTGGTAGTAGCGCAACCCTTACAGCAGGCGTGGGAGGTGACCACTATAACTTAGGCGCAGAGGATAGTGAGCTCTACTTTCAGCCGCTCTCCGCAGTGCATGAGGAGAACGAGCGCAAATGGGCGCATGAGTGGCTTGTCGCTCTCGCTGCCAAGGAGCATGTGACAATAACCCCAGAGGTAAAGAAGACCATCTGGGATGCTCTCATATCGCTCGCTGCTACTCCTGAAGAGCAGCGGACCATGGAGGCTCTTACTGTGTACCTCCAGAGTAAGGAGCTCCGAGACGCATTTGAGCCATTCACTCACCGAGGGATCTACGGAAAGCTCCTTGATAGCTCACAGGATACGCTGAAGGTCTCTAGGTGGCAGACCTTTGAGATGGAGAGCCTCATGGACAGCCCCTCGGTGGTTGCTCCTGTCCTCTCCTACCTTTTTCATCGCCTTGAGAAGCGCTTTGATGGATCCCCTACTCTTCTTGTTCTTGACGAGGCGTGGTTATTCTTGGACCACCCGATATTTGCTACCAAGATACGAGAGTGGCTTAAGACGCTTCGTAAATTAAACGTCTCAGTTGTCTTTGCTACTCAGAGTCTCTCAGATGTTCATCAGTCAGCGATTGCACCGACTATCAAGGAAGCATGCTTCACAAAGATCTACCTTCCCAACGCTGTAGCTCTCCAACCTGATGCTAAAGAGTTCTACCGCGTCTTTGGCCTCAATGACACGCAGATAGAGATGCTGGCATATGCGGTTCCAAAGCAAGACTACTACTACACATCTCCCTTGGGTAATCGTCTCTTTCAGCTTGCACTTGATGAGCTCTCTTTAGCGTATTGCTCTGGAGCTAGCCAAGAACGACTTCGCACCATTCGCCGCCTTCAAGCTGAGTCCCGCTCTGTAAACGACTTCAATCTGTCATTCCTTAGTCACTACGGGCTTACCACAGCAGCCGATAACCTTACCCGATTACTAGGACGACCGGAACAAGTAACTAGTACGCAAAATGCCATAAGGAGGGCAGCATGAGGAAACAACTCAAATCAAAGGAAGTGGTTCTGTCATTGTGCATTTGGACAGCTCTGTTACAGCCAGCGCATGTAGGTCCTGCATATGCGACGGGTTTGCCAGTGGTGGATTCCGCCGCTAACGCGAGTCTTATAAAACAGATTACACATGCTCTTGCAATGATTGAACGCCTCAAAAATATATATGGGCGATTGACCAAGCTTAAAGAATACGCAGACCTTGATCACGATGGACTAGCGGATAAGGGAAATTTCATTCCGTTTCTTCTCGAGTACAAAAGGCTCTTCAAACAGATCCAGGACGAGATCGCAGGCTACCACTCAGGCGGTCTCATGGGGCAATTAGACCGACTCAAGGAGGTCTATCCATCTTACTACGATGATTGGGGAATGAACGAGGAGGAGGATAAGAACGACCAAAAGTTCATTCCGCGCGATCCCAATCATAATGCTCTTGCCAAGCAGATTCTATGGACGCGCGTTCAATTTAAGCACGCAGCCAAAGTAGGCGCAAAGATCCGAGATTCTATCCCCGAGACGCAAGAGCAGATTGAGACACTCCTCGATGATACCAACCAAGCTCAAGGGCTTTTACTTGCGATTCAGATAGGTAACCAAATGACAGGCATGGTCGCCAAGAGTATGCAAACACTCAATGTAGCTCTCACCGAGCAGATACAGGCGCAAGCGGGCCAAGGTCTAGAGCAGAATCAGAAGCAGGGCTTAAAGATGAAACGACTTCGTGAAGCTATTGAAACTTGGGGTGAGGTTAGAGACCCCAGAGCGATCGCCCCGAAGAACCCATTTCAAAACTACTAGCAGGTAGAGTCCATGGCTATTCCGTCCGTAACTGACATCTTAGTCTTTTTTGAGACTCAACTTTCCCAGGGGCGCGCCTCACTCTTGGGGGATGTCTCTAGCATAGCTAACACGCTCGTGGTGATGGAGGTTGTGTTTGCGGGCATGTACATAGCTCTTGGAGCATCGGCAGACCTAAAGGCAACGGCGAGAAAGATTCTTCTCATGGGGTTCTTTTTCTATGTGATTAAATATTACGGCGAGATTCTTCGGGTTGTTGCTGACGGGTTTCTCTATGCAGGGAATCGTGTTGG
>JBILFA010000182.1:0-4488 GCA_044351795.1 Bdellovibrionota bacterium | reverse complement strand
CTTACCCCTACGAGAGCAATCATAGCGATAGCGTATCTGTATTCAAATCCAGCCAAGGACAACTTAGAGACCTCAATTGACAGGTACCCAGGGTTCTCCTCCTGGAAGATGTTTCAATCAGGCAAGCCCGCCCGGTTATGGAAACGTCTGAGGCGCTATCAGTTTACCCCCATCCCACGAGATGCAAACAATCTGAGAGGGCACACAAAGCTTGCAGAAGGTATTCTGGCTGCCTCAGAGGAGGTGCAAATATTTATTCTCGAACCGAACGCATGGATGGAGGCGTTTGGACATCACTCGCCTGAACAACAGCAGAGAATAAACGAGCGATTGATTGCAAGGATTAGATCGCTAGAGCAGCGCGCTGAGAAAATCAGAGAGCGAAAAAAGAGGCGCGTACTCGGCAGGGAGCGTCTCCTTTCGCAGGTATTCGATACCACGCATCGATCCAAGCGCACGGGGTGTCGCATGTGGTGCCTCTCAGAGAAGCGTAGCGTACGCGTTGGATTTATAAGATTCTTCAAAGCTCTCATGCAGAAGGCGAGAGCGGTTCGAGAGCGGTGGAAGTTAGGGGACGCTACGGTGCCATACCCCCCTGGGTTGTATCCACCATCTATGCCGAAGCTCGCCAACGCACTTGGACGCTAGTTTTTCTTACCTACCGGATCTTAGCGTTCTCCGCTTCGCAGGGGATACGTGTATCTACTGAACCACTCTAAGGGCACCGATCTTCCTTGAGCGCACTGTCGAAGTGCAGAGTCATGGGGGCTGTTTGGCACGTTCTCTCGCGCGGCTGGTGACTTAGCCCGGGTACAGAGAGAAAATCGCTTTCTGTTTCGTCTTCGGGCACAGCGCAAATCTCGGCCCGTTCACCTCGTCGCCTACAGGAGTTAGGACTCTTCGACGACTCTCGGCGCGATGCGTTGATGAGCACTCTTGATGCTGTGAACGGTAAGTTCCGTGATGGTACGCTCTTTGTAGCCGATGCATACGCAGCGCGCGCAACCGCAACAAATGCGATAGCATTTCAGCGTATCCCGGACGAGGATGAGTAGCCCCACTTTATTTTGAAAGTCCTCTCCCGGATGGGGGCACACCCGATTCGGAGAGTGGCTTGTAAACCTCTCCCTGGTGACAAGAATCTTCGAGCGAAAGCAAAGAGGCGAGGACTTCTGCCTTGTGTTGCCCCACGCCGTGCGCGAGTTGTAGCGCCTCGTGTGGGGAGCTGTCTCGTGCGTGTGCGATGATTTGCTCCCTTTTCTGCAGCAGCTCTATTGCTAGTTTATCAGACACCCCAGGTATCAATTCGAGATCGGACATATCCGCACATGCTAGCGGGATTCGCGCACCGAAAGCGAGGAGCGTTTCGGCGTCTGCGTCGATCTTCGGTACGAGCCACGTCGCGGGAATGCGTGGGTGTGTCTCTAAAACGGTCCAGGCTGCATGGATCCCCAGCATGATGACGAGGAGCGCGCACAGAGTTGCTGTTCGTGATGCCATGACTCAAAGTCCACTACAGTGGTGCGATTAATCGAGGTTGTGGGAACCCGGCGCTACCTAAGCAAGTAACGCTAATAGTCTCTGTTGATATCGCGTGCAGGGGCTGAAAGTTGCTTCCTTAGGCAACGGTATTGAGCTTGCCGCTGTGCGGAGCAGGAGCACCCTCTGGACGGTCATCTTTCTCGGGTTCTTGCCGGTCGGCGAAGGCCCCTTCGGCTCGCTTTTCCCGCTGGATTACGCGATCTCGGTCCTCCCGAGCCTTGGTGGCGCTGCTCTGGGCAAGTTGCCTAACCTGAGCCTGGCTCACCCCTGAAATCTGGGCCGCTTCTGTGGAGCGGGCCTGGTTTGCCGCCGAGTTGGGTGCCAAACTGGAACTGGCCGCTCCAATGCTTTGCGTAGTTAGTGATGGCATTGTATTTTAGCCCTCTTTTGGTGAATCGGCGCTTTGCGGCTGCTGATTGAGCTTGTGAGGCTGTTTTTGTGATTATTGACTGCGACGCCAACGCGACCTACGCCCCTAATGAGGATATTCAGGAGTTTATCTCGGCTCATTGGGATTCGCTCGGGAATCCGAGCTCGCTCCATCGAGGGGGACAACGAGCGCGTGCGCTGTTGGAGGAGGCTCGGGCTTCAGTACGCGGAATGCTCGGAGCGGGGGATCGTACCCAGGTGATATTCACCTCTGGAGCGACAGAGGCAAACAACACCTGCATCGCCATGGGCGCAGAGCGCCCGGGGCGTTTGGTATCCTCTCAGTTAGAACACCCGTGCGTCTTGGAGCCGCTAAGAGCGCTCGAATCGAGGGGGCGTGAGGTTGTGCTCGTTGCGCCGGATAGCGAGGGTGTCATCGCTCCGCAGTCGGTCGAAGAGGCGCTAACGAGCGACACCGTATTCGTATCAATTATGGCGGCCAACAATGAGGTTGGAGCCATAAACGAGATAGCGCAGATCGTTCAACGTATCCGTGATCGAGCCCCTGCTGCCCTAATCCACACCGATGCGGCCCAGCTTCTTGGCAAGGGCGATGTATCGCTCGATCGTTTGGGGGTAGATCTTATGACCCTCTCGGGGCACAAATTAGGAGCTCTAGCTGGAGTGGGTGCGATCGTTGCTCCTGAGCATGTGCGCCTTTCGCCGCTACTACGCGGCGGCTCCCAAGAGGGGAAGATTCGAGGCGGAACGGAGAATGTGCTAGGGATAGCAACCCTCGGGGCGATAGCTGAGGCGCTTCGATGGGACCTCCCTAATCGAATCGAATCGATGCGACGTATACGCGACGAATTCGAAGCGGCGGTTGTGACATCGGTAACCGGATGCGTTATCAATGCTGCCGGTCGGGATCGATTGCCGAACACCTCGAGCGTCTTCATACCGGGTGTACGTGCTGATGATCTCGTGGTTGCGATGGATCTCGAAGGGATTCTGATCTCGTCTGGTGCGGCGTGTTCATCTGGGAAACCGGAGCCATCGCATGTCCTGTTGGCGATGGGGCAGGAATCCGAGCGTGTGCGCTCGACAGTGCGGGTGAGTTTTCGTGCCGATTACCCGCAGGGAGCGTTGGAACGATTGGTCGAGGTCTTCGCGCGAGCAGTTGCTCGGATGCGCAGTGTCGGCAAGGGAGCGTAGAGTTACATGAGCAGTTTTTCTGGAGCTGAACTGACGAGTCCAGGCTCGGACATCTCAATCGTTGTCGCCATGTCAGGTGGCGTTGATTCCTCAGTGGCGGCATACTTGTTGTCGAAGACAGGGAGCCCACTCGTAGGCGTTTCAATGCAGGTGTGGGACTACAAAAAGAGCTCTGACGAAAACAGCCGTGCCACCTGCTGCTCGCCCGCGGACTTTTGTGACGCCCGGCGGGTCGCAGCAAAGCTCGATATCCCGTACTACGTCGTCGATTTCGAAGCCACCTTCGAGCGCGAGGTCATACAGCGCTTCATCGATACCTACGAACAAGGCTTGACCCCGAATCCATGCATCGATTGCAACAGCAAGGTGAAGTTCCGTGAGCTACGCGAGCGTGCGCTCGGGTTCGGGTGCTCACACGTTGCAACGGGGCACTATGCGAGGGTTCGAAAGAGCGACAACGGCTATCACCTCCTGCGCGGAAGGGACCTCGATAAAGACCAGAGCTACTTTCTCTATACCTGTCTACAAGACGAACTCGAGCGCACCCTCTTTCCAGTTGGTGAGTACACCAAGCCTGAGATACGCGAGATGGCGCGAGAGGCCGGACTTCCAACGGCTGACAAAGCAGAAAGCCAGGACATCTGCTTCGTGGCGGGCAGCGTTCAAGACTTCGTAACGAAGATCGGCAGTAGTCGGGGTAGGGGGGATTTCGTTACCAAGGATGGCAAGAAGGTCGGGGAACACGAGGGTATCCACCGTTTCACGGTAGGCCAAAGACGCGGACTCAGTCTGGGAGGTATGACTGAGCCGTTGTATGTGGTCGAAATAGACCCAGAGCGGAATCGAGTCATAGTCGGCGCGAAATCAGACCTCAAGCGAGAGGGCTTTCTGGTGCGAGAGATGCACTGGGTCAATCCGGAGCTAATTCGTAGAGTAGCGGATGGTGTATTTCCCTTTGAATGCGAAGTTGTAGCGCAGGTACGCTCGCGCCATCGCGGTGTCAAAGCATGCATGAAGGTGCTCGACGCGGAGTCGTGCTCTATCTCGTGGGAGGATGATTGGGCTGCCGTTTCGCCTGGGCAGGCTGCCGTTCTGTACGACCTGGAGAACGAAGAGGTGTTGGCGGGTGGTAGGATCGCTCGCTAGAGCGGGGGCCGAAGAGTTTTTTAACCTAACAACGGACGAAGTTCTTTAGCGTTGTGGTTAATTAACGCTGAGGCGCGGAAAACGCGGAGGGAGCAGCCGGGGTATTCTCGTGTCGCGGTTGTCTCCGTTGTTCGATTGCTCTCGTGCACGAGCTTCCCTCAGTATCTCGGCAATTTTCATCCTGCGTTCTCCGCGTGTTCCGCGCCTCCGCGATCT
>JBILFA010000019.1:0-41440 GCA_044351795.1 Bdellovibrionota bacterium | reverse complement strand
ACCAGGCTGAGCAAAGGAGCACAGACCAAACCGCTCAGGAGATATTGACGTCGAATTTCCCAAGGGTACCCACAGACCACCCCTCTTTACGTCGCCTTCTGTGATAGGATTTCCTGACTCTACAGGACAGGTGTATCTAAAGCAGCTCGGGTACGGGAAGCTCTGGAATAAACTCCACCTCTACACCGGAAATTTGATTAGCGATAGCAGCTGCGCCGACCGGCGCACATTGTCGATCTCTTAGCATCACGAAATGAGCGTCGTTTAATTCAGGAGACCGAGGCCGACCGCTCTCAGGATGCAGTCTCCAACTAAAATTCCTTGCGAGGCGAGAAAGCGCCAGGGGGCACATTTTCCGCAATGCCATTCCAACCGCTTCGTTCGCGGTTTCGGCCAACGCCTCGTACCCGGGGTGTCCCACAACCGTGGCCATGCACAGCGAATTTAAATCATGGCTCTCGGCGACATCGTTACTAACCTCATTTGGCTTAACTCCGCGCTCGACAACAATGCGGAGATTTGGGCGATCGTACGAAGATGAAGTCATCTGGTCCTCTGCGGGGTCGTTTGGTTTCTTGCCGAAAGCATACGCCGAGTCTACTGCCTACTCAACGGCGGGGGTGCCTTCCTAATCATCCGCCCATTCTAACCATCTCTTTATGATATTTCGGGGATAGAAATTGGGCTCACTACCGCAGATCTGCTACGTACAAAAAACGATCGATGTGCCTATCAATTAATCTACCAAGACAAGCCCGTTACGCTGCTCCTCTGAGAGCTCAGTACCTGCCACGTATGCGACACTCTGCGCATACTCCTCGTTTTTGAAGGGTAACCGATCGTGTAGAATCCGGTTGAATTCCTCTTTTGCCTCTGAGAAAGAGCCGGTAACCGAAAGAGCCAGCACTAGCCTGCTCCTACATGCTAGCGCAGATTCCCCTTTGAGCGAAAAGCACGGCCCGGCGAAGCTGCGCAGCCTCGTGGGATCTACTTTAATGAAGGTACCGGCGAAATTCGCAATCCAGTCCAACCCCCGTCCCACCTCACTGGGGCGTTTAGGAAATTGCGGCTCCTTTTGACTATCCGGCGCAAGTCCGTTGAAGAGCTCAACGATACTAGCGGGCACTGCGCTGTTGCTGGGAGTGATTCCCTTGACCACCATCGCCACCAAAGCCTGCTTACACAATTCACCCTTCTCTTCCCATCCTTCGAACAGGCGGTCCTCATCGGGAACCTTGCATGAGATCAAGGCAAGCGCCTTCAAGCGTTCCGCCTCAGGTGCATCGTGGAAGAGCTGCGCGAGCAAGGTATCCTCGAAGGATCGGTTGGACCAGCCCCTGTAGCGAGGCAACGCCGCGAGCTTTCGGATCTCCGAGGACTTTTCGAGGAAAAAATCTCGTCCGGCCCAGTACGAGAGCTTCGGCTTGTCCAACGTATGCACAGGAAATTTACCGACGATTCCACCCCACGGGACCCACACCTCTTCAGCTAGGAGTTGCTGCAGTGAGACAAAGCCGATCTCGGCAAGATCGTCGGTTACCCACGTCCGATTGAAGCGCTCGTACATGTGATGAAGCGAACGCTTGTCGAGCGGCTCAGCCGATCCCAGCAGAACCATGTCGGAACCGCGCTCGAATACATGCACATGGGGGAAGGATGTCTTGAAGGTATTCAAGACCAAAGCTAAGGTCCTATCGGATATTGAATAGGTGTGAAACCACTGCGCGTAAATGCCTCCCGGAGCCAGCTTACTCCTCGCAAGCTCATAAAACTCCCGGGAATAAAGTCGCTCAACGCCTCCCACCCAGGGATTACTCGGCTCTGATGCAATAATTGCATAGGTATTGTCGGTCTCCATCAGGAAGCGATATGCATCTCCAAGCTGCCAGAGAACCTTTGGATTCTTTGAAGCATCTGCGTTGTGAGCGTCAAAACGCGGCGCAAACTCCTTAACCGCACTCGATATTTCGAGAATATCGACATTATCAAGCTCCTCGTAACGAGCGAGCGATCCAACAGTAATACCGGTTCCGAAACCTATCACCGCCGCTCGACGGCTCGACGATGTCTGCAACAGCGCCGGTAAGTGCGCCATCAACTTGGTGGTAACCCTGTCGCCGCCGCTGGTGCTTCCATCCGACTTGCCGTTGACTAAAATCGATTTTGAGGTAGCTGATGTATGGAGAATCGCAATGGTCGAGTTGGGATCATCTTTGTAGGCTTCGATCCACTGCGTACCCATGAACTCCTTATAGAAGGCCGAGAACCCCTTATACGTTGAGTCAGTCGCAGTCGTAATGCGAAAGGTACCTCGTCCCAAGGTCATCTCCGGCCAAGGATCCAGCACACAAGGAACAACGGCACACACTCCTGCGAGCGCATACAAGCTGCGCTTATGCGTCGACCGAGCCAAGTAGGTCGTCATCACGATCAATAGCGATCCGACCACGAGACAGATCCGCAGCACCCCGTCTAAGTTGAGAAAGTACAGAGAGAGATATCCACCGACTATGGCGCCCACCACACATCCTACAGTGTTCGCACCATAGATCAGCCCAACTCTGCGTCCCAGAAACTCCATTCGATCGGCAACTTCTTTGAAGGAGAGCGGAAGTGTTGCGCCCATCGCACCTACTGGAACCAGAATCAAGGCGCAGATCAATGCGAACACCACCACGTAGAACATCCAGAAATTTGGTGTCTGGTTCGTGAGAAGCGTGCGGAAAACGTGCGCAAAGTATGGCAGATACGGCACCACGAGATAGATTGTCGCCAAACCAACGACTACCAGAACCTGATTCCAGGCCAGAGAGATACGGCCGATGCGGCGTTCGGCGATAATCCATGCACCCAGCGCGAGAGCCAATACGAAAGCGCTCACGACCATAGCAAAGGCATACACAGAAGCACCGATACTCAGTGCTACTACTCGTATCAAAACCGTTTGAAAAGTGATCGAAAGAAGGCCTGCCAAGCACGCCACTCCTGCAAGCAGCAGAACTTTAGCCCTGCCCTTGCCCTCATCCTGCACCCCTATGTTCAGCGGAGCAGGTTGCGCACTCCCCGCATGCAGTTGGTGCGAGAGCTTTAAGGATACGAGAACAAAGAGCGCTCCAACGATGCAATTGACGAGCCCCATCAGGAACATCGTCATCGAGAGACCGAGCGATGGAAGCAAAACGAAACCCGCACAGACAGTTCCAGCGAAAGCTCCAAGGGTGTTGACCACGTACACCTTGGCATGGAACGGAGCCGCATCATCGACGCCGAGGGACAAACCCTGCGTCAAGAGGGGCAGCGAGGCTCCCATCATGACAGTCGGCACCCCCACGAGCCCCGCAGCAACACCGAGATCGGTGACGATGTTGCCCGAGCCGACTAAGGTTACGAATTGGAGATGCCAGAAGAGATCGTGCAAGAGTGGAAATGCAAGCGCCCACACCCCGATCGCGGCTTCCAGTACCCCACACAACATCACAAGGGTTCGAGGACTACGATGTTGGGAGAAGCGCCCGAAGAGGTTGTATCCGACCGCCAAGCCGCCCAGAAACGTAGCTAAGATGATTGAAGCGGAACGAGCCTGACTTCCGAGTAAATTCGCCAGGTAGAAATGCCATGTCACCTCGTAGACTAACGCCGTAAAGCCGGTGAAGAAGGTGAGGATTAAAGCGATGGATCGGAGCAGCGAAAGCCCTAACATACTCCGGAGTATCGGCACGGCACGAAGTTAAGACAAGCTGAGAGCTGATTACGAGTGCCGAAATGAATACGAAGAAAGCCCTTATTTTCCCGCTAAATCAAAACGCCATTTGAGAAGCCTCTTAATCCGGCCATCTTCTACGAAATCATGGCTTAACCTGCGGCCCACACACACTCGCAGACAGCGTTATGACATCTCTTTAACGGTGCCGCCCTCCTCCGCCTCGCATAGCTCCGGCACTTCGCGCCGCACCACCCGCACTTGCGCGACTCGCATTACCGCGCGCCGACGCACGATTGATCGAGCTTCCGCTCCTCTCCATGCTTGATAAGCCGCTACCCCCCGAATAGCTTCCTGAGCGCGGTCGCTCTGCAAAGGAAGAGGAGGCCGACTGCACACGCTGCTGTGCCTGGGGATTGCTTCTCATGGATTCGGCACGCCTTTGGACATCGGGGTTACCTCGAGCCTGCTGGAGTCGCTGATTTGCTGCGTCACGATCAAGGGAGCCTCTCTCGGCAGACCCAGGCCGTTGTTTCAGCTCTCCGCTTGCCCGAGCTTCATTCATTCGTTGATTAGCCGCTTCACGATCAAACTCAGAGTTGCGCACGCGCTGACCTGCTTGGCTTGATTGCACCGAAGCCCGCCGCTCGTCGGGGGACTTTCCCTGCCACGAGGTTCGAGCTGTGTTCGCGCGGTTCTGCGCCGCCGCACGCTTCTCCGGTGTCCACGCTGTTCCGTTTGCGCTGCGTTCCTGTCGCCATTGCTGCTGCTTGTTACCGAGTTCTTGCCGATGCTCCCGCCAATCATCTCGATTGTCCTGCTGCCAGTCCTGACGATCGCGAGCATAATCGTATGCGTCGTCCCACCGATCTCGGCGGTAATCTACCCAATTGTTGACTGCCGGTCCTCCGTACCAAAACCCCGGACCATAAAACCCGCCGCCGTAATAGTAATGATCGTCGTCGTGATCGCCTACAGCGTACCCGAGCGCCATACCTACTCCGAACGATGCAAGTGGTACTAACCAGCTCGACGTATTCTCCACCGGTTTCTCATATACCGTTGCAGTCGTGGTAGAAGGAACGTAGATCACCTGCGGCTCGGCCGGCTCAATCCTGATGATCGTCGTGTTACTGGGCCCTTGCTCGTCGATCACATTTTGCTGCTCGGAGTCCTTGAGGTTGCCTACCGTCTTTGCCCGAGCTCGCATAGTTTGGATTGCATTCCGAAGCTCCTCGTTTTGATTGATAAAGGCGGACCCAAGGTTCAGTGTCCAATCAAGATCAGAGGCGAGCTTCACCAGCACGCTCGGATAATTCGCAACGCCCTTGACCGAGTCATCCCACGGCTGATCCTTGATTCCCTGAGGATCCTTACCCTGCTCATTGTACATTGCTGCATCGAGTATCTGGTCTGGAAAGGTCGACGCGGCAAGCACCTGCTGTAAAAGGATATCCGGATACAACGCTATCGGCTGTACGAGCTTTTCGAGCTCAGTCCGTGACAGCGTTGCCGGTGCCGCTTGAGAGGTGCTCGCCGCATGCGAGTTCACCGCAGACGCAGGCATCCACACACTCGCTACTAGTAAAACCGGTATAACAAGAAGAGATCGTTTCATTGTGTCCCCTACTCAACCCTCGTCCATGTGTCATCTACCTGCAGATCGGTGATGTCATCATAGTTAAAATCTCCTCCGAGATTCTTCTCGTAGATCCATCCCCGCTCATTCGAGGCAAAGGCCATGACTCCACTTTCATTCCAGTGCGCGGGTGTCGAAATAAGCCGGTAGTGGCCGGGCTTTGACAACACATCCACCTGCGATCCAACCTCGGCAGGTGTATACAATATCTTGTGATAGTAGCCGTGGTACGGCTGAGGCTTACCACCCGAAGTAACCACATAGTTCTCATTGGCTGCCTGAGCAATGGCTGGTCCCAGGGGGCTTAACTCTTGAGCGTTATCTGCAACCGGCCAGTACAAACCGTCTTTTTTGTCGGGCGAGCTAACCAACCGGTCGGCATACCGATATACACCGTCTCCATCCCAATCTCGCGACGCATATTCCCGCTGTGCTCTGTAGACCGTTCGTGCCACATCGAGTGCTGAAAATTCGTTCTCCCCGATGCGTCTTGCCAGGATCTCTTCCTTGCCTGCATCAGAATCGAATCTCCAGCCGCCCTGCTTGTGTACAAGGGGCACTGCAAAAGGCCAGCGTTTGTTTCCCAAGACAACTGTGTAGCCCCCATCTCCTCGAGCTTCCAACTCATGCCTCTGATTGAACAGCTCCGTGAATTTTCGCGCACGATTATTGTCTAGTGTCGGATCCCCGCTATCGAGGAGGAAATCGCCCTCCGATCCGAGCAGCACTTTAGCCTGTTCTCGACTCGTACTCGCCACCACCGTCTCGAGAGCAGCGAGCGCTTGCTCTGGCGAATCGAATTCCTGCGGCGGTGTAACCGTCGCCCTGCACGCTACAAGCGTGCACAGAGCAGATACCAACGATAATCTCAGTGCAATCATAGTGTCGCCTCGACAAGCTTTCCGTAGCTCGACTTCGTACCCGCACAGAGTGCTGGCACCCCGCCGAGGATTAATCTCAGAACATCCGCAAAAATGAGCGTTGGAGGGCTCGGAAGCGTCCCGCGATAAGAAGGCCCTCGCGTCTTCATGGGTCTGTCCTAGGCCCGGCGCCTGGAGAACCAAGCCGCTCATTTTACAATACGTCCTGAAGGCTACACCAGCTTTGTCCGCCTCGTCGAGTCTCAACGAGACGGCCACGTGCATCAAAGTAGGAGGCCGTTGTTTTACAACAGCTCTCGCGCTCCTCTATGTATTGCGCCATGACGAGGATATCTTTGGTGTGAGCCGAGTTCTGCTCAAGATACAAGCTCGGGGGAGATCGAGATCATGGTCCATCACATCAAAAGCTAACTGTTGGGACTCCTTAAAGGGAGCTCCGACACATAAGGAGCCCGTCCTCGAGTAGGTTCACGGAGGGCCGCGGCACACGCTGCGTCGTTCGTCAGAGACCATCGCGGAAAATTCACCGCTCCACTCATGTGTTACTCGTCATTTGTTGCTCGTGGATGTCGCTATATCACAGTCTCTTCGTCCAACCAAGGTTCGTCACTCTCAGTATCCTCTACCTCACTGCAAAACAGTTGTGGGGCAGTCTCTGCGGTTATCTTACTCGGGGTCGTCGACAGCCAATTCAAAGTAGCGGACTTGGAAGTACGAAGCACCCGCTCGGTGATCGCGCTGATGTGATCTGCTCCGAGATAGAAGGCCGGTTGTAAAGGGATGCTGGGGACAGTTCTCGACTCGAGCATATAGCGAATCCAGATCTCCGCCACTCGATAGGATTCCTCCACCGGTTCCACCGAGTTGATGAAATTCTTCGTCGTGAGGGCCCGCATCAAAGGAATGAGTCGATTGGAGCCGAAACCGAATCGCTCAAGCAGTATCAATGCTATCTGGATCGATGCACATCCCCACGTCTCTGTCTCGTGGCCCACATCGGGTATCGCCTGATCCGAGCGGTTGAGCTTCCTCAGATAAGAGCGGAATCCTTGAGGATCATGTTTAACGATGGGGAGTAATCCAAGCCAGCGAACACCTCCGACAAGCATACCGTTATCCGATCCCACCGGCCGGAGTGCCTGGCCGATGAACCATCCGAGATTAAGTCCCCTTTGAAGGAGATCAGTCACATCTTTTATCAGAGCCTCGTCCGAACGTCGTACAGCCATACGGTGCATGAATATAAGCATCGACATGAAAGCGTGTTGCTTACACGAAAAACACTCTATGAAATCCCGAGGCAGAAAGGGGTCGTCTTTAGCACCTAATCGCTCAGCTTTAAACATCGAGACTGCTTGAAAGTAAGGAGCTTGAAAGCCCTTACTTTTGAGGAAACGACGGAGAAACATTTCAGAGTCTCTCCCGATCGTATTAGTCCCTTGTACTTCGTCGGAGAGCAAACTCCGAACCAAGAATGTAATGGAGCTCGGGGGTCGTCCCAACGAGTCAGCGAAGGCAATCGCATACTCCCACGATTCCGGACTGAATGGATTGCCTTGGACTGTATGTATGTCTGGGTCGCTCATCACATAATCGTTCGCTGTAAATGCTTCTAGAGGGGGTTCGGCAGAAAAAGTCAGGCGCTAGAGATTTAGAGCTTTAAATAAGATCTGGCTCATCGTGGAATCGAGTGGGTCGTAATGAGCAATGACAGGGCATAATCCCTTGCTTTAGCGTATAGATAGCACCTTTTCTCCCGGCACGAGCACGTGCACGTCCCGATGCTATCCACTCGATTCCACGACGAGTCTTTTTCTTATCTCGAGAGAGTTTAACTCTCCTCGAACACAGATAGGGGCTATAAGTCCCCTATCAAAGCGCCGCCATCGGTTCCGGCAAAGACGACTTCTACATTCGGATAATGCACCGGGATCACGGAGAGTTGCGGAGGCTCCTCGTCAGGATACTCGGTCAAGCGCTTCAAGCCTTGCAGCTTCCTGCGGCGAAGCGAAACCTTAGCCGACTCCCGAAGTGAGAACTCACTACGAACTTGTCCGAGCACGTTGTCACGGAACACCGGATAGCGATGGTGGATTCCCGGCTTGTATCCACGGCGCGGTGTTGAATGCGAAGTGATTTCCTCTGCCATCCTCTCGTCGATTGATAGCTCAATCACAACGGATGCCAACGTATCCGTAATTGACAGAGACTTTACGACAGCAACTAACGACAGCCTCACGAAATCCTAACCCTTACTTTCTTGAACAAGAAGTTGAAGTTAGGCACCCTGTTAGGGAGAAATAAACTCCTTAGGCTCCCCAAACGGTAGAGCCCGTACGGATAGACGTAATGCTTCTGTAGTTTGTTATGCACGACTGGCTAAAACACGCGATTACCGGATTTCTCATTATTCTGATCGGCCTCTGTCTCATGAGGCAACGTCGCTACTGGCGTGAGATAGCACAGAACCAACCATCGGGCTCCGTAAAGTGCGGCTATGTGCTCGCCTGTATCTCAATCTCACTCGCTCTTGCGGGCGCGCTATGTCTCAATACTCAAGAAAGCTGGGGACTGTTCATGAGTATCCTCACAATGGCACTTATCTTCAGCCTAAAAATAACCTTCTCTCCAGCGATGGTCGCTATCACGCTAGCTATCTGTACTTTCCGATTCCAGACTCACGGCGACTTGCCTATCTTTGAAGTGTGGACTGGTTTCGTACGAATATTGACCTGGCGCCTACCCGAAGAGGTTCGCGTTGTCTATGCAACGATATCTTTTACTTGGGTCTGCGTGATCCTGTTGTTTGGAGGCACCACACCGGTCAACTCTGAAACAACCGAAGCGGCCATGGACGGCATAGCAGATCCGTTCGCCTCTTTGCCCTAAGAACTCCTCTCGAAACGTCTAAGAGCCAGCCGCGGACGATCTCTATGACTGCTAAGCGGATCGGAACTGATTTTGCGTAGACCCACACGGAAGCCCTAACCAGGATCGCCTCCCCCGGCAGTGCACGGACGGCGGAGACACCGCCGTCCGTCCTCTCCATAGAACCTACTTCAAAGTGAACTGAATCGAGAGACCAGCTCCTTGAGTGCCGGAGCCGTTACTTCCGGAGTACGGCACTGCCGTGACTCGATAGAGGCCGGAGGCGTAGCTCCAGGCAGGATAGTCGGCGCTTGTGCTAGGCGCGATCGCAAACGGAGCATTGTTATCGAGCGAGAGCGCTGCGGCATCACGAAGCCACCGTATACTGGCTATACCGCTCCCCGCCGTATTAGCGCGTACGTTGATCCGCGGGGCTGTACCGAGATTCTTCAACGAGATCGTGGCACCGTTCGGAACCTGCTCGTAGCCCGCAAAGGGCAGATCAGTCGCCGCATTTATCAGCGTAAAACTCGACACCCCGAAAGTGGTATTAGAGGGATTCAAAGTGATAATCCCATTCTTCGAGCCGGTGAGCACGGTATCAGTCGCCTCTAGCTTGAACATATATGTTCCGAGCTGAGAAAAGGTAGCTCCGGTAGTGGCAGCCGTTGGAGCACTGAACGTTACAGTACCCGGCCCTCTCACTCTCGACCATATCGACGTCAAGATTCCGGACGGCAGTCCATCATCACTCACTGTACCTTTAAGTGTAACAGGAGACCCGAACACCAGGGTTTGTGCCAAACCGGTGTCTACGCTCGGGGCCTTGTTAGAGAGTGAAGGCGTAGGTGTTCGTGTGGGTGTCGGCGTACTCGTGCGGGTAGCGGTCGGAGTCGCCGTCCGAGTTGGTGTGCCGGTAGCTGTCGTCGTAGGCGTTGCTGTTCTCGTAGCAGTTGGAGTCGCCGTGGGTGTTAGCGTAGCGGTAGCTGTCATCGTCGGGGTCGGAGTATTCGTCGGGGTTGCCGTTGCTGTAGGCGTCGCGGTTGGCGGTTGACTTACAACCACTGTAGCTGTCGCTTCCCCTTTGAGGCCCAATGGATCCGAGACTGTCAGCTTGACCGGATAGCTACCGGCGCTGAAGAAGGTCCGACTGGCGGTGGCGGTCGTAGCCGTACTACCGTTTCCGAAATCCCACAGATAGGTCAGCTGGTCTCTATCCGGATCACTCGATCCTAGTGCGCTGAAATTCACCGTCAACGGCGCATTACCGGATGTCGGTGACGCTTGAATAACCGCGACAGGGGCACGGTTGGTTGGTGCAGAGTCCTTCAGAGTGAAGGAAATACTGAGAGCAGCTCCTTGTGCTCCCGTGCCGTTGAGCCCTGAGTATGGGACTGCCGTCAAAAGGTACTGTCTCCTCGTATAGGTCCAAGCGGGATAGTCGGCACCAGTGCTCGGCTGTAGTGCGAACGGTGCCGTCGTATCGGTGGTAACTGCGACAGCATCCTGGAGGAACACTACGCTCTGCGCACCCGAGCTCATTGTATTTGCTCTGACGTTGAGGGCAGTAGTCGGCAAGGAAAGTAGTCCGATCGTGCTGCCGTTCACTATATTTTCATATCCTGGGATGACCTGAGCTGTGTTTGCATCAATGAGCGAAAAGCTCGTAACCCCAAAGGTCGTCCCGGAAGGATTTACAGTCACCAGCGTATTCGCCCCCGCTCTGAGCAAGGAGTCGTTCGCTTCGAGCTTCACGAGATACGTTCCCGCGTTCGTGAAGGTGGCGCCGGTTGTCTGCGCGTTCGGCGAGGAGAACGAGACAACTCCCGGCCCTCGCACTCGAGACCAGAGCAGATTCAACACACCGCTCGGCAACCCATCATCCGAGACCGTTCCCTGTAAGGAGACCGGCGAGCCGAATACGAACGTTTGGGGATTCGGCGGTACAACTGCGGGAGCCCTATTCGGGGCGGAAGGATCCCCCACGGTGATGGAGACAGTTGTCTGGTCCTCGAGCCCGAGCTCGTCGGTTACCGTAAGCACGACGGTGTACTGACCAGGCGTAGAAAAGGTTCGAGACGGATTAACGAGTGTCGAGGTATCTCCATTACTGAAATCCCACAGGTACGTCAGTGCCGGAGTTTCGGGATCTGATGAGGTCCCCCCATTGAAAGACACCGTCAAGGGAGCTACCCCTCCACTCGGAGAGTATTGAATTTTTGCCTGAGGAGGCATGTTTTCGTAAATCGCCGTGAAGGTGAGCGGCGTGACTGGAACAGTGAAGCTTCGCTCCCGTGTCCCGACTCCGTCGCTCCATGTGATGAAGCTCCTTCCTTGGTGGACTGGTGCAGCCGAAATAGTCTGAAGCGAATTGACGATCGGTGAGGCGATATAAGGCGCCAACACCTCTAGCTCCTCATCAATATAAGCGATCGGAGCCCCTACCGGCTCGCTCGCGAAGGTGACAGGTACGGTTTGTGGTTGAATCGTAACGCACTGCTGATCGTTCAACCCTTCACCCAAGGAGGCAAAAAGGCACAGCAGGTACCTGGTATTGTCGCTATGCTCTCCGGGCTGGAAAGAACCTGAGGAGAGCCCCGTGAGTTCGTCCACAAGGTGCTCGTGTAAATTGTGCTGCTGAATGATTGACCAGATCAGCGCACTTTCGGGTACTCTACCTCCTTGGTACTCGGCATATCCCGAGAAGGAGATAGTCTCCCCGATGGCATATTTCGTGGAAGTTGTGGGCTGAACTATCGTCACTCTCGGTGGAGTTACACCGGTACGGATAGTAACCGATGAGGATGACTCGGCAAACGGCGCCGTCAACTCTCGAACAAAGACAGTAGCTTCGAAGGTACCCACGGACTGGTACAGGTGCGTCGGATTCGGTTCTGAGGATGAGATCCCTGAACCATCCCCGAAATCCCAGCTATAGGCCAGAGGCTGCCCATCCGGATCGTTGGTACCGGAGGTGTCAAAGGTCACGCTGAGAGGCACGGCTCCCGAAAGTGGTTGGCCTCTCATTACAACGGTCGGAGGTGTGTTATTCGAACCTGTATATCGGTATCTCCGCAGCTCACTGAGCCTCGACTTGGTGTCGTAGAACATTGCATAGATGTTGGTGTCCGGTCCCGTAACGAGCTGAACTACTCCTGCAGAAGACGAAGCTACTTCAGTCGCAAACGGAAAGACTGTAGGGAAACCATTTTGATCAAAGCGAAGAAACCGAATCGTTCGTTGGGCGAAGTCTCCAAAAAAGAGCGATCCCCGATACTGCGTCGGGTAGGTAGACCCTGAATAGAACGCGACTCCTGTGACTGAAGCACCGAGATCATTTCCGTTCTCATCGAGAGGATGCGCATATGCAAATCGAGGCGCCGTGACGGCCCCAAGCCCCTGGGCGTAGAGTGCGTCGCAGAAGGGCTTTGTACGACTCAAATTGGCGAAAGCCCTATTTCTGAGGCTGATAGTGTTACCTGAGCCTACGCTAGTCTTTTCAATCGTTCCCCCCTCGTAGCACGGCCATCCAAAGTTGGCGCCTTTACCGGAATTGACCTCCTCCCAGCTACTACTTCCTACATCACCGAGAAACACCTGCCCGTTTGACGGATTGAGGGTAACTCGAAAAGGATTTCGCATCCCATATGACCACACCTTGGAGCGATTACTGTTCGGATTGGCGGGATCATAAAAAGGGTTACCGGGCAACCCAGCCCCCGTATCAGGATCGATTCGCAGCACCTTTCCCGCCAACGAATCGAGCATCTGTGTCCGTAAGGTCACCTTAGTTGCCCCACTGTACGGAGCTCCATCCCCGTGCGACACGTACAGCGAGCCGTCCGCCCCGAAGACGAGCGCGCCAGCCGTATGAGACTGCTCGTCACTCGGAAGACAATCCTCGATCGGATCTCCATCCATAGTGAGTCCCGTCATACATGAAGCCGGCTCTGGAATGATGGTGGAACCAGCCGCAAGTTGTGACGCCATATTGCCGACTACGCTGTTTTTTCCGAGGATCACCTCCATTGTTCCAGCTTTGGCGACGTTGTAGTTTTTGTCGGGATCCGCCTGAACGCGCACCAAGCGCGAAAGTCGCGGAAGCGTTTCGTCCGTCGGCCGCTCCGGAGGATCGTATGTAAAGAAGAGATAGACATACGGTTGGGCCGGAAACTGCGGATCTACCGCTATCCCTCCAAGTCCTCGATCCGTTCGGCGATTGACTATGGAGGTGATGTCGATGAATGGATCAGGGAGCAAGGCACCGTTCTGAGCAACTCGCACCACTCCATCTTTGATAGCTATTAAGGTTCGCTCACCTGGAGCGAACGCTACAGCCGTCGAGAGCGGAAGATTGGCTAGAACCACCTCTTCGACGAAGCCGCTATCAGGCTCGAGCTGGGATTGAGCATCTACACGCTCAGTTTGTAGTAATGTAGTGAGCGCACATATCGCTATACACAAACGGGTAAGTAGGGGAGACGAATAGTCAGTTGTTTGTCTCATGGCCACACCTTATTGTGAGAGATGTTTCTTACCCAACACGATCTGAAATCACAGAACCCCAACATCACAGAGTCACGTAGGGATGTAGCTGGTCTTGTATCTGGGAGTGGCGACAACTATCAATTGCAAAGGGAGCGCAGCCGCTCGAGGTGTGTTGCGCATCATCTGCCCTCTATCAGGGAGGCCGAATGAGCATCGCATTCGCAGCACTTTGCAGCGCAACTAAGATCATAGAAGAAGGGCATCTGACGAGGCTCTGAACAAAGAGATATCCTTCTACGTTAACGCAAAAGCTCAAAGGACCACTGTGGCGACTTCCATCTACCTCGCTTTCGAGGGTAATCTGGTAGGATAAAGTCCGTGTAAATGGAGACGTAACGACATGGCTACTAAAAAAGCAGCTCCCAAGAAGAAATCTGAAACGAAAGCTGAAATCACCCTCGGTAGGGCGATCTTAGTGCAGACGAAGACCTCGTCACACTCAATAGGCTTGGGAGAGCCCAAGATAGTGGTGATTGAGGAGATAAAGTTCCTCGAAGGCACTCAGGTAACAGGCAAGGATGGGCACCGCCTTGAAGGCAAGAGAACCCTGATTCCTTGCGATCATGTTGCATCGATCGTCGAATTCCCCTCCGAAGAGGATCTCTGGAGCGAGCCGCAAAGCAAGATGATCCGTCCCCTCGAAATAGAAGATCGAGGTCCTGTCTTGACCCTGCATGAGCAGGGTGGTCATGAGCATCGACATGGACATCCTGGCGGACATTCCGGTGGACATTCCGGGGGCCGGCACCATCACGGTCGCCGAAACCGCGGAAACAGGAACCGCGGGAATCGCGGCCCTACGCACGGGGACCGTCAAGGATAGTAGCACGGGACACCGATAGTCGAGGAGAGCGGCAAAAGAAGGCTTGGTCGTGAGCCTTCTTTATTGAGTCTTCGCCGATTGTCCCTTGTAGCCCGTCACCAAACAGGTACAATCCTGACGTCTATAACCGCCCGGAACTCGATATGAAAAAACTGCTCTGTCTTGTAGCGCTGTGCTCCTCTTTATGCGGTTGTCTCTACAGCAATATCCGCTTTCCACTCGATGAGGATCTTTGGAAAACAGAGCTTGGAACCAAGGTAGGTGTTTCATCGAACCATTCGGTATTGTGGCTCGTGGCGTGGGGCGACGCCGGTGTGAAAAAGGCAGCCGAGAACGGCGATATTACCGTCATCAATCACATGGATATGGGTATTAAAAGTTATGTCTTCGGCCTCTATACCCGACGAGATACGATCGTCTACGGTAATTGACGAGCGCAGGGACTGAATATGTCACGCCCTGCAGTGTCACAGAGACACCTCCTTCAAATCCTGACTTTCGGTTGTCTCATCGTCAGCTGCTTGGGATGCGGCGTCATAACGCGGGGACTACTCTATACGGATACTATTCAGCCCCTGTGTGTGGATGCACGAGGGACTTCACTCGGAACACGCAGTGCTGCGGGAAGCTCAAAACGTGTCGAGATCCCTACCACCCAGGTCGACATCTCGGCGGAATGGGATTCGAGGGCGATCGGCGATATAGCGCGCGAGCATGGAATCACGACTGTGTACGGTTGTGACAGTAGACGTCAGTCAGTGCTCTTAGGTTTATGGCGCAAGGATGAAGTAATCATTTACGGCGAGTAGCACGTAGCGATTAGGGTCGAAGAAGGGAGAGTCCTCCTTACCGTTTTCGCCTAAGCTCTTTTTCGAAGTCGCGTCCCGTTCCTTCATCGATCCGACGTCGCAGGGTAGTTTCGTCGATCAATAGATATATCATCTTGACGAAGAGGTCCCGGATTTTTCCCTCATCAGCTGCAGTCCCGCAAATGAACGTGGTCGAGAGCCCGGCTCTTTGCGCAATGGCTTCGAGCTTTGTTCGATCGATATGCCAATCGTGCCCCTCTCTCCATGCCGGAGTTGCCGATACTTGTCTAGACGGCATGGGAACCGAAAGTCCGGTCCGTTAGTCATACCAGCTAGCCAATCCATCTTCCTCGGTGCCGTAGGAGTTTTAGCTGCTCATTATCCAAGCGTCTCCTGCTTGGGAGTTACACACTAATCTTCCGGTACAGCCTGTGGTTCCTCAGAACACCGATACTGCAGGATCCCCGCTGGTATTTGCGAAACGCGTTCCCCCCGCGTAGAAAAACTTATCGAGGGAATACTTAGACGAGCCGGGACGAAACGCTATGTTGTAGGTGCCGTCCGAGTTCGTGCCGAAACGACGAGCCCGGGGCATGAAGGAGTAGCTTTTTGTAAATGGACGCGCTCCATATTTGTCGTAGGCAACGAAGGTCCACATCTGCAAGCCATCCCCCTGGACCCGAACCGAACTGAAGCCCTCGCCGTCCGGCCGACCAAGCGGATACTCACCCACCTTCACACTTCCTGCGTACACCTGGACCTTCTGAACATCGGATCCTTTCACTCCAAGCTCAGCGACGAGCTGAGCGCCTGGAGGAAGCCCTGGTTGGTTCCACATCTGCCTCAGTTTGGCAGAACGTAACACCATACGTGGTGCAAATCGTGGTAACAAGCTAGCCGTACTCGAAACCCCGGTAGACTCATCGATGAATCGGACCGATGGAATCTGCAGATACTCGAGTAATGATCCGCGGTCCGCTCCTGAAGAAGCGAGGGCTTGCAACGCTGTAGCATGCAGCCCCTGGAGTTGTTGCCCCACTTCAGAGACGTTCGCCTCCTTGGGGAGCCCGTTGCCTATCGCATCGAAGCCTGCGACTAGAACCTCAAGTGAACTTCGAGCACCATAAGGAATAAATTGATTACGATTGAGGAACTTCGAGAGGTCGTTTCGACTCGCGCGAAAGAAGTTCTGTCCCACCTTGGTGTTGAGTTTGTCCATGGTGAAACCAGCCGGTATTCCAACCGAGGAAGAGCCGCCTACCACACCCGCTTTAACTCGCAAATTGAGCCCTGAGAAGAATCCTTCGTCCTGAGCCGGCTGTTCGGATGCAGCAGGCTTCTTGGGTGTCTTCATCTCCTGTGGGGAGCTCTTCTGCTTCAAATTAGAACTTAGATCTTTCAAAGCACTCGGAGCCAAGGACGCACGCTCCCCTGAAGCCTGTGTCTGCGACGAGGTCGACTTCTGTTGTTTTCCGGCGACCTGTTTATTCGGGGAGAACTTGAACTTGATCATCTCCGGGATGAAGAAGAGCCCAACGACCAAGCCCACTACGGCGATCGTCAACCAGATGGTGCGCGACGAGACCCCCAAAAAGCGACTGTCTTGAAAGTTTGCCATAGCTCCCTTTACGCCAAAATATCAGGGCTGTGAATCGGCAGCCCCGCAGAGAGTTCACACTCCCCAGCTAAACGCATCCGTACTCAGAAGGAGAGAAACGAACCACTGCACAGAGAGATATGAGCGGATCCTACCCTCGCTGTGACATGGTAAACGGGGTTTTTACGCTAATCAAATGCGCAAAACCACATATCAAGGGGTTAGGTGTATCCTTGAGCAGATTCTGAGTCCTGCGCTGCGTTTATAGGGCCGAGCCGGGCTCTTTACAGGGCAGCTTGCCAGAGCTGCCGGACATCGCCGTCGAGCCGTGCGCCAACCTGACTGATAACCTGGCGCGCCAGGAAACATGCACGGTGAGCAGCATCGTACGGCTTCAGGCCGTGCGAGATCCCGTAGAGGAACGCTCCTGCGAACATATCTCCAGCACCCGTAAGATCCCTTGGTTCACACGGGAAGGCCGGAACGTGAATCTCCTCTCCTTCCCACCACAGGAACGCTCCTCGTGGGCCGGCAGTGATTACAACATGTGGGAATCGATCCTTCAAGGAACGACCGGCTTCCTCGACATTTGCCGTGCTCGTGAGCGCCTTTGATTCCTCCTCATTTGCGAAGATCAGGTGTGCGCTCTCCAAAGCTCCGTGTAAGTGCTCGCCAAAGGCGTTCACGACCCACGCTTCGGAACATGTAACAGCGACCTTGGTATCCGATTCACGAGCAACACGGATAGACTCCTTGATAGCAGCGCGCCCGTCGTCGGAGTTCGAGAACACATACCCCTCTACGAAAAGCCACTTCGATTCCGCTATCGTCGGAGCATGGATGTGCTCGGCTGCCAAACCGGTCGAGGCGCCCAGAGCCGTACGCATTGTGCGCTCTGCATCGGGAGTAACGAGCACTACACATGTTCCGGTGGCGGCGTGAGGGATCAGCTCTGCTGGAACTCGCATGCCTAAATTGACACATTCGTCACGATAGAACTTGCCGTAGTAGTCATCTCCCAAGCGACAGCAGATAGCGCTCTTTCCACCCAGCTGGGCGATGGCGATGAGGGAGTTCGCAACCGATCCGCCACTGCGAAGGATCGGCGTTTTTGCATGCACATGTTCAAGTAGTCGCTGCTGCTCGTCGGCTTCGACGAGACGCATCGTCCCCTTTTCGAAGCCTAGGGGAGTAAAATCCTCGTGCGAAACATCGGCAAAGATATCTACGATTGCATTGCAAACACCAACGACATCCAGAGATTTCATATCATTCCTTCTACACTCGCTATCCGCGAACCACCTGGTCACAGCCCCAACTTACGGCCCTAATGCCCTTGGCTATGATCGGCGACAGCCTACATCAGAATAGGGAAAAGGTCGAATCGGTCCGTTCTACTCGGTTAGCGAGCGGGGCTATCGGTCCCTCTCTTGACTACCTGCCACAAACCCGTGAAGCTGTTAGGTCACTTGCTCTTTTTTAAGTCGCTTGACGCTTGTGCTTCCTCACACAACAGAGCATCTCGCCAAGCACCACCATACGGGTTGATCGCTCTCCACTAACGACCTCGGTATACGGCACTATCGTAGATCGAGATGGGTAGTGGAGAAAAAAGGTTTTTCTCTTGCCCAGATCCCGGGATTATTCTGGGATTAGGATAAGGACCAGATCGAAAGGAAGATCATGGTGGTTTTAGATGATGGAAACGGCAAAACGGACTACGTGATGTCCGTCTTCGAAGAGACGAGACAGGACGTCGAAGTAAAAAAAGCCCCAGTAAAGTCGAAGCACTTTACCACAATGTTTCGAACTTTTCTGCGATTTCCCAAAAATCCGCAATTTGCATCCGTCGGGGATGCGATTAATTTGTGGAGGAAAGAACGTGTCGACTCCATAAAGGCCGACTGGCCTGAGGGGTTTTCGCGTGAGCACAAGCAAAGAACTTTGAAACTGGATCCGTTGCTGATCCTTCTCAAAGCGAGAGATTTCCGGAAGGAGCTTGCTCGAATTTTTGACGAGGAGCAACCTCAAAAGAAGAACGGGACTTCAGCGCGGAAACGTCGCTAGTACGTCACGGGGGTTCTTGCGCCGCTCGGAAAGACAACTTTTCGAGCGGCTCTTTTCTTTTACTTCCACTACCCACCATCAACCTTACCTAGCTTGAACTGGCGAGAATCCCTCGTGGACAGGCACACCCCTCAATACGTTCGACATGACCGCTAGTGCGGCGACCGATAAACTTTTCACCTAGTCGGGCTGTTCGCTGCTCTAGACTCGTTCCCTGAGTTAGGCATCCTTTCGCGCATCAGAGGGATAGGCCTCGGGATGGCGAATCTTACCGCCCTCGTAAGCCGCGTACACAAGCGAAGCGCTAGCAATCACCGCAGTCACGACGACGATTCGAATCATCAATCGAGTCCACGAAGCGAGCCGCCATAGCCCTATCAGAGCTGCGACACTGAGCACTCCAACTAGACTGGTCAGCCAGAAGGCCACCTCGGCGACCTCCTCATGTTCTTCAATCAGATGCTCGGAGATACCAGACATATGCTCGACTATCTCCTCTGCCCCCTCGCCTAGTAAAAACGCAGGTACGGCCACCAGCGCAGCGAGTACGAGAATACTGAGCGCGACGGCCTCAATGGAGCGATTCCCCAGACGAGCACCGACTACGATTATCAGCAAACCTATCGGCAGTAGAATCACCGGGTAATGTACGAGAACGATATGAAGATGCGCTGCATTCATGACGGCAGATGCTAGACGACAAGCGCCCTGCCTGGAAAGAGCCTACTGCACAGGCTGAGAAAGCCGAGTAACGCCCGCCCCAGCGATGTTGCGCATCATAACCCTCGCACGCCGAAACCGTTACTGTTCGCTCATCAAATCGCCATTCGAACAGGGGGACTCTTCGTGATGCGCTTGCATTATCACATTGACCAAGTACCGGAAGTGACGCGGAAGGGCCGCTTTTGGGAGATCGGCTGGCGCTCAGCGAGCCGATTGCGCGAGGAGAGGTTGTCGCATGGATTACGGTGCGATCTGTCCGATTCCCCCGAGACTCCCCGAACACTCATTCCGATCTCGAGCCGAGAGCCTCTGAGACGACACTTTTCATCCCTGCCCCAGGGCTTTACGTTCCCGCATGCGTGGAATGGAGGCCCGAGGAAGGTAGTTTCATCGAACATTTTATCCCCGGAGCCAGTGTGATAGCTGTAACAAGACGCAAAATGGGAGTGTCGATCAGCGACATATTTTTCGCAGGCCGTCCAGACACAACGACCAGCCCAACCGCATCCGTGGCCTTCTTCGTGCAGGCCAAGGAATACTATCCGGGATTCACACCGTTCAAAACTCAACTAATCGACCTCAGCAGACCCGAGGTCGAACTCTTCGGAACGCTCTCGAGTAGCACTCGCTACAAGATAAATCGCGCGGAACGTGAGGGACTTCATTCGCGCGTCGACATTTCACCTCAATCCGACACGATCGCGGAGTATGCGAATTTCTACGATGAATTCGCGCGGCACAAATCGTTGCCCGAAAGCAATGTGCCGAAACTCGTTGCTTTGAGTAAAGCAGGAGGATTGGCTTTGAGCTCTGTGACGGACGCATCAGGCAGGACCCTCGCCGCTCACGCATATGTGAGCGACTCCGAGGCTCGGCGTGTGCGACTTCTCTATTCGGCCTCCCATTTTCGCGGCTCTGATGACAGTGGCGAGCGTAACCTAATCGGTCGCGCCAACCGCTTCCTGCACTGGCAGGAGATGGTCGAATTCAAGAAGCTCGGCTTTGCGTTCTATGACCTTGGAGGACTTCCCATGGACGATTCCGATCCCGTCAAAAATGCCATAGCGAAATTCAAGCTGGAATTCGGCGGAGATCACGTCATCGAATACAACGGACTCATTCCCCTCAACATCTTGGCGAGAGCTGCTCTTGCTGTTCGCCGCAAACTAGTATGATCTCTGCGCGCTACATCTTTCGCATGGATGACATAACACCCACGATGGACTGGGCGCGGTTCTACGCGCTAATCAGCCTATTCCGGCGCTTTAAGGTAAAGCCTCTACTGGGAGTCGTACCCGATAATCGAGATCCTAAGCTCCACGTGAGCCCGCCGGCAAAGGACTTTTGGGAAAGACTACGGGTCCTCGCCGCTCGCGACGAAGTCGAGTTCGCCCAGCACGGATACCAACACATCATGACGAACAGTGCGGGCACCGCCCTCATAGGAGCTGTCTACGGACTCAAAGAACGGTCGGAGTTTGCAGGTCTATCGTACGATGAGCAGCGTGCGAAGATCCGCCTCGGACAATCCATCCTTCGGCACCACGGTATAGAGACTACCTTCTGGATGGCTCCCAACCACTCATTCGACCGAAACACACTGAAAGCCTTGAGAGATTGCGGCTTCACCGCACTGACCGATGGAATCTCTCTGTTTCCCTTCAAAGATGAAGGGATTATCTGCATTCCTCAGCAGCTCTGGAAGCCCAAGTGGATGCCTACTGGAACGATCACCATCTGCCTGCACTCCGACGAGATAACGGTCCGAGAGGTAGCCAGGATTCGGCAATTTCTGAACATGCGACCGCGTCTAACGTCCTTCTCTGAGGAGGTTGCTCGGTATCGTGCTCCTAAAATAACAGAAGCTTTCGTCGACAACTCCTTCCGGACTTTATACGTCGGGGCGCGAAGGATACGGGGACGAGCATCTCCAGCAGCCTCGACCAAGTCAAAACACTCTGAGCCTCCGAAAACATCCCCGACATCTTCGCTATAGTCGGGCTGCTCATCAACTTCAACGTCGTGCATCTCAAAGAGAGTATCGAACGATTTGTGTTCGGACCTCGGAGACTTCTGTGGTTTCATCCTGGCAAAAAGGCTATCAGCCCGACTCGGGCCCTCCCGCGATACGGCTCTCCTCACGGCGAGATGTCCCGAGCCTCCGGAAACAACCCAGAGATCTTCGCTATAACAGCTTCGACCATCGCATCCGGACAACTCGCTCCCGCGGAGATCAGGATCTCCACCGGCGACTTTTGAGGCAACCAGCCCTTGGTTATACTCACCTGTTTCTCGTGCAGCTCAAGATGACGTATCTCGTCACGGCTCAAGATCTCGTCTGCGTCTTTCAGATAAAAGACCGGCACCCTACCCTCGCATAACTCAACCAAGTGAGAGGTGTTGGAGGAATTGTATCCTCCAACCACTATCGCAAGATCTCCCCCGTGTTCGAGCAAGCCTCGCATCGCTCGCTGATTTTCGGAGGTTGCGTAACACAGAGTGTCTCTCGTCTCCGCGTAATGCTCTGCGATGGAATCAGATCCGAATCGATCAACCAACGCCTGCTTCATCATCTGCGCGATCTCGTGAGTCTCCTCGGCAAGCATCGTAGTTTGATTCACAACGCCCAGACACTCCAGGTCCTCCGGCACGCGGAATCCAGGGGAGTACTTCCCGGCAAAATCGACCTCAAACTGCTCAGCAGAGAGTTCTCCTCTGACGTACTTCGCAAGATGCACGGCCTCTTCCCGGTCTCTCACGACTACGCTCGGCCCTTCGATGCGAATGTGTGAGAAGGTCGCCCTCGTCTCCTCGTGAGTATGCTTGCCGTGAATCACGATCGAGAACCCTTGCTGAGCGAGCTGCTTGCCTCGCTTCCACACCTTTTCCACGAAGGGACAGGTGGCGTTGTACTTTTGAGGATCTATCCCCCGCGCCTCCAGCGCTTCGAAGAGCTCCACAGTCGTCCCAAAAGCGGGCACGATTACGACGTCATCTGCCTTCAATTCACTAAAAGGGATGAGTTCCTTACCTTCCGCCGTCTGCAGAAAACGAACCCCTCGCTGCAAGAGGTCCCCATTCACATGCGGATTGTGGATCATCTCGCTCAACAGGAAGATCCGCCTCCCCTCATTCTCCTCGAGAGCTCGATAGGCTATCTCAATCGCGTTCTCGACCCCGTAACAGAAACCGAAAAAGCGGGCGATCCGAAACACAACCGGCCCCAGATCCACGACGGTCGGACTCAAATCCTCTTTGCGCGTGTCGGAATTGGCCCTCTTTTTCTTGATCTCTCCGATGAGATCAGAACGGTAGGAACGAGGTATAGCGAACTGTTTCGGCATGCAAACAAGAGTAGCACGGGGAGAAAATCAGATCCACGAGCCCTCGCCCTGCTAATCCCAGAGCCTTCTACGGCTCCTTTGCGCAGTCGTGGGAGTGGCTGGTGCTGGAGGGGCGATTACCGCCCCGAAGACGCTCTCCCTTGTCGGCTGGAGCGGTACTGGAGTCTCGACCTTCTCAATCGCCTTTGTGGGGAGCGGTGGAGCATCTTCCTGCTGCGGCGGAGAAGAAGGAGGGGCCACCTTGGTCGGGGCGGGCACCGGAGTTGACGCTACTTTTGCCGGACGCGGCGTAGCGGTCGAGGACTTGCTCGGAGTGTGTTTCGGCACGACTGTGCCGATAGCAAGGGAGGTCGGAGTGCTCGTTGGACGCGGGGTGCTGGTCGGGCTCGCCTGCACAGACGTGCTCGCAACCGGCGTAACCTTCGATGCGAGCTGCGGTCCTGCTGCAACGGTCTCGATACCACCCAGTTCAAGGGTGAGATCCCGCTGCCCCTCCACCTTTATCGAGACGCTCATCGCTCCCACACATTCAAAGGAGGCCGAACCACGTGGGCCAGGATGTATGAAGTTCGAAAACGGGATCTCGAGAGCCGCCCCCCTGCGGGGAACCTTTCTGCGCAGTATCGATGCGGCATACCGCTGTCCAGTCGGATCGGATGGATCATACACCCGTGACTCTATGGTAATCGGTTGGCAAAGCTCATCGCTTCCCTGATCATCGCAGCTGGCTCTCACCTCAAAGGGCTCGATCCTGAACGCTATCGCGCCGTCGGAGCGGAGATTCAAGCATCCCAAACCGCCACTCGACAGCTGGTAAGGTTGCGAGTCTCCGTCCCAACTCAACGTGAGCGCCCCTATTCCAGCCCCCGGTATACTCACTTCCAGCATGCGCTGAGCCGTCGAGCCGCGGCTGCGAAGGCGCGCTCCACCGCGATGCCCACCTGCAAAGGAGATCCCGAGCCTCCCTCCCAGCGAGGCGTCCGAACGCGCGGAAAACCCACATACATCATCACGAGAACATGAAAGATCAATTGGTCCAGTGAATCGCTCCACAGGCAGCGCTTCTGCCGTCGCACTTGCAACGACGAGAAACACTACGACTGCAAAAAACTTGACCATATCTAGAGCTGTGAGGGAATTACTACGCGACTCGTGTCGTGATTCGCGTTGTACCATCTATGATGCAGGAGACCTCTCAGACAGTGCTGCCGCGCGGCGTTGAAATAGGCGGTGCTCGCTTCCCTGGGGAAGCGAGGCAAAACCTACCCGTAGCGAGAAAGTGGAGGTTGGGTTGATATTTGATTTTCATGACGGGGAAAAACCGCAGATGTATCCACCGCGATACATTGAGGATTTTTCGCCGTCATGAAAATTGAAGAGCAACCCAAGATCCGCTTTCGCAGCAGGGAGGGGGTTTGCCCCGCTTCCCTAGGCAAAGTCCAAGCACAGCACCTCCCCCCTTTCGTTTATGGGAGGAGCATCAGGTAGGAACACCTCGAACACCGTCCCTTGGCCTAACGCCGAGGTCACGTCAATCGAGCCTCCATGAGCGGAGATGATACACTTCACAATAAAGAGCCCTAAGCCTGTGCCGGACACCCCCGAATGCTGTGCGAGGCGTGTATAGCGACTGAACAAGCGTTGAGCATCCGAGGGCTCCATCCCCGAGCCGGAGTCAGTCACCCTCAGAACCACTCCCCCGGCTAAGCGCTCGATACCAACCTGAACTCGACCCCCTTTGGGGGTGAATTTGATGGCATTACTCACCAGATTGAAAAGCACTCGCTCAAAGCCGAGCCCGTCCACACAGCCGAGCAGCTCTTCAGCAGGTATCGAGCTGGTGAGATCGATACCGCGAGTTTTTGCCGAAAGTGCGTACGACTCGACGACTTTTTTCACAATCGGCGACAGCTCTTGCGAATAGGGTCGCATCACGAAGCCTCCCTCTTCGAGCCTTCGAACGCTCAGGAATTCGTCAATCAAATGGATGGCCGAACTGGCCGAAGCTGCAATGCGCTCTACGAGGGCATGCGTACGATCGTCGGCAGATGGTTTATCGAGCAGCACATCACACGAGACCGAGATCGCTCCGAGCGGACCTTTGAGATCATGGGTGGTGGTCGAGAGAATATCGCGCTGAAGCTTCTCGCGTCGCTTTCTCTCACGGATGTCTCGCACCCACACCACTAGCAGGGATTCATCTCCTGCATCGCGTGCCGCAGAAACCGAGAGATCGAACGCCACCTCTCCATTTCCCACTACTTCTGTGGCCCATACTGCCCCCGGTTGTAAGTGGGCGAAGCGCTCGCGCACCTTCGAAACCACCTCCTCTCCACGCTCTATAGCGGAGGCCGGAAGTTCGAGGACATTGCGTCCGACGATGCCGCACGCCTCCATGAAGGCGTTAAAGGCCGAATTGCAGTACCGCACATACCCATCGCGGTGCACGACCGCCAAGCCATCGTTGCTATTTTCCACAGCTTCACGGAGCAGATCACGATCCCGAACCACCTGCGCGCGCTCCCGCTCAGCATCGAGTGCGTTGCGAACCCTCGAGAGAGCAAGGTGCAGAACGTCACGGAAGGTAGGGTCGAAGTTCTTCACGAGGAAGTCATTAGCACCGGCTCGCATGGCCGCTACGCCGTCAGCAACTGTTGCCGAGGAGGTCAGCACCACTAGTGGCACCTGAGGAGCGCACTCTCGGATGGCGGCCACCGCTCCCTCCCGCTTCATGTCAGGCAGGTTCAGGTCACTCACGACCAGATCAAAACGCCGCTCCGAGAGAAGCTTAAGGGCGGCGGTGATCGTTGTACAGGTCTCGATGCGCTCCACAACACCGCGCAACGCCCGTTGGACGAGCAGCACATGGGGCGCCTCATCTTCAACGAGTAGCACCTCTTGGAAGAGGATTGCAGCATTATTCATAGGGTGGGGCTTAAGCTCTGCAGACGCTTTATTTCTATCGACAGATAGACTATTCAAGCTTAGGGGAGCGCGCCAAATTCGGGAATTCTTGCGCTGTCCCAAGCAAGACGCACTTTTACGTATGGATAGGTACAATGATTAAACCTGACCATTGGATTCGGGAATTTGCTGAAAAAGGAGGGATTTATCCCTTTAATCCAGCGCATGTTAATCCGGCCAGCTACGACGTTACGGTCGGCAACCACTGGATCTGTCCTACACGCGACCCGGAGGAGATCATCTCCGACTCGATTGTTTTGTTTCCAGGAGAGGTAATCCTGGCGACGACGCAGGAGTACCTCAAGATGCCTCGCGATGTTGTATGCGACCTAAAGCTCAAGAGCTCCCTGGGTCGGTTGTGGCTCAACCACAGCCTAAGCGGTTGGATTGATTGTGGTTTCGAGGGGCAGGTCACCCTTGAGCTGCAAAACCTCGGTCCATATCCTCGAGAGCTCGTCAAGGGCATGCGGGTCGCTCAGCTCGTGTTTCTTGGTATGTCCTCCCCACCCGAGTTCGCCTACGGCGAGGGAGGTCGTGGACACTATCAGGGTCAAGCCGGGGCCACCAAGGCTTGGTCAGATGAGTTCTTCCCACGGGTGGCTGGCCCTAAAAAAGCCGGATAAAGCCACCGGGGGGAGCGGTTGAGTCCTGCGGCGGCTCGTGGTATACCATCTCCCTTACTTGGGAACGCCTTAAAGGCGTTAAAGTGCCCGCGATTTGCAAGGGCCCCTTTTTTTGTTTGAGTGTACGTAGTTATGGCAAATCACAAGTCAGCAATTAAGCGCCACCGTCAGAGCCTTGTTCGTCGTTCGCGTAACCGCTCCCGCAAGGCAGAAGTTCGCACCGCTTTGAAGGCTGCTAGCGCAGCTAAGGGCACCGAGGCGAAGGATCTCGCAAAGAGCGCCGAGTCCCTCATGGCCAAGGCTGCGAAGAGGGGTATCTTCCATAAGAAAACCCTGGCTCGGAAGATCAGCCGCCTCAACAAGCAGGTTGCTGCGAGCGCAGCTAAGTAGGGCTCGCCTTCCGACCCTACTACGCAAGACCCCACTGCCTCTTCAATGTGAGGCGGTGGGGTTTTTTTTGACTACTCCGATGTAACCAAAAGGCCGGATAGGTCGCCATGTGTTTGAAACGTTTTTTAGTTATCTATAGCGACAGCCTCCGGTATTGCTCCCCCTTGAGCTTGTTTGGTGCACTAACGGTCTATTGTCTGCCGGGGCTCGAGGGCTGCTCGTTGCCCCCGGTTATTCGAGTTGCTTGAAAACCTCTTGCAATACGTCGGACTCGAACACGCACACCAAGAGAGAGTTCCTCATGAAGTTCGACACCGGCAGCTCTGCTCCTCGGAGTCCTTCTTCAATCAGACCAACCACCGCCTTCGCGATCTCCTTGAATTGAGCTGGATCGGTTACGGTCAGTCCGTCCTCGGACTTTGAATAGGTAGCGTTGAACTTCTCGGCATACACATCGAAGATCTTTGTCACGACCGACTCAACTGCCTCTGGGAAGACGTAGCGAATCAATCCAACAAAGAGCACCTCCCGCTTGGGATAATTCTGCTCTATGAAGAACTTCACCGCTGCGGGCCTACCCGTCCCCACAGCATTGCGAAAGTCCTTGGCGAACGAGGCGATCTGAGGACCTCCTCTTCCTTCGCGTTTTAGAAAGGTCTTGAGCGCAGCATTCAGGTTACTCGCCGACGCAAATGCACTTTCTACTTCGTCAATATTCGTTGGAAACATTCAACTCCACCCTAACAAACAAATCGTAAAGAGTTTTTTATCACAACCGTCAGGTTAAAAAAACCGGGGCTCCGGCTTTTGAGTGAAGACCGTGTGCCGGTGGTGGCAATGAGGAGCTACTGTGAGGTGAAAAACCTTCCGGCAACCCCACTAGAAGTCCGGTGCCACTGAGCCATCGTAGATAGTACGCGCTGCTTCTGCTGCAAGGTTCGGTAGAATCTCGTTCTCTTGGCTTCGTGTGATTTCACGCGAGCTCAAGCTCTGGAGATCTGTGCTCGAGATGGAACCACTGGCAAAAGCAGCCGACGATGTCACCACGGAGCTCCTGTCTGTTCCAACCCCCTTGGCAACACGAATCATGCTGTTTTTCCACAATAGCGGTCCGGTGGTACGTCGCAGCTCTCCTTCAAGCACCATCGTCGTCTCCATTTGGGTAGCCGTGTCGTTCGCTCCCAAGACGGTTCTCGTAGTGCGGGTCACATTCAAAATCTTCACATTGAGCACGGCGTCGGCAAGGCTCTGGCGATCCACTACGCTCACCACGCCGTAGCTCTCAAACTGCTCGCGTAGCGCTTCTGTCACGATGTCGGAAAGCCCAAGCTCGGTCGAGTTGTTCTGCACTTTCGGAATGAAGATCGCCTTCACATCCGGAGGGAGCACAGTGCCGCTGCCCTGCAGGGTGTATCCGCATGCGTTCATAACAACACATACAGCCACCAATGACACTCGTTTGATCGCTGCGATCATCCCTCACCCCTTCTTAGGTTTCATAGTACTAATTCTTTTCGGGAACACATCGGTGTAGGCGCGCAATCCCTTCCCCTTCTCTCGCAGTTCCTTGAGAGCCGTAGCTGCGTCACCCTTTACCGACTCCGTCAGCATCATGATGGTAGCATGCTGATCAGCTATCCGCACACCTAACTCTTTATCTGCAGATTGAAGTTTTCTTCCCTGTTCCCAGGAGTCAAACGCGTCGGCATAGGCCTCTACGCACTCGACAACGTTCCCTGAGTTGTCGCTCAACGCCTCTATTGCGGCCTGACCCGCTTGTATTACCTTTTGGGCCTCGCTGTATGGGCGAGTGGCGTTCATGTTCGGCCTTACGACCCCATGATGTTGAAGCCTGCATCCACGTACAGGACCTCCCCGGTGACTCCAGAGCTCAATGGTCCCAGCAAGTAAAGACCTGTATTCCCCACGTCCTCTTGAGTGACATTACGCTTGAGCGGAGCCTTCTCAGCAAAGGCAGCTAGCATATCGCGAAATTGAGGAATGCCCGACGCTGCCAAGGTCTTGATTGGACCTGCAGATATGGCATTAACTCGAATATTAGAAGAGCCCAAATCAGCTGCGAGATACCTCACTGAGGCCTCAAGAGCCGCCTTAGCAACCCCCATGACGTTGTAATTCGTCACTACCCTCTCCGCTCCGAGATATGTCAAGGTGAGGATAGATCCACCCTTATCTGCCATCAGAGGCAGGGCTCGATTCGCTACTGCCACCAGAGAGTACGCCGATATATCGAGGGCAGTCTGAAATCCTTTGCGGGTTGTATTTACAAAACGATTTGAGAGATCATCCTTCTCGGCATATGCCAAGGAATGCACAACCGCGTCGATAGCTCCCCAGCGCTCCCCTATCTCCTTGAAGAATTCGTCGAGTTGCTCATCGGATTGAACATCACACGGCAACACAACGCTCGACCCAACCTCTGCGGCAAGGGGCCTGACCCGTCTCTCGAGAGCTTCGTTGAGATAATTGAAGGCGAGCTCTGCCCCTTCTCTGTGCAGCGCTTGAGCGATACCCCAGGCGATGCTGCGCTCATTCGCAACACCAAGAACCAATACCTTCTTGCCGTCGAACATTCCCATCGTCAGCCCCGCGCCGATTTATATGTAGATTGAAAAAGCTTACGCCGAAGCAGACTCTTGCGCAGCCCTATCGACAAGCTCGATAACTGCCAACTCAGCCGCATCACCATGCCGAACACGGGTACGAACGATGCGAGTATACCCACCGTTACGCTCCTTGCAGCGAGGTCCGACATCTGCGAAAAGCTTGTGAACAACTGCCTTGCTCATCAGGTAGCTGTACGCTTGACGCCGGGCATCTAGAGTATCGTTTTTCCCAAGCGTTATCAGCCTCTCGACGACCGGACGAAGCTCCTTGGCCTTCTGGACCGTGGTCTCGAAGCGCTCATACTTGATGAAAGACGTAGCGAGGTTGCGCAACAGCGCCCGACGATGACTCGCGTTCCTGCTGAGCTTCCGTAAAGTTTTACCATGTCTCATACAACACCTCTGATTGGATTCGCCTAGTGATCAGTCTGCTCTTTCAGTTGATCGAGCTCGCGACGAACCGGGAACTCCTCGAGCTTGATACCAAGGGAGAGCCCCATGTCTGTAAGGATCTCTTTAATCTCGTTGAGCGACTTGCGTCCGAAGTTCTTTGTACGAAGCATCTCTGCCTCGGACTTCTGAACAAGCTCACCGATATACTTGATATCTGCATTCTCGAGGCAGTTCGCAGAACGAACGCTGAGCTCGAGCTCGTCGATGCGTCGAAAAAGATTGTCGTTCCATCGCTTCGACGGCTCTTCAGTCTTAGGCTCCTCACGCTCGACTATGAGATCCTCACCTACGAAGATTCCGAGCTGATCAACCAGGATGTGTGCAGCCTGCGCTACCGCAGAACGAGGATCTATACTCCCGTTTGTCCAGATCTCCATCGAAAGCTTATCGTAGTCAGTGCGCTGACCGACACGGGCATTGGTCACAGCAAGATTTACTCGTCGTACTGGGGAAAAGATAGAATCAATGAAGATAGTGCCTACAGGCGCTCCCTCTACACTGTTCTTCTCAGCAGTAACGTATCCACGTCCCACCTTAACCGTAACTTCCATCTTCAGCGATGCGCCTTCCCCGAGGGTAGCGATCACCAGGTCAGGGTTGAGAACCGCGACGGCAGGATCTCCTTGAAGCATACCTGCGGTAGCTTTACATGGTCCTTGCGCTTCCAGACGGAGCACCGCCTCCTCTTTCTCGTCAAGCCGCAAGACCACCTCTTTGAGATTGAGGGAGAGTTCGGTCACATCCTCGACGATGCCCGGCATGGTAGAGAATTCGTGAGATACGTTCTCCACTCGTACGGAGGTGATCGCTGCGCCCTGGAGGGACGAAAGGATAACTCGACGGAGAGAAGTACCGATGGTAATACCAAAGCCACGCTCCAACGGCTCCGCTACGAACTTACCGTAACGGCTATCGGCGGTTGCCCCCTCTACTTCTACTCTCTTCGGATTTATTAAGTCCTTGAGACTGACTTTCTTCATGTCTCTATATCCCTATCCCTATAAGACGCTTTAGCGTTACGCTTCCGTTCACTCCTTCATAGAGACAAACGGAAAGGCGCGCAACTGGTTACTATCTCGAGTACAATTCTACGATCAATTGCTCGCGTATGGTCGGCGGCAGTTGCTCGCGAGTTGGAAGGGCGTTGACCGTTCCACGCGCTGCTGCCTGATCCAGCGAGAGCCACTCTGGAACCACTCGCGAGCGAGCGGCCTCCATCGAACCGACTATCAGAGGATTTTGCTTGCTACCCTCTGTGACCTCAATAACATCACCGGTATTAACGATGTAAGACGCTACCGACACGCGCTTTCCGTTCACCAGGATATGCCCGTGGCTTACCAGCTGACGCGCCTGTCGACGCGATGAGCCTAGACCAAGACGGTATACTATGTTGTCTAAACGACGCTCGAGACGAACGAGGAGCTCTGTACCTGTAACTCCCTTGGTGCTTGCAGCACGCTCAAAGGTGTCACGGAACTGCTTCTCTAGAACTCCGTAGGCTCTCTTCACCTTCTGCTTCTCACGCAACTGAACTTTGAAGTTCGAAAACGACTGGCGTCCTCGACCGTGCTGACCTGGGCCGCCCTCACGCTTCTCAACCGAACACTTACCTGTATAGCAACGTTCGCCCTTGAGGAAGAGCTTCTCCCCCTCACGACGACACAAGCGACAAACTGCTCCGCAATACCTTGCCATGACCTAACGCCTCTCTATGGACAAAAACTAAACGCGACGACTCTTACGAGCCCGGCAACCGTTGTGCGGAACCGGGGTGATATCCTTAATCAGAGTCACTTGGAGACCAGCCAAGTGGAGCGCTCGAAGCGCTGACTCACGACCGGAACCCGGGCCCTTGATGCGGACGCTTACAGTTCGAACACCGGCTTCCTTTGCCTTTCGAGCAGCGTTGTCACCAGCGACCTGAGCCGCAAACGGTGTAGACTTACGCGAACCCTTGAAGCCGTTAGCTCCCGAACTTGACGATCCAACCACATTCCCCGCAGGGTCGGTTATCGTCACAATGGTGTTATTGAACGTTGCGTGAATGTGAGCGACCCCTACAGGGACGTTCCTTTTCACCTTCTTCTTCTTTGCCGTATTAGCTACGCGTGCATCTGCCACTGAACAACTCCTCTCTGATGTGAACGTTCGATACTACCTAACCCACTACGTCTTCGTAGCGGCTTTCTTACCTGCAACCGGAGCGCGACGCGGACCCTTCCTCGTGCGCGAATTAGTGCGGGTTCGTTGACCGCGCGCAGGCAGGTTCTTTCGATGACGCAACCCCCGGTAACAACCGAGATCCATCAGACGCTTGACCGATCCCTGAACCTCTCGGCGCAAATCTCCCTCTACCTTCTCACGACGCTCGATAATCTTACGAATCTTGTCGACCTGTTCCTCAGTGAGGTTGTCGGTGCGGGTGCTCTCGTCGATACCAGCTTCGCCTAGAATCATTTTGGATTTGTTGATCCCAACCCCAAAAATGTATGTGAGTCCGCGAATAATACGCTTGTTCCGCGGAAGATCGACACCTGCAATACGTGGCATGCCTTAACTCCTACTACTAATTAACCCTGACGCTGCTTGTGCTTGGGTGTACGGCTACAGAAAACGAAGACCTTACCCTTACGCTTGATGACTTTGCAGTAGCCACAAATGGGCTTTACGGACGCTCGGACCTTCACAACTCATCTCCAAAAAAGCTCTCTACGCACTAGCTCTCTACGCACTGCTGAACTTTGTTACATTTGGGCAAACCAAATCACTACAGTTCGGCGAAAGAGGCGCCATCGACAGCACCACAACTACCTTCAAGGGAGCCCTTTACCCGTGAGAAAAGAGACACCTTTAGGCGAACTCAGGGCAAACAGACGTCCTAAATCAGGACGCCCGATTCTACATATTTCCACCACATTGACAAGTGCTGGGGCCGTAGAAACGTCATCAGTCCTGCTTTTTTCGGGCCGTTCTTCAAACCTAAGGGCTTTCTCGTCCTCGCCTTCCCGGGGTAATCTCCCCCGGGGTGCCCTTTCAGAAGGGCACAATCTCAGGCCGCCCCACGACTGTACAAGGAAGAGCAGCCCGTATCAACGAGCCGCCCCGAATAAGTTCTCCGTATTGCAACGAGCCGTTTACCGACAGCGCACTAGGCTCCCAGAGCCCTATAGATCCGATCCGAAACCTGCTCTACCTCTCCGACCCCATCCACCTCTCGCAGCAAGCCTGCTTTGCGGTAGTACTCCGAGAGCGGCGCCGTCTGTGCCCAGTACACCTCCAGACGCCTCTTGGCGACCTCTGCATTATCGTCCGTCCGAGCATCCCCCGAGCTCACCCCTCGCTGCTTGATTCGATTGAGGAGGACCTCCTCGGGGACAGAGATATCGATGACATGAAGGAGCTGAAGGTTCAGACTATCCAGCATCGCATCGAGCTTCTGGGCCTGAACAAGAGTGCGCGGTATACCATCGAGAAGGAACCCTGCGGCACAATCAGGCTGCTGAAGACGATCGACGACGACCTCCATAATCACGTCATCCGAAACCAGCTCCCCGGCGTCCATGATAGACTTGACTCTGCGGCCCAGCTCGCTTCCCGACGCCACTGCCGATCGTAGCATCTCCCCCGTGGAGATGTGAGGTATTTCGAATTTCTTAGATATTAGGACGGCCTGCGTGCCTTTACCGGCTCCTGGTGGACCCAACAATACCAATCGCATGATAAGGTCTCCTTTCGTAGCTCAACTTTAGCGCCGAAGAAGTCGGCTTCGAGCATAGCTCATAGAACCGATCCCGCCACGCACCTTGGACGAGCGCGCCATGAAGTTTTCGTAGTTTTTTGCCAACAACATCGACTCGACCTGCGAAGCAGTGTCAAGCGTCACACCGACAACGATTAACACGGCCGTTCCACCGAAGACATAGGCGAACTGCGAGGCTCCGATACCGAAATACACCACTTGGGGGACAACACAAACGGCTGATATGTAAATAGCACCCCACAAAGTCAGACGATTAAGCACGCCGTAGAGGTAATCCGCGGTCTCCGGACCCGGACGAACCAGCGGAATGAACCCTCCGTTCTTTTTCAAATTGTCGGACACCTCGACCGGGTTGAATACCACCGCGGTGTAGAAGAAGCTGAACACAATGATCAAAGCAACGTACGCCACCTCGTAGCCCCACTGGCCGGGAGAGAATATCTGCCCCAGGAACGATAGGTTCGCGGCAGGAACAACCGTCATGATAGTGGCGGGCAACATCATGATGGCCGACGCAAAGATCGGAGGAATCACTCCGGTCATATTCACCTTCAGCGGCATGTATTGGGTCTGGGCCTGCGTCATCCTCTTTCCTACCATGCGGCGCGGATACTGAACCGGAATCTTCCGATGCGATCGCTCGACGAAGATGATGGTGTAGATCGTGAGCAGCGAGAAGAATAACAGGAACAGGATCGCAAATGGTGATATCTCACCTGTGCGAGCCAGTTCGACCGTGGAGCCGAATACCTGCGGCATTCGTGCTGCGATACCGGCGAAGATGATGATGCTTGTGCCGTTACCGAGACCGCGCTCTGTAATCTGTTCACCCAACCACATCACAAATGCGGTACCTGCCGTGAGAGTGAGCATCGTAATGATCTCGAACGAGATACCGGGTGTCGCAACGAGGCCCTTGCCCTCGAGCGCTTTGGCAATCATGAAGCTTTGCACGAGAGCGAGCAGAATCGTCCCCTGCCTGGTGTATCGAGTCAGTACCCTGCGGCCCGCATCTCCCTCCTTCTTCAGATTCTCTAGGAACGGAATACTAGGCGACAAAAGCTGGATGATAATTGAGACGGTAATGTAAGGTGAAATTCCGAGAGTGAATATGGAGAACTGCTCGAGAGCGCCTCCGGAAAACAGATTGATTAAGCCGAAGAGGGTGTTTGCGTTGTCCTCAAACATTCTGCGTATCGCAGACACATCTACCCCAGGAGTCGACACGAACACGCCGAAGCGATACACCGCCAACATCCCGATCGTGAACATCAGGCGCTTCTTGAGTTCAGGTATCTGAAAAACCTGCAGGAGACCGTTCATCGAACCCTCTTCCGACTTAAAGTGAATGCCACCGCCGCAACCATCGCACTGCGAGCAGCCACGGCGACTATACCTATGATTGAATGAGCTGGAAAAGCCTGGACATTACTACTGCACTCATTTTTCCAGGCTCAAAAAGCTCGAGGGCATAACCCGGACGATAGTGAGTCATACAGACCCCCAAACTCCGTGACTATACCCTCGCTTATGCCGAAACTCATGCTCGATTTACTGAGCCGAGATTACTTCCACTGTGCCGCCCGCAGCCTCAACCTTAGCGCGTGCGCCTGCCGAGATCGCGTGAACTTTCAGGTGTAACTTCTTGTTGAACTCACCCGCATCAGCCAAAACTTTAACACCGGCCCTCTTGGTCCTCTTGGCGTAGCCAAGCGTCCGGATGGTGTCAACGTCGACTGTGCTTCCGCTTTCACAGTGCTGAAGAGCTGAAAGCCTGATGACGTTGAAAACGTTCTCTCCCAAGGTACCTTTACGGGAGATGAAGCCCACCTTTGGAATACGTCGGTAGAGCGGCATCTGGCCTCCCTCGAATCCAGGCCGAACTCCACCACCGGCACGAGCGGTCTGGCCCTTTCCTCCTTTACCAGAGGTCTTTCCGTGCCCAGATCCCTCACCACGACCAACGCGGGTGCGAACCTTTCGTGAACCGACATTCGGCTTCAATGAACTGAGAGTAATATCTTTCTTGGACATATCCGTCCCCACTGCTAACTACGTTATTTAACTGGCTTCACTTCGAGCAGGTATTCTACCCGCTTAATCATGCCTTTGACGGCATCGTTCAGCGTGAGCTCACAGCTCTTGCCGATCCTGCCGACCCCGATCGCCTTCAGGGTGCTCTTTACGGCCGGATTACGACCGATTGCACTTCTTACCTGCTTAACGATTACTTTGCTCATAACTACCACTCTTCAAGCTTATTCGACTTAGTACGGATGGTATCCCATCTCCTCTACCTTCACTCCACGAATGGCAGCAACGACCTCTGGGTCCTCAAGACACAGCAATCCAGCCATAGTAGCGCGAAGGACGTTCTGCGCATTGCTCGAACCGATACACTTAGTACGGATATCCTTGATACCACACACATCCATGATGGCACGAACCGAGGCACCTGCGATAACTCCCGTACCTGGACCGCCTGGCTTCAGAACTACCGACGATGGGCCAGCCTTGCCGAGCACATCATGAGGAATGGTAGTCCCCTTCAGCGGAACCCGGATAATGCTCTTGCGAGCCTGCTCCGAAGCCTTGCGGATAGCATCGGGAACTTCTGCAGCCTTACCGAGCCCGAAGCCGACATGCCCGCGTCCATCGCCTGTTACCACGAGGGCACTAAAGCTGAAGCGACGACCACCCTTCACAACTTTCGAAACACGGTTAATGAAAACCGTCTTATCCGTCAGCTCACCGCAGTTATCTGCGGGAACCCTGCGCTTATCGAGAGAATCCTTAAGAGCCATACATCTCCGAACTAAAACTCAAGACCACCTTCACGAGCACCATCGGCGAGGGCTTTCACTCGACCGGCGTACAAGAAGCCGTTCCGATCAAACACAACCTTCGCGACCTGAGCGGCCTTAGAACGTTGCGCCAACACCAAACCGACCGCACGAGCAGCAACAACTGATTTGGTGCTGTCCTTTGCATCCTTCATCTCTTTAGCCAACACGGCGATCTGAGATTGGACCTCTTTGTCCAATGTTGAAGCGCTGGCAATCGTGCGGTGACCTTCGTCCGATATCACCTGTGCGTAGGTGTGCTTGGAACTTCTGAAGATACTGAGGCGAGGACGATCCGACGTTCCCTGCACATTCTTGCGAATTCTGAGCTTTGTTCTCTCTCGAGCTCCCGAGGTTACTTTTTTGCTCTGCGTTGCCATCTGGCTACAACTCCTAAAGCGTGCAAATACCTAGATTACTTCTTACCGGTCTTACCAGCCTTACGACGTACCTTCTCGTCGGAGTATTTGATACCCTTTCCGAGATACGGCTCAGGAGGTTGAACGTCCCTCACTTTAGCGGCAAAGCCTCCGAGGAGCTCCTTGTCCGCGGCCTCGAGATCAACGATGTTCTTGTTGATCGTACATTTGATTCCCGCGGGGATCTCCATCACGACGTCGTGAGAAAATCCAACTGCAAGAACCAATTTCGTGCCCTGCAACTTAGCGGTGTATCCCACTCCATGCAGCTCAAGGATCTTCTTCCAGCCCTGATTAACTCCTTTGACCATGTTGTTCACAGTCGCTCGAGCAGTTCCGAAATCAGCCCTAGCCTGCGTGTCGCTACCCGTAAGGGCGAACACGAACTGGCCATCGACTACCTCGACACCAACACCAGGTCTCATAGAGTACGAGAGCCTACCCTTTGGGCCCTCTACAGAAACCACTCCGTTTGCCACCGTCCCCTTCACTCCTGAAGGAATTACAACTGGCAACTTACCGATACGTGACATGTAACACCTCGCTCACTATCTCAAATCAGCAACAAATTATCCGAAGAGGGCGATAACCTCGCCTCCGACTCGCGCCTTGCGAGCCTCGTGGTCCGACATTACGCCTTTAGACGTCGACACGATCGAAATACCTAAACCGCTCGAAACGCGAGGCAGCTTGTCTGCTGCACAATAACGTCGGCAACCCGGACTCGATACGCGCGAAGCTTTCGAAATAAGCGGGCGTCCGCTCGAGAAGTACTTAAGGCCGACTCGAATCTCGCTCTTCGCTCCACCGAGATCAACCACTTCGTAGCCCTCAATCAGCCCCTCTCTCTTGAGGACCTCGAGCACACTCTTGTTGAACTTCGACGATGTAACAGCCACTATCCTATGGCCGGCTCGTTGACCGTTTTTGATACGGGCGATCATGTCCGATACGTGATCATTAATCATAGCTCTCTTTCCTGCCTACAACTTGCGAAACGGCATACCCATTAGTTCCAAAAGCTCCAAACCCTCTTCGTCCGTCTCAGCTGTCGTAACGAAGGTGATGTCCATACCGCGAACGGTATCGAGCTTCTCTATCTCAATCTCAGGGAACACAATCTGCTCTTTGATACCCATTGTGTAGTTACCGCGGCCGTCAAACCCCTTACGAGGTATACCACGGAAGTCACGTACACGCGGGAGCGCAACAGCAATCAATCTGTCGAGGAACTCATACATCCTCTTCTGGCGCATCGTCACCATGACTCCGATCGGAATACCTTCGCGCAACTTGAAAGCTGCAATGGACTTACGGGCGCGGGTAACAACCGGCTTCTGCCCAGAGATGCGAGTCATCGCATACTCCACGAACTGAATCGACTTCGAGTTAGTCACAGCGTCCCGAACTCCGCTGTTCAGAACGATCTTCTTAATCTTAGGAACCTGCATCGGCGAAGAATAATTGAACTTCTTCATCAGAGCAGGAACTACCTTCTCATTATAGTGGTCAGCCAAACGACTCATAACACCCCTAACGACTCTTCACCTACGCATCAAGCTGAACAAATTGCTTCGTCGAGGGATCCTTGTAGCCTCGAACCCTCTTTCCGTCCGACAGAATACTCTTCACCAGGCGAACCGGCTTCTTGAGCTTCTCGACGTAGTACATAACATTTGAAATGTGGATAGAGCGCTCCACCTGAATCCTACCACCCTCCTCTCCGGGGGCCGTTGCTTTCTTGTTCTTCATGAAGAGGTTCAACCCTTCAAGAACCACTCTCTCGCTCTTCGCACCACAGATCTCCTTGATCTTCGCGACTTGACCCTTCAGCACGCGCTTGTGCTTGTTGCCTCCGGAGATCACCATAACAGTGTCCCCTTTTCGCAGCGACGTGGGTACTCGCTCGGTCTTTACATTATTCTTGGCCACGTTACTTCTCCTCCAGGACTACAGAACTTCAGGCGCCAAAGAGACGATCTTCATGAACTTCTTACCACGCAGCTCACGAGCTACCGGTCCGAAGATACGAGTACCAACCGGCTCTTGCGAGGCGTTGATCAGAACTACGCTGTTGTCATCGAATCGGATGAACGATCCATCCTCTCGCGACACTTCCTTTGCAGTCCTAACAATCACGGCTTTGTGCACGGTTCCCTTGGCTATCTTCGAATTCGGGATAGCCTCCTTAACCGCCACGACTATGACATCACCGACGCTCGCATAACGACGTCTGGTACCGCCAAGCACCTTCACACAAACTACTTTCTTTGCGCCCGAGTTATCTGCCACTTCGAGCAATGACTTAAGCTGGATCATATCTCTTCACTACCCACTAGACGCTACTGCTACTCCGCCTTGGTCAGAACCGACTCGAGCTTCCATCGCTTTAGCCTGCTCAAAGGACGCGTCTCAACGATCGATACCTTATCACCAACTCCACACTGGCTGGACTCATCGTGAGCGTAGAACTTTTTCGTCTGACGAATAAACTTACCGTAGGTGCGGTGCCGAACCTGGCGCACAACGGAAACTACTATCGTCTTCTCCATCTTGTTGCTGACAACGATGCCGGTCTGTCGCTTGCGGATACCGCGAGCGGGCTTCTGCTCCTGACCTTCCGTTGCTCCGACAGCAACATTCGCGTTTTTACTTGCCTCTGCCATACTCACTACCTTCGTTATTGGCTCACTTTTCGGTGGCTTAATTCTGCGCCTTAGGCCTTCTGTGCCTTCTGACGTATCATCGTCTGAACTCGCGCGAGCGACCGCCTCGAGTCTTTCAGCGCGCTGCTCTTCTCGAGCTGACGAGCAGAGAGCTTGAAACGCAGACGCATACACTCTTCTGCCAGTTGATTTGCCTTCTCTTTCAAGGCACCTACATCAAGGCCCGAGATCTCTTTGATGAACTCTTTCCGTTTCATGTCAACAACACCTATACCTTACCGTTCCCACAGCGGCCAAAACGGAGGCCGAACTATGACTGTTTCCGGCTCTTAAATCAAGCTGTCGCTCCGGACAACTATCTTGGTTTTAATCGGCAATTTAGCAGCTGCCAGCTTGAGGGCCTCCGTAGCCACCTTTTCAGCAACTCCGGTCATTTCATACAAGATCTTTCCAGCCTTCACCTCGGCGACCCAGTGCTCGACGGCACCCTTTCCCTTACCCATTCGCACTTCGGCAGGCTTTGAGGTCAAGGGCTTATCAGGAAAAACCTTAATCCAGACCTTACCACCACGCTTAATGTGCCGAACGAGCGTTTGACGCGCCGCCTCTATCTGGCGGTTGGTTACCCAACCGGGTTCCATTGCCCTCAAACCCACCTCACCGAACTCCAAGGTACACCCGCGGGTCTCCTTGATCGTGAGGTGCCGATACAACTTCATCTGCTTGCGATAGCGTGGCTTCTTTGGCTGCAACATACATCACTCCGACGAAAACTTTTTACTACCGACCTACAGGCTAATCGCCTCAGCAGCGGCTTCCTCACCTGGGGCAAATTTCTCACCCTTGAACACCCATACCTTGACACCGATGATTCCATAGGTGGTGCTGGCTTCGGCGAACCCGTAGTCGATCTCGGCTCGTAGCGTATGAAGCGGAACCCGCCCCTCACGAGTCGACTCTGTACGGGCTATCTCAGCTCCGTTCAAACGACCCGATACGCGCACCTTAATGCCCTCAGCTCCTACTCGGATCGCCCTATTGATTGACTCCTTCATCGCACGACGAAAGTTCACGCGACGCTCGAGCTGGTACGCGATGCTCTCAGCAACCAACTGAGCATCCATGTCGGACTTGCGGGCCTCGATGATGCTCAAGTTCACATCACGGGATACCAAACCCTTGAGCTCCTTGCGAAGATCCTCGATGTCCTTGCCCTTCTTGCCGATCACGAGACCAGGCTTGGCAGTATATATGTTTACCTTTACTCGTGCAGCTGCACGTTCGATCTCGATCTTCGAGATACCGGCTGACTGCAGACGGCTCTTTACGAACCGACGAATCTTGACGTCCTCGCCGATGTAGCGACCGAAATCCTTGGTTGCGAACCACTTCGATCCCCAAGTCTCGATGATTCCAAGCCTTAATCCACGTGGGTTAACTTTTTGACCCATATCCGAGCTCCCTTACAAATTCCTTACTTCTCACCGAGTACGATCGTCATGTGCGACGAACGCTTGCGAATCGGCGTTGCGCGACCTTGAGCGGCTGGCATGTACCGCTTCATGGTACGCCCCTCATTCACCCAGCCAGCGGTGACCCATAGACTGTCTACATCCGCACGAGCATGCTCACGTGCGTTGGCGATAGCCGACTCGAGGAGCTTCTTTGCAAATGCTGCGCCCTTCTTTGGAGA
>JBILFA010000086.1:0-15047 GCA_044351795.1 Bdellovibrionota bacterium | reverse complement strand
ACAAAGAGGACTTATGAGCGAAATTCGAACGGTAGGGGTAATCGGCGCAGGGCAGATGGGTGGGGGAATCGCGCAAGTGGCTGCCACTTCTGGATACGCCACCCTGCTGTGGGATGCCAACCCACAATCCCTCGAGCGCGGTCACGGGGCTATCAGCGACCGACTAAACCAAGGGGTCGCCAAGGGCAAGCTAGCGCCCGAGCTCCGCGATGCCTGCCTTAGCAAGCTCTCAGCGGTCTCATCCCTGAAAGACTTCAGCCGATGTGACCTCGTGATCGAGGCCGTTGTGGAGCAGTTCGAGGTCAAAGCCGCTCTGTTCAAAGAGGTCGATGCCGTGCTTCCACCTCATGCTTTGATTGCGAGCAACACCTCATCCATATCGATCACCCGAATGGCTGCCGCGACCTCCCGTCCTGAAAAGTTCATGGGTGTACACTTCATGAACCCTGTACCGGTGATGAAACTGGTAGAGCTCATCAGGGCCCTACAAACCAGCGACGAAACGTACTCCGCCCTCCAAACCTTCTGCGCTTCACTGGGTAAAACAACCGTGTTGGCGATCGATACCCCAGGCTTCGTCGTCAACCGCATCCTGTGTCCGATGATTAACGAGGCGATCTTCCTCGTTCAAGAGGGGGTAAAACCCGGAGACATCGACACTGCGATGAAGCTCGGAACCAATCAGCCTATGGGTCCCCTCACCCTTGCCGACTTCGTTGGATTGGATACCCTACTCTACATACTTCAAGTACTGCACCGCGAGCTCGGGGAAGACAAATATCGCCCCTGCCCTCTCTTGGTTAAGTATGTGGAAGCCGGATGGTACGGGAAGAAGTCCGGAAGGGGCTTTTATTCTTATTAGCTGAGCCAGGCACAACTGCCCAGTCGTCGCACTACGAAGAGCTACTGGGCTCCACGATCTCCGTGATCCGAACGCCGTAGTGATCATTGACCGCTACGACCTCCCCTTTTGCACACGGATTGCCGTTTATTCGCACCAGGAGAGACTCTCCCTGGAGCGAACCCAGTTCGAGCACCGAGCCGATAGTGAGCGAGAGGAGTTGTCGGACAGATATCTCGGCTCTTCCCAACTCGACCGTGATCCCGAGCGGAACATCTCCAAAAAAGTCGAGGGTATGCGGCGTTCCCGGAACTGCCTTATGGTCGTCTATCGAAGCCATTTCATAGAGGCGTCGGCCGGTTACTCGAAAAACTTGAGTAACTGCCTTATCTCTCGCGCTGAAGCTCTTCCCGTATCTTCTTGAGTAGGGCGATGTTGTCGGAATGTCCAGTCATCCTCGCGGTAACCTTCCCTTTCAGACGACGACCGAGGAGATAGAGATCTCCTATCGCATCTAGCACCTTATGACGTACGGGCTCGTTGGGGAAACGCCATGCATCGTTGATAGCGCCCTCCGCTCCAATCAGCAGGAAGTTGTCAAAGCGACCACCCAACGCCAACCCCTGGCGCTGGAGATGACCGACATCCTTGACGAAGCTAAACGTACGCGAGGGCGCAATCTGATCGCGATAGGCTGAGCCGTCAGTTAAAGTGAACGAAAATTGCTGCTCACCAACAGGATCTGGATACCGCAGCGTGTATTCAATCGTAAATTCATCGGCCGGCTCTATCCGGATCCACTCCTTGTCGTCTCCCACTTCGAGAGTCTTATGCATGTCAATCTCGTACCATTCACCATCCTGCTCGGTAAGCCCGACCTCCTCGAAGAGACGGCAGAACTCACGGGCCGAACCATCCATAACTGGAACTTCGCCGTTGCACTTAATGAGCACGTTCGAGATACCGTACGCACACAACGCCGACATGAGATGTTCGATCGTTCCGGCTTGGGTTTGTCCCAAGCGGACAGTCGTGGCATACCCAGTGGATTCGACGAAATCCACATGTGCGGGCACTACAGTAGTCTCAGAAACACCAACGAAATGAATACCGGAATTAGGAGGAAGAGGCTCCAAGATCAATCCACTCTTGCGCCCGGAATGTAATCCCTGACCATAGAGAATGGCAGCGTGCGCTAAGGTCTTCTGCGGCATTGCCCGGCCGCGCAGCGCCTGACGAGAGAATACGATCGGATTAATCGTGACCGATTCGCGCAACGGGCCGACCGAAGTCGGCTCGATCGCCTCCCAGCGCGGACCTTCAACGACCTGCGAGGTGTCGTTGTTCGAAACTACGCGACGAATAACCTGAATGGTACCGGAAAGGTCGAGGGGCTTCTCGATAAAGTCGGAAGCTCCAAGCCTCGTCGCGGCGACTGCCGTGGAGATCGTGGCGTGTCCACTAATCATAACGACTGGAAGATCAGGGTGAAGTTCCTTAATCTTTCGCAGGGTCTCCAAACCATCCATACCGGGCATCCAGATATCGAGCAACACCAGCGCCGGTCGAGTGCCCATCAGAATACGGATGGCAGACTCGCCGTCTTCGGCGAGTAACACGGAAAAGCCCTCATCCTTTAACACACCCTCGAGAGAGCGGCGGATACTCGCTTCGTCATCTATGACTAGCACGAGCTGGTCGCTCGCGCCGCTTTGGGAGTGTGCAAGATTGTGCATACGGGAGAACGCCTTGGTATATCACCGTTTGTGGATCGTCTAGCACTATACGAGCGTCGAACACCACATGGTCGACCCTTCGTCTATGCCCTACACCATAGTACCCGCCCCAGCATGCAAACGCAAACCCGCGAAAAAACACGCTTTACCGAACTGAACTGGAAGATCCGACTACTCGCTCACAGCGCCCTTCCAGACGAGCCTTGCCCGCTCTCTGATATAGTCACCTGGAACGAATGAACAATTTCGGGATACCGCTCGGTCCCCAAACCGGAACTTCTCCGTAACACCGTTAGTGATACAACCCCTCTTGTCCTTCAGCTCACCTGTCGACCACCCTTTACAAGGCGTTAGCTTTCGCACCTCGACCTGTTTGAAACTCATCTTAGTAGATCGTTATGGCTTGGAAATTTTTCGGTTCAAAGAAGCCCGCCGGTGAGCCCGCTCCCCTCCTTCCAGATGGAGTACGACAGACGATCCTGAGTTCCCTCGGGATCCATTCTATTCCACTGATGCCCCAAGCGGCCCAACAAGCCTTTCAACTGGCGACTAATCCGAACGCCGAGGCGCACGACTACATCGAGGTGATCGAAGCTGATGAAGGGCTCTCCGCTCGAGTACTCAAGATAGCCAATTCCGTATTTTACGACCGTGGCGGCGGAAGCAGAACGATCGCCGATGCGGTAAACGTCGTCGGCATCTCTGAACTCAAAGGCCTCCTGAATGCAACAGCCCTCTCCAATGTTTTTCCTTTGCGACATCCGATGCGTCGGCAGCTGTGGGCTCACGATGTTGCGACTGCAATCACAGCACGCCTCCTGAGCCGGAACCTGCTGCCCTCCTGTACAGATCAGGCATTCCTGGCAGGACTCATGCACGACATCGGAAAGCTTCTGATGCTACAGCGCCACACCGACACCTATGATAAGCTCATCAAACGTGGATTAGCCGATGGAATCGAATCCACTAAAGCAGAAGCTCTCGAGTATCCGTTCGATCACACCGAGGTAGGGCATCTGATCGGAGAGCGTTGGAATTTCTCCACCGATCTCATCAATGCGATTAGAAACCATCACCAACCCTGGGATAGCATTCTAGAACAGTCCCTCGTAGCGATCGTAAAAGCGAGCAATATCGTGACTCATGCACTGGGATTATCCGCTGTTGGTGAATCCCCATCCCTGCAGCGTATTTATGAGCCGCTGCTTCCAGAAGCATGGGATTTTCTACACGTGTCAGCATCGATGCAGAGGTCTCTTTCCGAGGAGATTAACCGATCCTTCGATCAGGAATTCGAACTCTTCGTTTCGTGGGGCAACGGGTGACATACCTCTTGCTATGCATCATCGCACTGCTCGTGATGTTTATAGCAGCGCAGGCCAGAACCCTCGCAAGGATTAGAGGACGACTGACGGCTCCCACTACTGCGCCGACAGGGCGCCTCATCGATTCGATCACTGCGCGAGTCCCGGGAGTCGGTCGCCTCGGTGATGAGATCCTCTCCCTGATCGGCGCTTTGCTTCAGTCAGAGGACGACCACCGTACGCGCTATAAGGTACTCACGGACAACGCTGCGGCGGCCGTCATGCTGCACGAGGCCGATGGCACCATCAACTGGTGTAGTCCCTTTACGGAGGTACTGACCGGCTTTCCGCTCTCAGCGATCTACAAGGACCGCACCTCTTTCCTGAGAACAAACGTGCATGAGGAGGACAAGGAGCTGATAGAGCGAGCCCTCGCTATCGTCTCGACCGGCGAGCCGTTCCAGTGTCGATACCGTTTTTACCATAAATCAGGGATGACCTTGTGGCTCGAGACCCGCACAGTTCCGATCTTCGACGCCGAATCCGATCTGTACGTCGCCCTCTCGATTACTCTCGACGTGACAGCGAGCGTTATCAATCAGATGCAGATCGAGGAACGCAACCGGGATCTGCACGAATTCACTTACATGATCTCTCACGATCTGAAAGCTCCGATCTTCACCATCAAGGGAATGCTCTGCATACTCCAAGAGGAACAGCTCGAAACACGGGTACCGGAATGTAAGGAGCCGGTCGAGTACATCTCGAAGGCTACTGCGCGACTCGAACAGTTGGTAGAAGGAGTTTTGGAGCTTGCAAAGATCTCTTCCAGCGAACGGACTCTCGATCGAGTGGACATGAACGCCGTGCTTTCGGATGTTGCAGATGACTATAAGCGACAGGTCGAGGAAGCGAACGCACAGCTCGATATAGCCCCTGAACTGCCGCCTATACTAGGCAATCGCACGCAGATGTATCAGATATTCGGGAACCTCGTCGGGAATGCTCTCAAGTACAGGTCCCCTGATCGCGCTTTGACGGTAACGATCTCTCCTCGCACGACGATCTCTCGCAGGAAGGCAGGCTTCACCGTTTGCGATACGGGAAGAGGAATTCCTACAGACAGGATCGATCTCATCTTCCAACCCTTCAACCGCGCCGGAGAGGATGCAATCGAGGGCACCGGTGTTGGTCTCGCATGCGTCAAACGCTTGATCGAGAAACTGGGGGGAACGATATCGGTGGAGAGTATGGAGGGGGTTGGAACCACCTTTACGATAGAGCTACGTCGAGCACCTGATCAGTAATGCATGCACAATCACTGAGCGTTAACAGGAATAAGATCTCTCACCGCTGTAACAAGCTCAGTAGCATCGACAGGCTTTGCCAGATGTCGCTGGAAGCCCGCTTGCAAAGCTCGCATACGATCCTCATGCCGCGCGAATGCAGTGACCGCTATCGCTGGAGGCGCACGGAGACCGTTCAGGCTCGCTTTGAGCTCTTTGAGGAGCGAATAACCATCTTTACCCGGCATGCTGATATCGCTCACGACTACATCGGGTTTGAAACCATTCAAATGATCGAGAGCCTCATCCGCTCCCGATGCTACCATCACCGAGGCCTTGTGATCTTTGAGGATTCTCCCCAAAAGCTCTCGTGAATCCGCTTCGTCATCCACAACCAAAATCTTCACGCCTTCCAGGCAACCATCACCAATAGGCTGGGGAAGTCGATCGACCGCCGGAGTGCGTACATCAGCGCAGCACGGCAATAGCACGCTAAACCGGGCACCTTTGCCTTTTCCGTCGCTGAAAACCTTCACCTCTCCACCATGGAGTTCGATTAAGTGCTTTACGATCGACAGTCCCAAACCTAACCCCCCATGTTTTCGGATCGAGCTCGGATCGCTCTGACTATAGCGCTCAAATATGCGCTGAATAAAATCAGCGTCAATGCCTTCGCCCGTATCAGTGACAGTCACAGTAACAGTTGATTCCTCTATTACAGAACCCACCGCAACCCGTCCGCCTGCCGGCGTAAACTTTATTGCATTACTAATGAGGTTTCCGAATACCTGTTGCAATCGGGCCGGATCGCCGTTCACGATAGCGCTCGATCCGGGCTCATGCAGCAACGATACCCCCTTCTCCTGCGCCGTGAGCATCATACTGTTCACGGCGCCTTTGACAACTTCATCCAGGTTGAGAGGATTCGCCTCCAGTTTTATTTTCCCCGAGGCAATTCGATTGATATCGAGGAGATCGGAGATAAGCTGCGCTTGCAAGCGGGTGTTTTTATCGATCACATCGAGCGCTTGTTGGACGCCCTTTGCATCGAGGTTTCCGCGCTTGAGCATCTGTACCCACCCGAGTACGGCATGAAGGGGCGCGCGTAGCTCATGAGAGAGCACTGCTACGAATTGATCCTTCGACATGTTAGCCTTTTCGGCTTCACTTCTCGCAATGCGCTCGCTCTCCAACAGCGCTTCTCGCTCCTCTAAAAAGCACTTGTGATCGTGCACATCAGTGCATGAGCCTACCCAGCGATGAATCGCTCCACGTGCATCCCATACTGGAATCGCCCTGGTGATAAACCAGCGATAAACACCGCCTCTACGATATCGCAGACGACACTCACGTTGAAACGGTTCGCCACTGGTGAGGCTTCCTTCCCACGCCCTCTTAATCTCGTCCCGATCTTCGGGGTGCACGGAATGATTCCATCCATAAAGGAGGCTTTCACGTAAGGCAGTTCCCGTGTATTCCAGCCATCCCTTGTTGAAGTACTCTGCCTGGCCATCAGGCAAACAGCTCCACACGAGTTGCGGTACGGTGTCGGCCAAACTGCGAAACTTGGTTTCGCTCGCCTGCAACGCGAGCTCCGCGACTCGTCGCGCCGTGATGTCGATCAACACACCATCCCAGGTCACGCATCCATCATTCGAGTGCAGCTCAGGCGCCGCTCGGCACAGCAACCATCTGACCTCCCCAGAGGCCGTCCGTATGCGAAGCTGCACCTCCAGAATCTTCCCGGTCCTGCGGGATTGCTGTTCAGCCTGAAAAAGCAATTGCCGGTCGTCCTCGAGTATCCTGTCATAGAACGTGCATGGCGATGAGAGCAAAGTCTGCGCGCTGTACCCGATCAGATCCTGGATGCCTGCACTCACATACAGCATGGACGAGCGCCCATCGGGCCTATCTGCTGATTGATAGATTGCTCCGTTTGGAAGATTGTCCCCAAGCTTCCGAATCTTCTCGGAGAGGGTTCGCCGTTCATGGATATCCGCGATTACCAACAGCCATTGAGTCCGAACACCTTCTCCGAATCTGATTGGAACACCTTGGACATGGAACCAACGAAACTCCTTACGGGGAGGGAAAGGAGCCAGAAACTCCTCGCTGAGGGGGCTAAATTCGCTTCGACATGCGTCCCACGAGCGAGCCAATTCGACTGAACCATCAGCCCCCAAGAGCTCGTACCACGTGCGGCCCTTCAAGGCGGCCCGTTTTACACCGGTCAGCTCACGCACGTAGCGATTACCGTACCGAATCTCTCCTGCTCCATTCGTCACCAATATTCCCAAGGGCGCCACCTCTGCGAGAGCCTCGAAGGTACCTCGTGACTCACGCAATGCCTGCCCTGTGAGCTTGAGGCTCGTGATATCCATGAGGACGCCGCTAAAGCGTGCCCCTTCCCCGTTGTTGTTGGGTAGCACGCGCCCTACTGAGAGGATCCATCTCATCCCTTTGCTTGGATGAAGTCGGTATTCAGCCCGATACCGTCCGGTTCTGACCGCTACATCGTCCCGACGTCGCACCGCCTCGACATCTTCCGGATGAATCGCAGCCAGAAAGTTTTCGAACGTCGCGGGCATATCGGCAGGCATGTGCAACACCTCACGGAAAGAAGCCGACCAGAAGCGTTGTCCACTCTTCACATCCACATCCCAGGAGCCGACGCCAGCACTTTGTTGTGAAAACGCGAACCGCTCCTCGCTTTCTCTGTACATCTTGAAGCTCCGCTCGGCGCTGAGTATGGCACCGCGCAGGATCGCCGCGTACAAGGCAGTAGCAACGAATAGGGTCGAGTCCTCAAGAATGCTATGGACGCTTACATGCTCGTTGAGACAGAGGTAGTATCCGAAAATCAGACTCAAGCCGGATGCGCTTAACCCGGATACCATCCCCCACAGCAACGACGACATTGCAACAGCCGGGAGAAAGAATAAAAGTGGGCTCCAGGAAGGGAGCAGATGTCCGAGGAGTATGTGTGCTCCAAACATGACGGTGCTAAGGACGAGCGCACCGGCGAACGCCTTCCAAACCGACCCACACGGCTGCACTGCTTTCAAGAGAACCTGGTTGAGCCTCTCACGTAAAGCTTTAAAGGGCATACTCCCTCGAGACAGATAACACTAGCCAGACATACGATGAGAAGGGCCGAATACTCTTCTCTCTGCCATCTTCAAAAATACTTGTCCTATTTCACCTTATGGCAGTAGTGGAGCTCTGCTAGTCATCGTTGTGTTCATACTGTCGTCTCTAGAGGTCGGTGAAAAGCTTCCCCAACGACTTTCCGCATTTGCTCTATGAGCGTTATCATAGCAGCACGCAAACTACGTTATACGCTCTGTGACCTATAGGCGTAAAGTATTTTATTTACAGCTCCCTGCGGAAATAAGAGGGTGGTAAGGTACGATGACAAATGCCGACTCTTTGGTCCCACGCTCAAATAATCCGGTTCCACGTAAACGTGCTCGTAACACTACTGTCCAATAACGCATGCTTCTAACCCAGCTTATTACCCGTTGTGATTGAATTATCGGGTGATATTTCGATTTTTCGATTTGAAGTAATTTGGGGATTTTAGGGGTCTTGCCAAATGATGAGGCATGAAGCTCGGAAAGGCTATGTATACTCAGTCCATAGAGTTTCGTCTTCCTCGTTACGAGTTCAACGTTTCGAGCAGCGGACACCCGGAGCGTCAACGTAAGGTGGTCCGATTGCCTTGTTCTGTTCTACTCCAAATGTTCGCTCGGCCTGGCTGTTTATGCGACTCCAACGGATTAGGTTAGAACCACGGAGGACTCCGAGGAACACAGAGGGTCTGTAAGATCCTCGTACCCGTCTCGCTTCTCAACTTTGTAGCTCCCTGCCTCTAAGCGCTTCGTCCACATCGCGTACCCATCCCGGTCCTAGTAGAAAATTCGTACCCTATCTCGAGTACGGCTGAAGAACACATACCACCCTCCCTACATCGGGCTACGACGATACTCCTCTTGAATCCAGGCGGCAAGTCGAACAAACACTACTCGCATATCAAGTACGCCGGTGTAGACATACACGGCGGCAGAACCGGCTTTAGGATCGGGTAGCATCGAGAGCCTCCAATACCTCCCTTACCGCCGATAGCGGGGTGCGGAAATTACACCATCCCTCACAACGATCTCTACCTGGGGAACGGCTCCGCTACCTACTCGGACAGAATACTCCCTCTTTTGCGCTCCCTTTCTACGCCATCGCTGGTAGCCGAACTTCTGTGAATCAATCCCGTGTGCTCGGCAAAATGCCACAGGCTTCAACCCGCTCCACTCCTCGTGCTTAATCAGCTTGTCCCAGTTCTCACTCATCTCATCCTCCATCGTCGCTTCTCTCATGAAGGGTCATCAGGTGATACCTGTCGGTGGGAGGACGGACAAGTGATTTTACCTCGCTTCCTTCTATTAAGCCCCGTGTGTGTCAAGCATATCAGGAGGGAGCAATTCCGATTGAGAACTGCCCCACTCTTCTATCCGAGCATCACGCACTGGCTGTCGCCAGCTGTTAACCCCTGTTGATTTTTCGAGAGTTCGAACGACGTAAGCCCAATCTAGGCGACGGGTAGTTAACCGAGGGACGCGCCGAGCATCAGTCGTTCGATTACTCCCTCCTCACATGCTTGTCAGTTCATTTACTCCACGCGCCCCAATTCAAAGTCGCGTAGGTCATAAAACAGACGTCTCAACCAGCGATTAGCCACGGCAGCTATGATGACGCTCTTATGCTTACCTCGTTCCAGGAGCTGCTGTGCGTAGAGCCGATAATCGTCATGATAGCGGCACAACAGATGTCCTACCTGTACCAGGCTCGTGCGCAGCACAGGGTTTCCAGCCTTTATCAGACCTGCATCCGCTTGTCGTTGACCACTTGAGGCATTACGCGGTGTCAGCCCGAAAAATCGGCTCAGCTCCTTTCCTGTCTTGAACCTCGTGAACGTACCAACTTCGGCCCTGAGCGCCGCAGCCGTTAGAATCCCAACGCCCTTGATTTTCAATAGTCGCTGAATGAGAGCATCCTTCTTCGCGAACACCTCGAGCCGTTCCACGCTCCCCCGCTCCCGCGCTAACTGGTTATCGAGCTGCTCAAGTAAGTCGTTAAATACCCACTGCGTCTCAGGCAAAAAGCATGTCAACGCCGCCAACCACGGTCGTCCCTTCTTCTTGCTCCAAACGTCACGAATATCTGCGGGAATCCGTACCCGCTCCCTCCTCAGTATCGAGCGGATGCGGAGCTTAGTATCTCTCACTTCCTCCGTGCACCTCGCACGGTGCCTGACAAGCGTACGCAAATCACAAAGTCACAAATCCTCTCTCAACAAGCCCGCGAACATCTGCCAAATCTTGGCTAAACCACGCTCTATCTTAGTCAAAGCTTGCATACATAGATCGTAATGAAAAAAGAGATATCACCGATCCACCCGATCGGCTTGGCCAAGTCCTGCCACGCAGGTGGAGCAGGCGAAAGGAGACACTCAAGATGGCGTTCATTCGCTCTTATCTTCGGCCAGCGCCAAAAGATCGGATTTCGCAGCAGAAGAGCATTTTTCCGCAGCCTCTTAAGATCCTAAGCCCCGCCTGAGCGACACATTCCCTAGAATCTCCTAATGAAGGAGCCTATTGCTAGATGGCCAACGCGTAAATGCCGTAAGGAGGAGCGGAGAAACACTTGGAGCGTTTAGCGCGAGGCACGGCTCTTCCAAGGGAGCGCTCGAGTACTGGCGACGTAAGTTTTGCGGTACTGGAGAACCGAGGAGACAGTTTCGTGAGTACCGGCTGGCACCAATCGACGAGCCAGCCGGGGAAGTTGAGCTTCGACTCACGAACGGACGAAGCCTCATCATCCGCGGTCGGATAGACGAGGGTACGATTCGACGCCTTCTCTCGGTCGTGGGGTGATTGGGTATGCTGCTCTCGGCGAAGGCAAGGATATTCGTAGCGCGTCACCCTGCCGACTTTCGGCGCTCATATGAAGGGCTCTCTGGACTGGTGCGAGATACCCTCGAGCAAGACCGATTATCGGGAGCGCTGTTTGTGTTCGTCAATCGAAGGCGCGACCAGGTGAAGATTCTCTTCTACGACCGAAACGCTTTTGCAATATAACACGATGCTGCTGATGTAGCATGTTCGTCAATGACGCTATCGTACTTCAATGCCGAAGTGTTTCGTGCCGTAGCAGCCCTCGAGGTCGAGAGCGAGCGGCTTCGGGGCGAGCTCGAGCGAGTGCGGGAACAAGCTGCGCGCGCAACAACAAGAAGCGGCTCGTCTCGCCAAGGAAGCCGAACGAGCAACGAACGACAGAGAACTTATTAAATCGGCCTTTAGGAGACTCCCCATAGCCCCTAAGCGTTCGGTTATTGAGCGCTTCCAGCAGGGGTGCCATTGCTTCATGAACTTCAGCGATCGAGTGAAATACGCGATCTCGAAGAGGAGCAAGTACCCACCGCTCTATATCCTGGATGGCTTTTTCAACCTTCGCCTCATCACGAGGCTTTCTGCTACGTGCTGCGAGGACCGCCACACCACAGTGCTCAGCGAGCTCTTGATAGGACCTGTTGATGACGGGGTCGTATCGACACGGTATAGTAACTCCTGTTTTGAGGCTATCGATTATTACTGTTTTTGGTACACCACCGTAGAAGTTAAACGCTCGCACGTGAGATCCGAACCAACACGAGAGTGCTGTTAGTGGAACCCCGAATAATCTTGACTCCATTCTTGCCATAAGAGGGCAAGGGTCATCCCTTTACGCTCAAGCTCAAGATCGAGCTTGGCAAAGTCTGGTTCTGAGGTCACGGTGGCAGCGTGCTCAGACGCTCTCGCGCCATTCACACTTCCAGTTACAGTCTCATTATCTTATTAATTTTACTAGAACCCATCCCAAAAGTCTCTTCGTCGCGAGGGCGGCGAGATAGGGAGCGAGACAAGGAAGACGAACAAACAAACCGGAGATGTATCCTCTAGGATACATTGAGGATTTTTTATGAAGGCTGACGCCGTCGCAGCCCCTATATCGCCGCCCACAGCAGAAGGGACTTTTGAGATGAGTCTAGAGCCCCACGTCCTGAAAACACACATCATCGGGATGAAAGCGGGCCTGTTTCAAGTCTTTCGAGACCACCTTGAGTTGACACACTAAGAGCATCGGAACGCAAGCAAAAAAGCTGCATCAGATCAGGGTAGATACATATCTAACTTTGGAGCTCATTATATTGGCATTTTGCATGAAGGTAACATGAATAGACTGCCCTCCTCAACACTACTGCTTTCGCTCTTGTTGATTACTTATCCCATCGAAGCGCAGACTCAGCTGCCGAAGACCGCCTGCATAAACAGTACGACCGGGGTGATCGCGCTGCGCTATCGCTGCCGCTCGGCAACGGAGAAAGCACTATCGAGAAGCTCGTACGCAGATCCGGATAACGATCTCTCGACTCGCATTACCAATAACTCAAGTTCTATAGATCTTCTCAAAGGCACCTCTGACGGACACACTGCCGATATAACGGCACTCGAGAGCGCGATGAATTCTAATACGGATTCGATCGGCGACAACACGAGTAATATTAGCTCTTTGACAGCCACCACCGCATCCCACACCACTACCCTTGCGAGGCATACGAGCGATATAAACTCTCTAACGACCACAACGGCCTCGCACAGTACTACCCTTGCGGGGCATACGACAAGTATAACCGCGCTCAACAGTTCGGTAGGCGATCATACCACCACTCTTGCGAGCCATGGTACCGATATAGCGGCCAGCGCCGCTTCCATTACCAAGCTCCAGCCCGTTTCGGTGTACGTCGTAGCCTCAAGTGGGTCGCCGTATTCGACACTCGCCGCAGCGCTGACTGCGGCGATCAATGCTGGCGCATCGGCATCGAGCCCCGCGCTTGTTAAGATCGCCCCCGGGGAGTACGATCTCCCTTCGTCGATCACGGTGCTTCCCGGCATTACGGTTCAGGGAAGCGGCATCGACAGGACTTTCCTTCAAGGCACAGGCTCTCTGCTCCTCCAAATGACCACGGACACAGCGCTCAGCGACCTGACCGTTAGGAAAACGAGTGGATCCACCGGTCGGCTCCTGTTTATAATTGCGGCCTCGCGAGTAACGATCCAACGGGTCAAGTTTAGAGACTCTGCACTCCTTGCCGATAGAGTGATTTCAATAAGGGACTCAGCCGATATTATCTTTAAAGATGTCACGGTCGACTATTCAGGGGGGGGGGATGGCGCTTTCGGTATCGATAGTGAAAATTCCGCCCCTTCGTTCTACCGGTTGAACGCCTATTGTAGCGGTAGTCAAGGCTGTCGAACATTTTTCGCCCAGGGAACAGGCCTTGTATCGATTCATGATTCCTACCTCGAATCTAGCGACACTATATTCGGAGCGACGACTATCCAGATGGCAGACGCTACCCGGCTCTTGCTCATGAATTCCCGGCTCAAATCCACGTCGGACGGAACGTTCGGTCCTGCCGTACTCGATCTCGGCTCCAGCGGTGGTGTTCAAATTGTCGGCTCTATCGCTGAATGTTCGGGTACAGCGACCGCAGCACCCTGCGTCCTCTCTGCGGGCGGTGGCTTGGTTGAGATTTTAAATTCGCGTATAAGCACTGATGATGCGGACGAAGACACCGTTGTGGCCAATTTTTCGACTACAGTAAGAATTTTTTCGACGCTCCTCGATAAGGGAAACACGCGAGCAGTGGGCGGAGCTACGATAACTTGCGCCGGGGTGACGGACGAGAGTTTTAGTTTTATGGCATCGACCTGCCCCTAGAATTAGCCGTAGTTCGATCGTTTGACGGTGACCGGCGCGTTAGATTGATCGCGCTGCTGCAGCATTCTAAATGAATGCTGTATTGCAGTGATAGGCCAGTGCAATGTTTTTACTGAGTTAATATTTGAGGTGGACCCCAAAGTTTGGACAGGTAGCAGCCCCCCACTTACCTGTTAATAACTCCGGTAGTAGCGGCTGTTAAGGAGGGCGTGGGCTTACTATTACCCACATCTTGAAAGTCGGTCTTTACAAAGTGTGATGACAACAAAGAGTGAGAACAACGCCTTCCTAACTCGCCGTTCTCTTTTACTCTTTGTAAAAATTAACAATTCGTCATTCCGACGCTGCGTTTTTTCACAGTAGAGACCGGCGAGAGCGGAAGAGAAAGTGAATCATCAACCTGAAAAAATGTGGTGTTATTCCGTGTGGGATCTATCTAAAGCCCAGAAGATTCTCTCCACCACAACCTCTCCCATGACCACTTGTGGGTAATAGTGAGGGGGGGACCACGGGTGTGAACAACTTCTTCCTCAAGCTGCCTGAAGATACACCTCGAATGGCGTGGCATCATCAAGAGAGCTGTGGGGTCGCTTAGAGCGCTTAACAAAATGAGCTTCGTAGCGAGGCTGAGCGAGAGCGCAGTCGACTAGGATGCAGAGTAAAAAAGGCGCGGAGACGTGCCCTCTGCAGCACGTTGAGCACCTTTTTGCTCGAAGACGAAGTCGGCGGCGTTCGCAGCCCGCCGCAGCAGAGGAGCATTTGGTTACGCGCTCTTAGCAATTTTTCTTAGCAATTTTCTTGGGCTCGCTTGTCGGGAAGCGGCCCCGTTCGCAGGCGGGCTGTGAGAGCGCTGCGGCTTCAGAGATGTCGAGGCTACCTTTTGAGCCCACGGAGAATGTCACGACGCCCCTACGAAAAGTTTCGTGTTACCTTCCTAGCACGAGGTGTCGTGAAACATATCCCCCAGATCGTGGGGCTGCTTATCGTATTCATCGATTAAAAGGTGGATGTCGCAGAGGGCTTGCGGTCTACCTTTAACAGGCGGGGGAAAAATGGCTTCGTAGCG
>JBILFA010000180.1:0-4554 GCA_044351795.1 Bdellovibrionota bacterium | reverse complement strand
AGCTCACCACGTTTCATTTGGTCGTATCGACTATCGGCTGAAACCATCATCGCCATAAATTGTGTTAATGCTTTTAGCATACTCTGAGAGGTTATCTCGGGAGTGCCGAACGCTGCAGCATTCATGCTTCGGTATTCAGGGTCTTGATTGAGTTTGAAGAGCACATTCTCCAGACTCTCGGCCATTTCGTTCGGGGCCGTCAGGGGCGCTAACGGCTGAACCTCAAGATGATTTATTCCACCGTCCCAATGAAACGAAGGTGACCAGACGAGGTTAGCCAATCCAGGGGTGTTTCGCATTGTTAACTGATCATTGAATCCATGGCTCAGATCGTGAGCATAGGTGGCGAATGCCGCAAATTGCTGATGGCATGACGAGCAGGGAAAGTTTCCATCTCTGGAAAGGCGTCCCTCATAAAAGAGGCGTCTTCCATACTCGAATCCCTCCTTTGAAAGCGGATTAGTCGCAAACGTGTAAATCGGCGAAGGAAAGCCGGGAGGGTTTTTCCAGCTAAGAGGTGAGGCTCCCGGAGGAAGTTTGATCCTGTGTGTAAAATAAAGGGTGTCGGATGCCGTTAAAAATATCAATCCAAGGAGCCCTAGACCTCCCCAAACCATGACATAGCAGAGCACGCGGGACCGCTTTATGAGTGTTTTTAGAGGGAGGATGCTCGCTGCAAAATCCATCAAGGGGCCTCCAAATGAACATTTTCTTTATCCGAGATGGCTCTATTGAATGCTAAAGATGGTGAATATGTTGTCTGCAACCAGCATGGCTTTAGCACCGGGAGTCATCACCCGAGGATACTCCTTGAGAGAGAGAGCATGCTTGCCATTGAACCACCGAGAAACTTCAACGGTTATTTCTATCTGAGAGGGGTGTTGGCCGCTGACTTCGACGATTTGGTTGGAGGGCATGGTGAGGCTAACTAAGCGTTGCGCATCTTCACCCGGCCGGAATCCTCCCACATGGTGAGCAAAGGAAAAATCCGTTCCCGATGGAAGAACACCGAGTCCTTCAAATTTTGCAAATATGTAGCCGGAGTTCCATGTCCAGAACATGCCATGCAATGGATCCAACGCCCCGGTTTGTGCGCCGCTGGTGTTGTGAAAGCTGTCCACACCTACCATGAATTGAATGGTGTCATAGATACCCTCTGGAGCTCGTACCAACACCTGATGTGAGGCGGCATCTGAGTAGTCTACGAGGTGATAACTCTCATCGTAGCTAGTGCTCGTGTCTTCGGAGCTCGATAGGCGGACCCTTGATACATAGAACATAAGGGTCCGCACCTGATAGCGCTCTCCAAATTGATTGATGTAATCCGTATCGGGCTTGAGGGGTGTCCCGTTGGCTACGAAGCGAAAGGAGAGCTGTAGGGGAGCTAAAGCATCGAGGGATGCTTGAGCGGGCGATTCCCGGGTCGTGCTGACGCAGCACAGGATGAGAATGATGCGTCTGAGCCACTTGAAAGGACTTGGCGATCGGGACGAGTAAAGACGTTGATACATGAGCTAGCTTCACTGCCACAGATACCGGTGGGTGTGTATGAGCAGCATCAGCTCGTGATGTACGAGTGCGTATTGTTCTAGAGAGCTTTCAGACCGGGACAGGGGACCATGTCAATGTCCCCTTTTTAATCAGCCTTCATTCAATCGAAACGTAGTGCGTCGCCGGACTCCGGTTGGGTAAATTGCCGCATCGTCATTGTAGCCGCAAAACCATATCAATCCCCCCCCATAAAATGAGTGTAAGTCAAAGGATCTGCATATATGAAACAAGTGAGTATGCGAGTGTTCTGTCCAGTACTTCTAGGCCTCTTGTTCTCCTTCGCTTCGTGCGGCGGCGGGAGGGGATCCAGTGATGGCACCGTCATTTTGGGCACAGTCACAGAACGGGGCACTCTAAGGTAGCTATTCAGGCCAAGCATTCATCCGGGCAACGCATAGGTGATGTGAAGGTTTGCGTTCTCGACGAATGCTCGATAACCGACGACCTAGGACAGTGGGGAGTAAACATCGAAAACTTCCCTGGCGTAGATATTACCTTTGCTCTAGATGGACACGGCATATCGACCGCAGTCTCCACTAGTGTGCCTGTTTCGGCTAAAGATATCGAGATGGACCTCGACCATGCGGGCAATCGGGTCACCATAGCGAAGTTTATGATCGACGGAGGAGACCACTTGAACGGGGAATTCCTCTCCAAAACCGCGGTCAATAATCTCTACCTCGGCCCGGAACTCTTCTATTCCCTCACGAATCGCGTCTCTGTGCTTTTCGGTATCGATCTACCTATAGCGATCGATGTAGGGGGAGCCGCAGTTAAGCCGGAGACCCGTTCCCGTTTGGCCGTGACTGTGAGCTTTTAGTCACTTTTAAACCGTTGAAGCGTTCCGGGGCTAGTCGATCGAGCTCTGCCTTAACTTTCTCTGTAGACTCCTCCGGTGCACCCCGAGGATCTTGGCACTTTGAGAGACATTACCACCACACTGATCGAGCACCCGCTGAACGTATTCCGCTTCGACTTCAGCCAGGGACGGCATTTCCTCCATCGAGGACTCGTGGCGGCCTGGTGCAAAGGAGGCGAGAATATGCGCAAGTGTAGCGGGCTTGGTCAGATAATTGATTGCTCCGCGTCTCACAGCGTCTAAAGCTGTCGAGATACTGCCAAACCCGGTCAACACGACCACTTTGCAGCTCTTGTCGCGCTTGGTTATCTCGGAAACAAGGGTCAAGCCACTCTCTTCAGGCATCCTGAGATCTACGATGACTTGCTTGGGTTTATACTCTATGAAGGCTTCCAGTGCGTCCGTAACATTCGCCGCTTCGTACACACTGAATCCTCTGTCCCGTAGCGAGCGTGCCAAACGTTTTCTAAAGGCATCATCATCATCACACACGAGCATGCGCTGCATCTCGGCTTCCATACTTCATACCCTCATCAACTTCGGTATACGCAGCAGAACTTCCGTGCCGACCCCTAGGTGAGAGGAGATGTCAACGCGCCCTCCAACCTGCAAGGCAAAGAGCTTTGTCAGATACAACCCCAGCCCCATCCCCTGGCCCAGCTCTTTACAGGTAAAGAAAGGCTCTCCAGCACGGGCTTTGACCGCGTCACTCATTCCTATCCCTGAATCTCTGACGGTAAACAAGATCTCATCCTGAGAGAGCGCAGCGTGACAAACTACCTCACTCTCCGGAGGAGAAGCCTGCAAACCGTTCTTGATCAGCGCTTTCAGTGATCCGATCAATGCGTCCTTGAGCGACCACACTGTCAACTCTTCGTTGATGCAGCCACTGAAAACCACACGCGCTGAGTCGATCTTGCTGAATGCGCCTCGTAGCTCATGCGCGACCTCCGCCAACGCGAAATGTCTGGGAGGTTCTCCATTGAGCTCTGTGCCACCGCTGCGCATACGGTGCAGTATCTCGGAGCATCGATTGAGCTCGTGCTTCATCGTCTGAACGTCCTCTGCCCAACGAGGGTCCCCACTCAGAGCGCTCGAGAGGTCCTCGCTGATCAAAAGTAGTGTCGCTATGGGTGTCGCTAACTCGTGCGCGGCCCCGGCCGTAAGCGTCGCAAGTGACATGAGACGTTTTTGATCCTCTTCCGCTCGTTGTAGCGCGGCTATCTGCGCGGCTTTCTCCTGCATCTCACGATTCATGCGGGTAACAAATGCTGCGACTATCCCTCCAATCAACACAAAAGCGACAAGCATTCCGTGTAGATGGAGAGAGAAGCCTTCGTGTCCTGTGTGGTGATGATGCATCCCCAACTGCGGCAGGGGGATGTGAAGAAAGAACAAACCAAAGAAACACGCCAGCGAAACCGAGAACACGATCCACGTCCACCGCGAGTCGAGCACCACTGCCGCGAGCGTCACATACGCGAGAAACATCATGCTGAAGGGGTTCGTATAGCCCCCGCAGAGATACAACAATCCAGAGAGGAGCAGCACATCGACGATGATCGCACTCCCTGACGCGAGCTTGTATGCTGTATGGGAGGGGCTCTTCAGAAGTCGCAAGGCGAAGTTGGAAAGTGCCCCTAATAAGAGGATACCGACTATCGCTATCTTCGGAAGCTTCAACTCGAGAAAATAGTTGGCTCCGAAAAAGATTACAGCCAACGACACGAGAGCCGCCCACCGTATCCTTCTCAACCACCTGAGCTGAATGAGATCTTGAACTTCAGAGCGAGACGATTCGGCGAGAGCACCGTTGTCTATCGATACACTTTGAGGTGTTGAACTACTCATAACGCTTCTCACCATCAATGCTGCCCCTAACGCTACCATCATCGAGGCGGCGTGTGAATCCCCGGGGCCCCGCAGTGACGTTTGGGTGGGCATCCTCGTTCACAGCAACAACTCGTCGTAATGACTTTGATTGTTGAGTAATCGAAGTGATTGCGTGCGGTGATTGGTTTGAGAGGGGCAACCCTTCTATCACATGCCGACTTTAACAGGCTGCGGAAAAATGGCTTCGTAGCGAGAAATTCGAGGTTTTGGCGCTGGCCGAAGATGAGGGCGTGAAAAAACCGCAGGTGTAT
>JBILFA010000179.1:0-4618 GCA_044351795.1 Bdellovibrionota bacterium | reverse complement strand
GCCTGCCGAATTTTCCATCGCTCGAGAAGGAACGCCGCTCGTTTTCCCGCGAGATCATGGAGCGCACCCCAACTATCAAACCGAGTGGTGGTACTACACCGGTCAACTGTATGCAGAGGGTAAGGTTCCTTTCATGGACGCTCCGCAGTACGGTTTTCAACTCACCTTTTTTAGGCGTGCCGACAGAGGGGGCGAGGGGATCGGGCAGGAGTATCTGGCGCACGGAGCGCTCACCGACATACGCAATCAGAGAACGTTTTTCGCGTCACGAGTCGGTGGAGGCGCTCTCGGTGTCGCCGGAGTGGCGGAGTCGACCTTGATGGCGCTGTCAGGCGATTGGAGTGCTGATCTGGTGGCTGGCAACCATCTCCTCAGATACTCACTTCCAGTTGACTCGGAATACGGGGGGCCTTTGCTACTACGGCTAGTAGGAGCTTCCTCGTCTCTCGAGTGGCTCCAGGGAAAGAACGGCTTCAGCCGCAAGGGAAACTGTCCTTCCTGTGCCTCAATCTACTACTCGGTTCCGGACCTAAGCCTGAAGGCAAGCCTGATTCGTAGACAGGGGAGCGAGCTGCAGCAGATGCACGGCCTCGGCTGGATGGATCACGAGTTCATGAGTCAATCCCTCGATCAAGCTCAGAAGGGATGGGATTGGATGGGACTCATGCTCCGAGACGGTCGACAGCTGATGATCTTTCGATTGCGAAACGAAAAAGGGGAATCCGATTTCATCAGTGGAACGCTGCGCGGATCCTCGGGCTCAATCGCGCTCAGTGCACGGGATTTTTCGATGACGCCCCTTGAACGGTGGCGCAGCCCTAAGTCCGGAGTAGAGTATCCGATCTCATGGCGGGTCGAAGTTCCAGCTCACGGTATCTCTACGGTTATCGCCGCACGGGTTGCTTCATGTGAAGTCGGGCAGCATAGCAGTGTGGGACTTCCTCAGTACTGGGAGGGCCCGGTAGCTGCATCTGATGAGTCGGTGATCGGGTATCTCGAAATGACTGGATATTCCGGGAAAGTGTCTTTGTGAGACACGGCACGGTCCCCGACGGCAGTGATGTGGCACTTGTTGCCGCTAACTTGAGATCCGGAAGATCTGAGTTGTCTAGCCGTGCACTTCTTGCTGTGCGCTCCATGTCTTGAGGGCGCTTCCGAGTTTTTGCTCGAAAACTTCGGGGGAGAGGCCGAATGCGATGATGAAGGCCTGATTTCTGTTCATTTCTTGTCGGAGAGCCTCAAAATATACGCCGATCTTCTTGAACCCGTACATATCCACTATCGCTTTAGAAGCGAGTAGAGATTGTGCGTATGCAGGGGGCACCATCGGGGTGCTGAGCTTGGTAAATCCTCCTTGCAGGAGTGCCAATGGAACGGGATCGTTTACCTGTAACCAGCTCCTCAGAGATGCTCTGAGAGCTGGATGCTCATCCCCTTCGGTTAGTTGGGCAAGTCCTTCATCGAGCCATCCCGGTGCCCTTCCGCCGGAAAGGGCAGATATTACGGCATGTGTGTACTCGTGCTTTACGGATCTGTGCAGATTCTCCAAGTCGATCGGCTGCGTGGTCGAGAGAGGTATTACGATCTGTCCGCGGAGGAACATCGCGTTTGTCCACGCAGGCGCTCCTGTCAGCTCGTAGAAGGACTGTTCGTCCATGAGACGAATAGACGTACTGAATGCAGGGATTGAAGAGAAATGCTCAGTATATTCGGCGTGTGTTTTGTGGAGCGTTGTGACGAGGTCGTCGGCAACGTCTGACCACATGGTGGGAGATATGAGGGTGAGCTTGCTTCCTCCGGTGAGTTGGAGCGGGGTGAAGCGCAGTATTCGGGGGTCCTGAGCAGCGTATCGAGCCCTCTGTGGGTCAAGGTCGTTACTCGGTGTTGCCGAGACAACGAGAGGCACATATAACAGCGTCAGAACGCCGAGAGCAACCTGCTCTAAAGACCTTCTCAACAATCTTACTACACCAAACCTGCACATCTTTACTGCCACAACTGCTGGAGGCGCCGCCCCCTCGGTGGGGAGCGCTGTACTCGCTGTTCCTACAGACTTCTGTCGGCTAAGCTAATGGCAAACATAAGTTGATTGTAGTTAGCCAATAAATTTAATGAGTTGGCGTGTTTTCTTGCTAGAATGTGCTCGGACAGTGCACATTTTGTTATAGGCTGTATGAGGCGTTATTGAGCGTTAAAAGCATCAATTCCTTCTAGTAGTTGTGAGATCCTCACCTCGAATCTTGTTAAACAACCCCTACATTCAGTACACTTAGGGAAAGGGTTCGATTAGGGAACCCAGGATAGAGAGACTATTCATAAACAAGGTCTCATTCTCTGTAAGGGGCGATTTTTATGACAGCAAGCGCAGGTTCATGCAGTAGTGGTTCCGGTCCGAAGAACGCCGCAGCAGACGGTTCTGAGGGATTCATTCCGAGTGACGAGATGCCGGTGTTCTTCACGGATGCGGCGGCAGAGGCAGTTGCAAAAGCTTTGAAGGAGGAAGGAGAAGAGGGAGACTTCCTCCGTGTGTCAGTGGTCGGGGGCGGGTGCTCTGGTTACCAATACGGGCTCGATTTCGACAAAGAGGAAAGGATGGGCGATCTGCCGCTCGAGTTCGGCGGTGTAAAGATTGTCATCGACCCAATTAGCGCTGGCTACATTCGTGGAACGATCGTGGATTACGTCTCAGGTTTGCACGGCACGGGGTTCCAATTCAAGAATCCGAATGCCAAGAGGACCTGCGGATGCGGGAGTTCGTTTAGCTAAAGCTAGAACCGTGTTCAAACGGTAAAGGCGAAAGCGGTCCTTGAGGCCGCTTTTTTTCTGCCCAAAGCAGTCAAATTATGGTGAACTCCAGAAGAGCTCTGGCAATTGTCGGTGCAAACAGCGCGAGATACTCTCGTGCGCGGCAACTCTCTCTCTCTTTACAGGAACGCAATCGATGCGCCCGTTTCGGCTCTTCCTCTCCTTTCTCTGCATGCTGCTTCTCATAACAGGTTGCTCCGCTCCGAAGCCGAGAGCCGGTTCAATCGCTTCGATAATCAAAGCGAATCAAGATGGTCTCGAGGTGGAGCAGACGGTTGATGATCAAGCTCGTGAGGCCGTATTGGCCAGTCCGCGCACCTTCGTCATCTCCCTTGATGACGATCGCATGGCGTGGGAGCGGGCGCGGTTTTTCTTCGAGAAATATGTTGCTCGTAAGGAATCACAAGCGCCGGTTATTTCGAAGGTGATCGGATCACGGTGGGCACTGACCAACGGGAAGGATGGGCTTTACACCTACGAGGTCTGGAAGGATTCCGTAGTCCAGGGATACAAGTATACGGTGCGGTGTACCGCCCGGAATGGCGGGCAGGCGCAAGAGGCCCAGTTGAGCGCGGGCAATCTGGCGCGATTCATCCGAGAGGGCAAACTCGAGGTTTCTCTGTTGCCGAAGGTGTAAGTGGTTCAACAGAGCCAAGCGACTTTTATTTTCACAAGGCTCCGCGCTAGATCTCAAGTTTTTCGCTGAACTACCGACTTCCTGATTTGAGAGGTTCGCGTTCACTGCAGTGGGTGTTCTTCGGTGATGTCGGCCCCTCTCTGCCCGCGCAGCGGGAACATTTATTTAATTAAAGTGGTTCATGCTGAGGTTCTTTGGTGACGGTTTTGTTCAGCCGCACATTCCTGCGAAAAGCCCTTCCAGTTTTCCTAGTAGCTTTTGCGCTCCAGGCGACCACGGGACAGCTGCTCTTGGCCCAATCATTGAAGACTCACGCTCGAGTTTTTCCCGGAGAGTACATCGTTTCCTTCCCCTCGCCTGATAGGGGTGTACGCGCTGTGCGTCCCCACAACGGAGAGGGTGTAAAGCGAATAGCACGGGGGCTCTTCCTGCTCGACACAACGAAAAGCGCTCGCGGCGGGGCACGCGGCCTGGATAGAGTCAGTGTGCCGGTCGATCCGAGGGATACGACTTGCAAGGAGCTCCTCGCTCGTGGAGATGTTGTTTCATGCTCTCCCAATTACGAGGTGAAGATTGATAACACAACGCCGAACGATCCGATGCTTTCCTCATTATGGGGGCTGGGGAACGAAAACGGTATGGCAGCTCAGAGGGCTTGGGAGGTTTCCACCGGTTCGGCGGATGTGGTAGTTGCGGTGATAGATACGGGTATCGATTATACCCATCCCGATCTGAGCGCAAATATATGGACGAATACCGGGGAGATTCCCGGCAATGGTGTTGACGATGATACCAACGGCTACGTCGATGATGTGCACGGTATCAATGCTGCCATCGACGCAGGGACTCCCGGCGATCCCATGGATGATAACGGACACGGTACACATGTGGCGGGTACTATCGGAGCTGTCGGTGATAATGGCCTGGGCCTAGTGGGGATAAATCATAGGGTCAAGATAATCGGCTTGAAGTTTCTCGGCGCATCGGGAGCAGGTTCTCTCTCAGACGCCATTAGAGCGATTGATTACATGATAGAGCTCAAGAATCGCGGCGTGAATATTCGGATAGCCAACAACTCCTGGGGAGGCTCAGGATACGCGGCCGCGCTTGGAGAGGTTCTTGAGCGAGCTGAGGACGCCGGGATACTTTTCGTCGCCGCTGCAGGCAATGAAGGTG
>JBILFA010000084.1:0-15424 GCA_044351795.1 Bdellovibrionota bacterium | reverse complement strand
TGATTTCAAGGGAGCGATTCTCAGGTTTTTTGCGAACATCAAACAGTATCGTTTGAGAGCTAAAGTCTCTCATGACCCTTAACTTTCACACGCTCGGCACTTAGGAGTTTGTTGTCTTCTACGGCGCTACTTGGCTCCGCCAAGATCGCGCTCGCCCAGCTATTCTCATTCATTTTTTTCAAAAATGAATGAGGCTGGGTTTATCGACAATTCGTTGCAGCATGACCTGGCTTAGACGCCGCATAGGCATCTCTATCGGCCACTCCTAACCCCTGTTACGATCCTCTTGTTTACTTCGATCTCGAGGAACGCAGTATGGAAAAGAGTGCATACATTGAACGGATCTGCCGCGAACTATCACAGCAAAGCCCACAGGAGGAGGCCGCTCACAACGCGTACCTCCTCGACATATTCGACCACGTCAAACAACTTGCAAGCCCTGAAAAAGAGGACACCCTCGTTCAGATGCTGACCTCTTGGCATCTGAGTCACCGGAATCCAGACGCACCCCAGGCGGCCGCCTAGAGAGATACGTGGAGCCCGTGAAGCGCTAGCGCTGTGTAGGTGCGGCCTTACGGACAAAGGCATAGTGCATAGGTGCTGGCGCGGATTTCACAGCCAAGGCGACCTTGCGCCGCAAGAGAAACCATAGGCACCTTGGCCGTTAGGTACCTTAAAACCAACTTATCAGGTATTTAGGGTAGTTACGTTTGCTCATGGTGCGGAAGTGATCTATGAAAGGCCTGGCATATAAGAAGTTACCCTTTGAAAGCATGAACCCAAAAGCTTTCACCGGTACTGCAATGTCTAGGAGCACACTTTCAGTATGGCAAGTCAGTCTCGCGACCTCATCGTTCTTGGTTCCGGCCCTGGTGGCTATGTAGCGGCGATTCGTGCGGCCCAACTCGGTCGCAAAGTATCAATTGTAGAACGCGATGCCCTCGGTGGCGTCTGCTTGAACTGGGGCTGCATTCCGTCTAAAGCGCTCCTCCGCTCAGCTCAGCTGTATAACGACATGAAACATGCATCGGAGTTCGGATTTACAACCGGACAACTCAGCGTGGATTTCCCTAGAATTATCGATAGATCACGTGAGGTCGCAACCAAGCTCTCCGGCGGTGTGAGCTACCTGATGCGCAAGAACAAGATCGAAGTGATCTCGGGTAACGGTGTGCTCGAAAAGGGAAACAAGCTGGTTGTAACCGACGCTGCGGGCAAGGTCGTCACATACGATTTCAAAGATATCATCATCTCTACCGGAGCTCGCCCGAGACCGATACCGGGAGTCGAGGTCGACGGATCAGTTGTGCACACATCGCGAACCATCCTCGAATACAAGCGCCTCCCTCAAAAGCTGCTAGTCATCGGAGCTGGAGCTATCGGTATTGAGTTCGCATACTTTTTCAGCTCTCTTGGCACCCAGGTGACCGTTGTTGAGATGCTGGATCAGATCCTTCCTGTTGAAGATACCGAGGTTGCTCAAACTTTGGAAAAGGTGTTCACAAAGAACGGAATGACGATTCGGACCGCCACCGCCGTGCAGGATCTCAAAAAGACCGGCAACTCAGTGAGCGCCACGCTCAAAGGTAAGACCTCCGAGGAGAAGTGGAGTGGCGATGCATGTCTGGTTGCCATCGGTATTCTCCCTAACACAGAGAACATCGGGCTTGATAAAGTCGGTATCGAGACAAACCGAGGATTTATCAAAGTGGATGAGTTAATGCGCACCAACGTGCCCAACCACTACGCTATCGGCGATGTCGCGGGCGGACCCGCTCTGGCTCACAAGGCGAGCCACGAAGGGCTTGTTGCAGCCGAGTGTGCTGCTGGCAAGTCCAAGCATCCGATGCGTTATGACAACATCCCGGGATGTACCTATTGCCAACCTCAGGTTGCATCAGTGGGCCTCACCGAGCGAGCAGCGAAGGAGAAGGGCCTCAAGTACCGGGTTGGTAAGATGCCGTTCTCTGCTGTCGGTAAAGCGATCGCGATCGGCGAACAGGACGGATTCGTCAAGGTGATAGTGGACGAAGAAGTTGGTGAGGTGCTCGGCGTACACATCATCCATGCCGAGGCGACGGAATTGATCTCTGAGGCTGCCATCATTCGCTCTCATGAAGGCATTGCAGCAAGCGTCCTCGACACCATACACCCCCATCCTACCCTCTCGGAGGCAACGATGGAGGCTATGGGGCTCGCGCTTGGCCGGCCCATCAATTTTTAAGAAGGAGGCTCGCCACAGGAACACCCTCGTGTGCGGGCTAAAATCATAGTGCAGTCGGGAGCGCTGAAGCTTGAAGTTCGTCTTTTAGGATTGGTCGACTACCAGGAGACCTTAGAGCTTCAGCGCTCGCTGCACCAACAGCTCGTAGATGGTGATATCGGCGATACTCTTATTCTTTGCAGTCACAATCCTGTTATCACATGCGGGACTTCGACTTCGGCTGAACACGTCCTCGCATCAGAGGAACTCTTACGAACTCAGGGGATCGAGCTCCATAAGGTAGAGCGCGGCGGCAGCGCCACCTATCACGGGCCGGAGCAAGTTGTTTGTTACCCCATAATCAATCTTAAAAACCATAGGACCGACGTTGATTGGTATATGCGGTCACTCGAAGAGGTAATTCTGAAGACATTGCAGGATTTCAACGTAGTAGGAAAACGGATTCCCGGAAAGACAGGCGTATGGATAGACGAGCACAGCAAGATAGCCTTCAGTGGAGTTCGTATATCGCGATGGTGTACCCGACACGGCTTCTCCCTCAACGTACTTAAGTGTTCGGAGCGGTTTACTACAATAAATCCGTGTGGCCTCGGTGACATACGGGTGGTATCATTATCTGAGATCTGTTCGCGGCCTATTTCGCGGGATGATGTTAATGACTGCGTATTAGCGCATTTCTCCAAAATTTTTGGTTACCAGTGTCTTTGATGTGATAGGGTTTGCGAGGCAAGGCTCCCGAGCCGCTTCACACTCGAGGTTAAGTCTATCGCCTACGGCCACTTTGGCGGCCTTCGTACTACAGATAAACGATGCAAAGATCAACTAGATCTTCTGACGGCCGCAAATCAAGTGTGTTTCGCACAACCGGCGAATCATTCAGCCCTACTAAAATCGAAAAGCGCGGAGTTATCAAAAAGGTGAACGACGAAACGCTTCTGCAGGCATACAAGACCATGCTCTTATCGAGGTTGATCGACGAGAAATCGATCACCTTATACAAGCAGAACAAGTGCCATTTTCAAATCAGTTGTGCCGGTCATGAGGCTGTTCAAGTGGCGGCCTCTCAGGTTTTTCGCCCGAAGAAGGATTGGTTCTACCCGTATTACCGCGACATGGCGTTGGTGGTAGGGCTCGGCATGACCGCCGAAGAGCTTCTCATGAATGCCATGAACAAGAGCGAGGATCCTAATTCGCACGGCAGGATGATGCCGATGCACTATGGTCACCGCGAGTTGAAGATCCCGCCACAAAGCTCTCCAACCGGGAGTCAGTTTCTGCAAGCTGTCGGGTGTGCTCTCGGTGCAAGGATGAAGCACCTGGACGAAGTAGTCTACGTGTCGGCCGGTGAAGGCACCTGCTCTCAGGGCGATTTTCACGAAGCTCTCAACTGGGCTGCGAGGGAGAAGTTATCGATCGTATTTCTCATCGAAAACAACGATTACGCCATCTCGGTTCCGGTATCAGAGCAATTAGCCGGTGGAAGCGTGGCTAAGCTAGCGCGCAATTATGAGCACCTTGAGTCATGCGAGGTTAACGGCTCGGACTTCGAAGCCTCATGTGCCGTGCTCGAAGCGGCTCACGCGCGTGCTCGGCGGGGCCAAGGCCCCAGCCTCATTGAGGCCCATGTGCCGAGGCTTCAAAGCCACTCTATCTCTGATAATCACCTGAAGTATCGGTCGCCCGAAGAGCTCGCAAGGGAGCAACTACGCTGCCCGCTGAGATTGACACGCGCTACCCTCATTGATCGCGGCATCGTCAAACAGACCGACCTCGAGAAGATGCATGCTGAGATAAAAAATCAGGTCGATGTAGCTGCTGATTACGCAGAAGGGAGACCTGATTGCGATCCCGCAGAGGCCACAAAGTTCACCTTTACCAATCCAACACCGTGGGAAGGGATAGTCGAAAGCGCACCGGCAGGCGCAGACATCTTCATAGTAGATGCGATAAACCACGCTCTCGACGAGGAGCTCGCTCGCAATCCGGACATGTGCATCTTCGGTGAAGATGTCGCACACGGCAAAGGAGGCGTCTTCACGGTAACTGCGGGACTAACCTCTAAGCATGGGAAGAGCAGAGTATTCAACAGCCAACTCGCGGAGAGCTCCATCGTCGGCGCAGCGATCGGAATGGCAACCCGTGGTCTCAAGCCGGTCGTTGAAATTCAGTTCGGAGATTATGTCTGGACCGGAATGAATCAGATCCGCAATGAGCTGGCGATGATGCACTACAGGTGTGCAGGCGACTTCTCCTGCCCTGCCGTCATTCGAATCCCCGTGGGGGGATATATTCGAGGCGGCGCGTATCACTCGCAAAACATCGAGGCTACTTTCGCGCACCTACCTGGACTCTTCGTGCTCTATCCTTCAAATGCAGCCGATGCAAAGGGACTTCTCAAGGCGGCGATACGGGCGCAAGATCCAGTGCTTTTCCTCGAACACAAAGGGCTCTACAGGCAAGTGTATGCCAAAGCGCCGGAGGGAGATGCCGATTTCCTCGTGCCGATCGGCAAAGCTAAAACACTCAGAGAGGGCACGGACGCCACGATCGTTACGTGGGGAGCCCTCGTTCACAAGAGCCTCATGACGGCCCACCAATTCGAATCGAAGGGGTGGTCGGTGGAGGTGATCGACCTCAGAAGTATCGTACCGCTCGATATCGAGCACATCTTCGACAGCGTACGCAAAACCGGGCGGGTGTTGATAGCCCATGAAGATCTGCTGTTTGGCGGATTCGGCGCGGAGATTGCAGCGCAGATATCAGACACCTGCTTCCAAGACCTCGATGCCCCCGTTAAGAGGGTAGGAATGAAGTATGCGGCAGCCGTACCTCACGCGCCGATCCTAGAGGACGCCGTTCTACCTCAAACCGAGGACATAGCCTCGGCCTTAGAGGAGCTGTTGGGCTTTTAGGGGCTTTTTGTCCCTCTGAGGGCCGTGATCTGTGGTCGTCGCACCCCATAAAACATCGTCTCGCAAGTGTTGGTTCAAACAGAGCACATTTACTGGGGGAGTTTTCATCATAGCTTTGCGGGAAGCTTTTACTTGAACCCGTATCAGTCTATAACCACTGTATAAATTTCAAAATGTGTGAGGAGTCGTAGACCATGAAAGTTGAGATGCTGATGCCGCAGATGGGTGAATCAATCGCGGAAGCAACCATCTCCAAGTGGCGAAAAAAGCCCGGGGAGTCTGTTCAAAAGGATGAGGTCATTCTCGAAATCTCAACAGATAAAGTTGATTCTGAGATTCCTGCCCCCGCTGCAGGTGTTCTCTCAGAGCTGCTCTTCAACGAAGGCGATGTTGTACCGGTAAAAACCAAGATCGCGATTATCGACACAGATGGTAAAGCCGCCGGTAGTGCCCCGACCTCTAACGGAAACGGAGTGCACGCAGCGCCCAAAGCCGAAACAGCCTCGGTAGTTTCCGCGCCGGAAGCCTCCCCGAGCCCGAAAGAGGACCAGGCAGAAAACGGTCGGTTCTACTCTCCTCTCGTCAAGGGTCTTGCCGAGAAGCACGGAGTACCCTTGGCTGAACTCGATAGCGTCAAAGGATCCGGCCAAGCAGGACGACTAACAAAAGAAGATTTTCTAAAGTATGTGGAGGCACGCTCAGCGGCACCCGTCCCTGCAGCACCCGCTCCTGCCGCTCCCTCACCCGCAGCGGCCACGAGCGCCAAACCGTCGATACCGGCCGAGCAGCCCTCGGTTGACTGGAGTGCCGATGGAAAGAGAGTGGTAGTAATGGACGCGATGCGAAGCGCGATAGCGGATCACATGGTGCGCTCCAAGCAGACGAGCCCCCATGTATACTCGATCCAGGAAATCGATGTGACCAACATCGCTAACTGGAGAGCGAAAAACAAATCGGCGTTCGAGAAGAGTGAGGGATTCAGCCTCAGTTTTACGCCGTTTTTTCTAGAGGCTACAGTCAAGGCCCTCGAGAAATTCCCTTACGTGAACGCTTCGGTCGAGGGTAAGAAGATCATCCTCAAAAAGCACGTCAACCTCGGCGTCGCGGTTGCGCTGGGAAACACGGGACTCATCGTGCCAGTCATCAAGCGCGCAGAGGAGAAGAACTTCGTCGGTATCGCCCGTTCCCTTAACGACCTCGCACTCCGTGCGCGAAACAAGAAGCTGGTGCCCGACGACGTGGCTGGTGGAACATTTACAGTGACCAATCCGGGAGTGTTCGGAACGATCATCGGTACTCCGATCATCAACCAGCCCCAAGTGGCTATCCTCTGTCTCGGTGCCATCAAGAAGCGCCCAGTCGTCATAGACGACATGATTGCGATTCGTCAGATGTGCTACCTGACGCTCTCGTACGATCATCGGATAGTCGATGGCTCGCTGGGTGGTCAGTTCATCGCTTTCATCCGTGATTACCTTGAAAACTGGGACATGAATCGCTCTCTATAAAACAACTGATCAGGCGAGCGACCATGAGAGTTATAGGCGGCAAAGCCAAGGGACGCCCCCTCAAGGTCGTTCCTGGAGACTCGACGCGGCCAATCCTAGATCGTGTAAAGGTGCCCCTTTTTGATATTCTGCGCCCTCGCCTGGAGGGCATCTCCATGCTAGACCTATTTGCAGGCACCGGCGCGGTAGGTATCGAGGCCCTGAGCCAAGGCGCTGGGCACTGCGTGTTCCTCGACACAAACGCCCGAGCCGTTGCAACGATCAAGGACAACATCGCGGCAACGGAGCTCGCACAGCAAGCCGAGGTGCGCCACACCGATGCTTTCGTATATCTGAGAAACTGCTCTAAGAGCTTTGACCTGATATACGTTGCTCCGCCGCAGTACAAGGGGATATGGATAGAGGCGATGAGGACCATCGCTGAACGTCCGCACCTCCTTAATGACGAGGCAATCGTCATCGTCCAGATCGATCCCAAAGAATACGAAGAGCTCGACCTCGGCCGCCTTGTAAAGACACAAGAGCGTCGCTACGGAAATTCTATTCTGGTCTTTTACGCCCCCTCACGTTAGACCGACGGATCTTCGTCTGATAACGGCTCCGATGTCACAGCAGGAGTCGTTAACGCGGCCGCTACCGGAAGGAATTCCCACCCGAAAGTCGAAAGCACAAGCTAGGGTAGAGGCCAAAAACTTCGCCGGTGCGAAGAGCGCGAATCTCTCCTAGTTCAATTCCTCCCCCTCCCGTCCCCTCGGGGAACCGATTTCCTGCTCGCTCAGTCACTATTTCAATACCCCTCTCCCGGCAGCCTTTACGGTACGACTTCAGCGAAGTATCCTGAAGCATGCACGTAATTAAAGGGACCCATCCTCCCCTTCATAACTAAGTAAGTCCCGCGAATGACTCGTACCGCCCCTCAACCTCTCACCTTCAAAGCGAAGCTCGCCCTTGCGACATTCGGGGTTTTCTCCGCTCTTGCCGTCAGCATCGCCGTCCTACAGGTAGTCCCGCTGGGAGAGCGAGGCACAGAGTTCGACTCAATAGAGGATGTCCGGCGAGCTATGATGCAACCCGAACAGAGTGACGTCGGAACCTCAATGGAGGGTGGAGCGCGAGCCTCTCTCCGCACCATTGTTCGTCCGCACCCCAACGATTCCATCATCTATACCCTCAAGCCCGAACTTGATCTCTCCTTTGTGCGGGCACGAGTGCGGACGAACTCATGTGGTCTGCGCTCTCCCGAACGCCCGATCATCAAGCCTCCGGGAGTCTATCGAATCGCCCTCCTCGGCGATTCCTTCGCCTTCGGCTGGGGCGTTGAACAACACGAAACTTTCGCCCAGAAGCTGGAAGATTCACTGAATGAACGAGCAGCTGGCCGAGTAAAATTCGAGGTGCTGAACTTCGGCGTTCCGGGATACTCAACTTTTCAGGAGGTCGCGCTCTTCGAGGAGCTCGGCCTCCAGTTTAACCCTGATGCAGTCCTCGTTTACTTCGTGCAGAATGATTTCGGAATGCCGTTCTTCATCCGGGACATCTCCGGCAGCGGCGGAGGGATACTCTCTTCGATGAAATTCGTACAGATGGCCAAACAACTGCTTCGGCCGGAACAGATGGATCAACAGGTACAAGCTATGGGACTCGATCCTAACCATGCTCTCAAGAGGTTGGATACGATAACCTCCGAACGAGGAATCAAAACCTTCATCACTATAAACCCCAGAAAATCCTGGAAGTCCGACTTGAGCCGGCTCCCGGCGATACGAAAGAGCATGTCTCTTCAATTCATCCCCCTGAGAGAGGGGCTGCTAGAGTATATTAAGGAAGCACATATAAGAGAGGAAGACCTCACACTCTCCTTTGATCCACATCCAAGTCCGATCCGTCATAACATCTTAGGACAGCTCTTAAGCTCTTATTTTCTAGAGGTTACGCCATGAAAACGGGAAATCCAACTCGTGCAATCCATATCGGCGCCTTTAAAAACATCACCACTGTTTGTGCGCTGGTCCTGGCTGTGATTTTTGCGCCTCTCGCCGCCGGGGAAAGCAAGAAACCCAAGATCGACCTCGAGAAGACTGTCGGTGTCTTAGAGCTACGAATCCAGATGGCGGAGAATAGTCTCAAGTTCTTCAAAAATGCAGTGAATCTCACCGAGCTCATCTCTTCGCTCGAAGAGTATATCAACAGCAAATGTTTCGGAGACCTCCATAAGACGCTCGATTACAAAGGACCGCCAACGGATCCTACATGCGTCGGATTTATGGATCGATTGTTCCAAATTAACCCGGGCAATCCGGCAGCAACATGCCTTAAAGACGGCATTGCTGCACCATCGTGCGTAAGTGCTTATCAAAATCAAAAAACCGTACCTTATTACTCTGGAGGCTTAGACGCTGAGGTTCCGAGTCCCGCTCTCAAGTCCGGCATGTCCGCGGTCGAGCTCGAAAGACTCGATAAATTAACCCTTACTCTGAAAGAGGTGAATTCGAAATATCAGTCGACTCAAGAGACAGAGGAGAAGGCTCGGCTCATGGACGATGCACTTGCGCTGTACGAACAGATACTCGGAGCCGCTTGCCGAATAACCGCTATCCGATTCGCTCCCCGCTCCAACGCGAGCAGCCGATCCGAAGACCCCGAGATACAACAGGTACGAGAAAAGCTCCTGAAAATCCCACCCAAGCTCCGTGATGAGCATCAAGAACGAATGCTGTCAGAAATAGAAAACAGATTCGCTGCCGCAAAGGGCAACAAGTCTGAACAAGAGCGACTGAAAGCGCTCATGGCAGCGATAAAAGCCCCAAGTGGTGATGGGATCATGAGCGTGGAAGCCAATGAAAGAGTGCGCTTAATCCTACCCAAATGTAAGGATCTGATCGGCCAATGTCTCTCGGCGTTCCCCAAAGCCCCCGCTCCCATATGCTATCAAGACGGCTGGTTCACCCCTAATTGCATTCGAGCTATTCAGCTTTACCGAATTGACCTCCAGCAGAAGCAGGCAGCGGCTCGAGCGACTAAGGGGGCAACTTCCGGTACGGACACAACCACAACACCTGCGAATCCACCGGCTTTTTCAAAGTTCTGAGGTTCTCTATCGAGGCATTTTAAAGAATTCGCCGCACCTGAAAATCGAGTGGGTAGTGTGGCCCAGCCCTTGAGCGGGGTTATGCAAACAAGAAGGGGGAATACAAAGAGTGCGGGAGCGCAGCGAGGGTGAGGAGCATAGAAACCCGGTAGGATACCTCCTCGCTGACGTCTCTGTCCTCTTTGTTCACTTAGGTGCTTGAGCCGGTGTTACCGCGCGCTTCATGTGCGTGCGCCCAGGTAGCCGCCTGTGAGGCGCACTGTATGTAACAAAGAGGTCGAACCAAGAGCAGCGAGGGTAAGGCTAAAGGCATGGCACTTGGCTGTTCCTCGCTTTCCTTGGTTCGGCCTCTTTGTGAAGACAAAAAGGCTTCTTCTATCGGCTCCTCCCGAGCCGCACCCATATGCACGGCGCTTTAACTGGTGGTTAAAGGCCCAATCACCAGCCTCAATCTGAAATACACTTCTATTTCGACCGGGCAGGGAAAAGGCGCTTCTTCGGGGGTCGTTCACGCTCACTACCCACTAGATCCGTCTATGAGCCAAATTTGAATTGCCCCTGGCGGAATGAACGAGAGAGGAAACTTTTCTCGCACTTCGTCGAATACTACTTCTACTCGATCGTGAGTACCAAACCTGGGCCGGAATAGTAGTTACTTCGTTTCGATCCCCGTGAAATAGGAAGAAACTCCATGATGTCAAACGTTCAATACCGAAGCGCTGCCGGCTTCACCCTCATAGAGCTCCTCATCGTAATGAGCATCGTAAGTGCTTTAGTCGCAATCGCCATTCCGCGTTACGCCGCATACAAAGCAACCGCGTTCGATACGCGCGCAGAACTAGACCTTCGCTCCGTCGCCATCGCCGAAGAGGCTTACTTCCTGCAACACGAGGAGTATTTAGGCTGCAGCAACGAGAGTTGCACTCAACTGCCGGGCATCAAGCGACTATCGGCTGGAGTAACGCTAGAGGTACGAAACCTGCAAGATGGCTTCGTCGGCACATCGACTCATCCTCAAGGAACAGGACGGGTCTTCACGTGGGATTCTAATCAGGGCGGCTTGTTAGAACCGTAGGAATTCACTACATGTGACGACGCTCTGCATGTTGGCGAGCAGCTATCTCAAAAGAAGAGTTCTTGCGACAAAAATAGGCTTCGCCCCTCGCGAAACAACGCTAATGCGTTGTTTCGCCTCGTTTCCCTAAAATCGTCCTTGACACCTTCCTTGCTGAGGGCGGATTCTACCGAGGATTCCACTCACTAGAGGGGAGCATAAACCTATTCAGGAAATAAAGATGAAGAAAGTGATTTTGGCCCTCGCATTGTGTCTGACCGGAGCTGTGTCTGCTGTAGCCCAGACAAACAACATCGGAAGTTGTGGTTGGGGCTCCCGTCTTTTCAAGGGAGAAAAAGGTATCGCTCCGCAAGTGCTTGCAGTGACAACGAACGGGACATCCGGCAATCAAACGTTTGCCATCACATCCGGCACGTCCGGTTGTACTCAAGACGGTGTCGTCACGTCAAACTGGAAAACAGCAGCATTCATCGACGGCAACATGACTCGCCTCGCTATGGATGTATCCCGCGGTGAGGGTGAGAGCTTAGAGGCTTTGGCGTCGCTTCTCAACGTCGAATCGCAAGACGACGCTGCGTTCAAGAATACTCTCCAGAGCAACTTTTCGAACATCTTCGCGAATGCAGACATCTCGTCTGAACAAGTTGCTGTCAATTTGAAAGGCATTCTTGCTCAGAGCAACGGACTCGTGCAGTACGCAGATAGGGTCTAGTCTCCTCTATCGACATTCCATGCCCCCTCGCTAGGCTTCCTGACTTGAGGCCAGCGAGGGGGCAGCTTTTGATCTTCTTTAATACATTTCCAATCGATATGTATCGTTGGGCTGGAGAGCGGTTACTTTGAAGTGAGTCGACACGCACGCATGCTCTCCCGGTTGCTGTTTTTCTCGTATTTTCTAATCCTTGCTTGGCTCCCTGCGATAGGGCAGACGGAAGAGCCGGACACACCCTTCCGTGAAGTCATCGAGAGCGCAAGCAGCATGGGATTGGCGTCTGACCCTCAATGGTTGGCGCTTCTTCATTACGCCCCCAACACGTCATTGATTTCGCCACCTTCTCGCGTCTCTGGGGCCGATTTTTTTCTCTCGTCGACAGACCGGCGAAATCCCCGGACCGAACTCGAGGCAACACTACTGGCATTTGGGCAAATGACGCCTCTCGACGACTCTCACCCTCAGTGCCGCTTTCCGGCACGCTATGTGTGGTTACGAGACAAGCTCCAACTCCCAGATCACGGCTTTCCCCAAGTCGATTGTCAAAGATACCGCGCCTGGTCAGAGGGGCTGGCAGTCGAAGGCGCCACCCTGATTTTCCCCGGGTCCTTTCTGAACAATCCGGCATCCGCATTCGGCCACACCTTCTTGAGACTCGACCAACGAAGAGGAGAAAAACGGACCGATCTGCTGGCGTACGCCGCAGACTATGCCGCTCGTACGAGCGGTGAAAGCGCCTTGGTATACGCTGCCAAAGGCGTCTTCGGCGGTTTTGACGGTTACTATACTGTGGCGCCGTTTCACAAAAAAGTAGACCAGTACAGTGACTTGGAGAATAGAGACATATGGGAATACGAGCTCGCACTTTCGGAGAACGAGCTCTCTATGCTCGTCGCTCATTTGTGGGAGCTGCGTGACGTACCTCTGAGCTACTTTTATTTCGACGAGAACTGCTCGTACCACATCCTCGCCCTGCTCGATGTTGCTCGTCCCGACTTGGCTCTGGTTACTCGCAGTCCTTATTGGGTAATGCCGGTCGATACCGTGAGGATGATCTCAACCGTTCCCGGGCTTGTCACCTCGACTCGATTCCGGTCTTCCGCCGCGACGACACTCAGAGCTCGCCTGGCACACAGCGACAAGGCTCTCGCGTCGCTAGGAAGGTCTCTGGCTAACGATCTGCGAGAAGTCGACAAGCTCTCGCTGCTGTCACTTGCCGATCGAGCCGCGGTGCTCGATATCGCGATAGATTTCAATCGATTCGAACGACTTAGTTCGCGTGACGAGCTTCCCGACGCCCAGAGGATCGCTTTCGATCTCCTCAAATCCCGCAGTGAACTTTCCGTGGCATCGAGCAATCCTGACTTCAGGCCCGATGTTCGGCCCGACGAAGGTCACGCTTCTGCGATGATGAGCTTGGGTGTGGGGCGCTTCGAGCATCACGCGATTGGTGAATTTCAGTTTCGACCTGCCCTTCATGCACTCTCAGATCGGCCGGGTGGGTATCTTCCTGGAAATCAACTCCAATTCCTCGATACCGGCGTTCGATTCTCCGACGATGAAGGAGTCAAGCTCCAACGACTCACGCTCTTGGACATCGCTGCCTTGACCCCACGCGATGACTTTTTCTCCCCACTCTCCTGGCGAATCGGACTCGCTGGATCGCGAAGGCCTTACCACTCCGACCGGGAGCCTTTCATGTACACGTTGGATGGAGGGGGTGGCTTCACCTACGCTCTGACCGACCGGCTCGTATCCTACACTCTGATCGAAGCCGACATCACCACAGCGGGTGCTCTAGAGGGCGATTACAGGGTTACTCTTGGACCGAGCCTCGGTGCTATTTACCTGTTTGAGCAATCCTTTGGCCTCGAATTCCGAAGTATTTTTGCCCCCGCAGTTGCAGGAGAATCTGCTTCGAAAATGAGTGCGAGCCTGTCTCCGCGCATCTCTCTCAGTAAAAACGAGGCGATACGCTTTGAAACCGAATATCGCCATGACTTCGACCAACCAAACTGGACATACATCCTCAGATTCGAGCATTTCTTTGATCCTTTCTGAGCAGTCGCTCCACTCGGAGATACTGCGTGGGAAAGTGCTGTTCACTGCCTCGAAAGCAGTTCGTGCTCGCAGTCAGGGGGCCGCCGGTTGGATCCTGCATGCTCTTCTCACCCTCGCTGTGACTCTACTCATGACCGGTTGCACTGACCTGTTCTTTTATCCGGATCGAGCAAAGTACCGCGACCCTTCGGCCCTCGACCTCAAGTTCGAAGAGGTCGAGCTTCCCAGCGAAGGGGGCAAGAGGTTGTTCGGTTGGGACATTCAACCGGTTGGGAACAACCTTGGTACAGTGCTTTTCCTGCACGGTAACGCCGGGAATATCAGCACCCACCTGCCTACTCCATACTACCTCGCCAGCGCTGGCTACAGGGTGCTGACCTTCGACTACGCCGGATACGGGGGGTCCAGCGGCAGGAGCGACATTTACCAACTTCACGACGATGTGGAGATATTTTTCGATTACATACAGCGAGTCGAGCCACACCAGTCTCGCAGGATACTGTTCGGGCAGAGTCTCGGAGCTAGCCTCGGATTGACTGTTGCATCGGCTCCTCAAGCTGCCAACCTCTTTTGCGCTATAGTCGCCGACTCGCCGTTCGCAGGATATCGGAGCATCGTACGAGACAAGTTGAAGGATCTGTGGATACCCCGCCCGCTAGCATGGATTCTGAGCCTTGCTGTGCTCGACAGGTATTCTCCCGAACGAGTGCTCTCGCAAGGCTTCCCTATCCCCGTGCTCTTTTACCACTTCACCGACGACAAGATTGTTCCGGCACAGCACTCGCGACAGCTGTGTGAGCGCGTGTCATCTCGGTGCACCTTGGTCATTGAGCGAGGGATAGGCCATTCGGCGTCCCTCGTCAGCGCAGAGTCACGACACCTCATTTTCGCTTGGATGGGCAAGCAGTGTGGTAGGACGTGAACGGAAATGCGGAACAGGTGCTCAAGGCCGCCTGTCACTACTTTCTCACCGAGCTGTGTCGATTTTTATCGACACAGGACTACGCGGTTGAAAGAATCAACTCAGACCGCACAATGTGGTGGTGTTTAGATTCCGATTTGTTACTGATATGACACAATACTATCCGAGCGTGAACATCTCTCTTCCCACATGGGTATCCGACTACGTGAAACCCGGTCAGGTATTTCCGACACTTGAGGAAAGGATGCGCCTAGCAATCGGCCTTGCAGACCGAAACGTCTCTGAAAGCACCGGTGGACCCTTTGGAGCGGCTATCTTCGAAATTGAAAGCGGCAAACTTGTAGCTCCAGGTGTGAACCTCGTTGTGGTCGGTGCATGCTCGCTTGCCCATGCCGAGATAATGGCCTTCATGATTGCCCAACAGACCCTCAAAACATTTGATCTCGGGGCTCCCGATCTGCCAGCGATGGAACTCGTAACCAGCGCCCAGCCCTGTATTCAGTGCTGGGGCGCAATATGGTGGTCCGGTATCAGGCGTCTGGTGACCGGTGCAAGCTGTGAACAGACGGAGAGGTTGACGGGCTTTGACGAAGGGCCGGTTCCACCGAACTGGGCGGAGCTACTCCGCAAGCGTCTACCGGAAACATCCCACATAGAGGTGATAGAAAACATACTATCGGATGAAGCGTGCACAGTCCTGCAACGTTATAAGGACGTGGGGGGCAAGATCTACAATGCGGGAAGGAACAACTCTAACTAATGCGAGGGCCGGCAAGTTTACGGAACAAGGCTCTTGAGGCGCACGAGGGTACTACTCTACTGCTTTCGTGCGTCCCTCCTCCCCAAGCTCATTCGATGTTCGAAACCTGGTATTCAGTGGCAGCCAGAACAAGCCCATAGCTGAGTTTTTGAGCAATTTGCC
>JBILFA010000177.1:0-4822 GCA_044351795.1 Bdellovibrionota bacterium | reverse complement strand
TATACTTGGTAATTCAGCCTCAACCCGCTACTATCCTCCACACGGCCTCCACTTTTGACGCACTATGCACAGGCATCCCGACAGATTCATCCTCATCGGCTTTATGGGAACCGGAAAAAGCAGCGTGGCCCAAGCATTGGCCGCGCTGCTTGGCTTCTCGGTGAGGGAGCTCGACGCCATGATAGTAGAGCGCTCCGGCAGGGCGTCCATACCTGACATCTTCGAGCATGAGGGGGAGCCTCGCTTCCGAGACCTCGAGAGCGAGGTGTGCGCTGCTGTTCAGCACGAGCGTTCGGTGGTTGTTTCAACCGGCGGCGGCGTGATCGGTCGAGAGATTAATATGCAACACCTCACGACTGAAGGCAGCCTTGTGGTGTTTTTGAGAACCTCCTTCGACCAGATCCTTGCTCGTGGTAGCGAGCTGCACGACCGGCCGCTCTTCAAGAACGGGGAGCAGGCTCGTGAACTCTTCGAGCGCCGAGCCCCGCTCTACCTGCAGTGGGCGAACCTCGTCATCGAGACGGACGCGAAGAGCGTGGAAGAGATTTGCTCCGAGATCCTTTCATCGATAGACTCGCGATCATGACAGGTTTCAACGTAACAGCCCGCTCATCGGTGTGCCTCATCATCGGCGATCCGGTAGCGCATAGCCTTTCGCCTGCGATGCACAACGCAGCTTACGAGGCTCTAGGTATCCCATTCGTCATGGCTGGAGCACATGTGCGTGTCGAGTCGCTTGCTGCGGCTATCGCGGGTTTCAAGGCGCTCAGTTTTCGAGGGCTCTCCGTCACAATGCCGCACAAAGTGTCGATCATCCCCCTACTCGACGAGCTCGATGCAACTGCAAAGGAGATCGGAGCAGTCAATACGGTCGTCTATTCTGATTCAAAGCTAACGGGATACAACACAGACTGGCTCGGGATCCTTCACCCCCTTGAACGGTTGACCGAATTGAAGGGGCGTCGTGTGGCTCTCCTTGGAGCGGGCGGGGCAGCTCAAGCCGCACTCTACGCCTGCACATCGCGGGGAGCGCACGTCACTATCTTTAACCGTTCTCTCGAGAAGGCTCAGGCTCTAGCCGCACGTTGGGGCTGCGCCTCAAACACTCTGAACGCGGTCGATGAGATTCGATCGTGCGACATACTCATCAACTCAACTTCAGTTGGTATGGCAGAGCTGGATTCAGAATCTCCCATATCGTCACACTGCCTGCACAAGGCGCAGATCGTATTCGAAACTATCTACTCACCTCGCTCAACGCGCCTAGTACATGATGCTGAGGCCTGCGGCGCACGAGTGATTCGGGGACTCGAGATGTTCCTAGAACAAGGGCTTGCTCAGTTCCAACTTCATACAGGTGTCAAGCCCCCGCGTGAAGTGATGCAAAAGGTTCTCGAATTTTCGTTGAACGCGTGACCTCTCGAAGGGTTTCTGATACGCTCCGCTTTCTTGAAAGCCAGTAGATAAATCCAGTGAGTATGTGCGCCGCCCGCGTCGACAACAAGTACTGCCTCCCGATTATCAAACGTACCTCGGCCGAGGTGCAGCAAACGATACAGGGCCACATCGACCGCTTCCGCTACTTGGAAGTGTGGCTGGATTACATCGAGGACCTCGATCCGGGTTTTGCTGCATCGTTGGTGGGCCTCTACCCTCACCGTCTCATCATGGTTTTCCGGCAGCAGAATCTGGCACCGATGAAGATGTCGCCCGAACTGCGTTTCAAGATACTATCGACGCTCTCCCGCAAACAGGTGTTGGTCGATCTCGACGTATCGCTTCAAGCCGAAGAGATCACGCAATTACAGGCGGAGCGGATCGTCCTGAAAACGATCCTCTCCTACCATAACTACTCGGTTACCCCTTCGGATACAGAGCTGCGCTCGATCGTCGCTCGGATGGAGAGTTGGGGCGCGCACATTGTGAAGATATCAACCCAGTGCACCACCCAGCGAGAGGCGCTACGCCTTCTCTCACTTCTGATAGATCTGCGGGAAGCAGGACAGAAGTGCATCGTTCTCGGCATGGGAAAACACGGAGTTATCACCCGCGTATTCGGAACCGTATGGGGCAACGAGCTTACCTTTGCACCGGTGGAGCTGAGCAACCGTTCGGCAGCGGGCCAGCTAACGGTCGACAAGCTTGACTCAATTATGCAGGCTTTAACCTAGCCCACCTTCTCTCCGTAACCGTTGCTGGTGCAAAAGACCTTTTAGGATGGTATTCTACGACCCGTGGCAGGTAATTCATTCGGCGAAATCTTCAGAATAACCACCTTTGGGGAATCCCACGGTGGAGCCGTAGGCGTAGTAATCGACGGCAGCCCTCCGGGGATATCGATCTCTGAACAGGATATCCAGGCCCAACTCGACAGACGTCGCACCGGACAGAGCGATATCACGACCCCTCGAAAGGAAGAGGATACCATTCGCATCTTGAGCGGCGTGTTCGAAGGGAAAACGACCGGTACCCCGATAGCGATGCTGGCACACAATAAAGATGCTCGCTCCGAGGACTACAACAACCTCAAGGATCTATTCCGGCCGTCCCACGCCGACTTTACGTATTTGAAGAAATACGGAGCGCGAGATTGGCGTGGCAGCGGGCGAGCCTCGGCGCGAGAAACCCTGGGAAGGGTCGCTGCCGGAGCTCTGGCGATGAAATTTCTCAAAGAGCATCTCGGCATCGAGATCGTTAGCTACGTTGAGCAGGTAGGAACAATCGTGGCTTCGGTAGATCACAACAAGGTGTCTCTGCAAGAGGTTGAGGCAACGATAGTTCGTTGCCCAGACCCGGCTACGGCGCCGAAGATGATCGATCTGATTCGAGAGGTACAAGCCGATGGGGATTCGATCGGAGGCATCATCCGCGGAACCATACGCGGCGTGCCGCCTGGGCTAGGAGAACCGGTGTTCGACAAGCTGCACGCCGACCTCGGCAAAGCGATGCTGAGCATCAACGCAGCCAAGGGCTTCGAAGTCGGACTGGGATTCGATGCAGTTCACCTGCGAGGGAGTCAACACAACGATCCCTTTGAGCCGGATGGACACGGTGGCGTACGAACCCGTACAAATAATGCCGGTGGGGTTTTGGGAGGTATCTCGTCAGGTGAATCGATCACCTTCCGCGTCGCCTTCAAGCCGGTCTCTACGATCTCCAAGGAGCAGGACACCACGAGCACTGCGGGCACCCCTACCACACTAGCTGCATCCGGTCGCCACGATCCGTGTGTACTGCCGCGTGCCGTTCCGATCGTTGATGCGATGGCGGCGCTCGTTATCATGGATCATTACCTGCGCCACAAAGCGCAGAATCTGAGCTGATCGTTAAAGCCTTCACTAGAGAGGAGTCGAGCCGTAAGCGGGATTCTGTTCAGAGTCCTTTCGGACTGTGTGGTCATTCATCTAGGCCCACCGTTGCCGTTGGGCTCGAGCGACACTACCCGAAGGAGCGACGCGGATCACGTCGTCCGTGTTGCCACGGAGTACCTTCCTATTCGGTCTTGCTTCGACTGGGGTTTACCAAGCCACGGAGTTACCCCCGCGCTGGTGAGCTCTTACCTCACCGTTTCACTTTCGCCATCCGGCGCCCGTTTCCGAACACCGAATTCGGCCCCTTCTTTTCTGTGGCACTTTCCGCCGGTCACCCGGCGCCGCCGTTAACGGCCAATCTATCCTATGAAGTCCCGACTTTCCTCTCAGGGTTGCCCCCAAGCGACCACGCACTCAACTCCTCTCTACTGAAGATCTTTCTACGACGGCTCTGCTGGCAAACTCAGTATACGACCACAGCCGGGACATTTTACCACATCTCCCCGCGATATCTGAACTACCGCCTGCGGGCCTATCTTTATGTGACATCCTGAGCACATATCCCGATTCATAACCTGCGCCACCGGGTTCTGCGGGAAACGCGACTGAATTCGGCTGTACACAGTCAAGCCCGGATTGGCGGCGATGGTCTTGGCCAACTCTGTTCGCTCTGAGCGGTATTCGTTCAGGCGTTGCTCGAAATCAGTGAGAACTCCTACTGAGTCCTTTTCCAACGCCGAAAGCTCTCCCTGCAGACCCGTGAGAATGCTCTCGACTCCTGCGAGGTCTTTTTCAAGCAGCTCCACCTCGCGCATCAATCCAAGAACCATCTCCTCGCGTTTACCGATCTGCTTGGCAACGAAATCGATCTCTCTCTCGGCGGCCTGCTGCACTTTGTAATTATTGAGCGTTCCAATAGAGCGCCTGCGCTCGTTGATTCTATCTCGTTCGTTCTTGACACCCTTCTCCTCTTTGGAACAGGCCGCTCGCTTTTCCTCGAGCTGTTTGGCGCGCGCCGCTCGCTTACTCTCGTGAGTCACGATAACCTGCTTCCGAGCCCCAAGATCATCGAGGATCTTCTTCCGCTGTACTTCGATTCCAAAGATCAGGGCGTCTATTTTACTAATTTCAATGAGAGTCGGGAGTACGGGAGGGCTTTGTGTATCGGCCATGTATCCTCATAGATAGATTGTGACAGGATACTACGGATATACTGGGAATAATTCAATCTTACCCCTCGATCTCCGATTCTCAACCGAGATTTTGCCTACCATAAGAGCCCCCATCCCCTTGGAGCGAGCTGAAGGGAGCAGATGTCACGCCCTGCCCGATTTCCCGTTACGCCCGAGCTTTATCATGAAATCGCATAACCAGCGCCTGCTAGGGTTGCACTTCACCCGTTTCAAGTTGTAAAAGAGTCGAACAATATGGCCCTATAGCTCAGTTGGTTAGAGCGGCCGGCTCATAACCGGTAGGTCCCTGGTTCAAGTCCAGGTGGGGCCATTCACTCG
>JBILFA010000083.1:0-15898 GCA_044351795.1 Bdellovibrionota bacterium | reverse complement strand
TGCGGTCGATGTGCTAGTGGTTTCTATGGTGTTTTCGCCGCAAGTGGCGGCGAAAACGAACAGCCCTAGTGCGGCGGACGGCATTTATACGTGAAAAAACGTTCCGGTTGCCGCACTAGCACATCGATTGCCCCTATCGAGAGCAGGTGGTGTGTGTTAATGCTTTTCATCATGAGAGCTGTATTTCTTTTAGTAGTGGTGGTTTTCGCCGCGGGGTGCTCGACTGCTCACCAGCAGTGTGAGCTGTGGCAGAAGGAGGGGTTCATGTATGCAACCCCCGAATCATGCGTCAAGTGCGTTAAGCGTCTTGGCTCGAGCAACAGAGATGTTATTCGCGGCTGTGCGCTCGGACTCGATAGCGCAGATCTGATGAACCTCAAATAGATATGTGCATATGAATCAGATGTCAGAGAAGCCGCAACGCAAGCGGTCAGGGTGCGGATGTCTCGGTTTGGGATGTCTGGTAGCGACGATAATAGCAGTTGTCGTTGGTGGCGGATTGGCGTGGTTTTTACTCCACAGTATTCGCGGAGCGGTGGAGAGCTATACGACGGATAGCGCTATTGCCATACCTGTCGTTCAGGTAGACGATGCCACACGTCAATCGGCTGACGCGAAGCTCTCGGATCTGCGCGAGGTTCTCAAGTCAAAGGAAGGGAGCGGAACCTTTACGTTCTCAGGGCCGGAGTTGCAGGCGATTGCGCAAAACCCAGACTTCGGGAACAGGGTCTTTCTGGATGCCAAAGAAGACGCGTTGTATGCAACCTTCTCCTTTGCGCTGGCTGATTTCGAAAACCCGGTGTTTGACCTCCTTCTCTCCAAGGAGTTGGCGCAACGCTTTTTCAACGGGTCGGGAATAGCGAAGCTAGGCGTCGTCGACGGTAATCTTGATGTGAAGTTCGAGGAGTTGAATCTCAATGGGAAATCACTCGAGGGGGAGGCTTTGGCCCAGGCGGGGTGGTTCGTCCGTGGGGCTCTCGAGAGCTTTATTTTGAGCCTTGCCGGCGAGACGGCTAGCGCTGGAGCAAGTGACCAGCCTGGTCCGAGCCGCATCACGAATGCAGGGGTGAGGGATGGAGTCTTGAGGCTCGATATCGGTCCGCTCACGCGTTAAAATGCAGTAGGAGGGAGACCGAGAAGGGGCTTGCTAGGTCTCTTCTGTGCTTCTAATCATACGTATTTACAGAAAAACTTGGCAAAACATAGCGCCGCGTTCAGGCTTCTTAGGTGCATAAGTCTGTGTGTGGAAACAGCCTCTGACCATCATAAAATCTGTGGTCGTGCCCGATACATCTAATGATGTAAGGGCACTACGTAAACCTTCATCCTATGAGATGAGAAACACCACAGGAGATACCCCCTTGGTCAAGATGCACGGCCAGTCCGGAGATTCACACTCCGATTTCTGCATTCTCAATGGACGGCACGACGCCCGGCTAAGCGATGTCGAGCGGCTGACGATCGTCGGTGGTGGGAGCCTCGACCGTGTGCTCACGACCCTAGCCCGCAGTATCTCCTCAGTGACATTAGAGAGCCTTGTTCCGGGCATCGACCTCTCTCAGATCTCGCACAACCACGAGCGCTATGTGCAGTTGCGAGAGTCCGGTGAGTTAACGAGGTTATTTGAACCGCCTCACGATTTCTGTCGACCGGATGTGACACCGATTCATGGTTTTCCAGACGGAGGTGTATACGACCTCGCGTTCCCATCTCCATTTCCGCAGGGTGGTACTTACTTTGTAAGTGATTATGACGCTGTCAGAGAGAATCAAATATCTTACGTTCGTCTGTGGGAGCATGCAGAGCCGAGTCCCGGACGACCCACGGTCGTTGCTATTCATGGTTGGACGATGGGAGATCAGCGGGTCAATTCGCTCGCGTTCTTGCCCGGCTTTCTGTTCTCCATCGGGTGTAACGTTGCTCTCGTCGAGCTTCCGTTTCATGGAAGACGCAAAGCGGTGGGAAGTGCCGCCATGAGCGCGCTCTTTCCGAGTGCGGATCCGGTTCACACTACTGTTGCGATAGCGCACTCATTGAGAGATCTGCGCTCCCTTTCGGCCTATCTCGATAGCCGGGGTCATTCGAATCTATGTTGCGTGGGTATGAGCCTGGGCGCATATGTGGCCGCCCTGTGGCTATCGCTCGACAAGCTCGAGCGTGCGGCGCTCTTGGTGCCCCTGGTATCGATGGGTGACATGGCGTGGGAGCTGTTGAAGGCCCGTAAGCGATCCGGTATTCCCTTTCCAAGAGGGATAACGAGGGCGCTGCTACGCGATCTCTTTTGGGAGCACTGCGCACTGGCGCATGTCCCTAAGACCGAGCAAGAATCTATTATGGTGATAGCAGGGCGAGGGGATCACCTCGTTCCGAGCTCTCAGGTCGGGCTCCTCCAGAAGCACTGGCCCCGCGCCCATTTTGTATGGGCTTCGGGCGGACATGCTGCGGGTACGCAGCGTGGTGAGGCGTTCGAGGTTATGCTCAAGTTTTTACTCAATTCGGGAGAGGGGTATGTCAAAGGATCATAAAGATAAAGCTGCTGCGTCTCGGGCCGTTTCAGATAGCCCGGCGAAGGGGCTATTTCTCGGCGAGATCCGAGAGGAGAAACTCTTCCCGTTTCCGGTGATACGCGCAGAGGAGCGTGAGACTCTGCAGATGGTGATTGAATCGATCGATCGCTTCATGGCTGACAAGGGTGAGGATTTTAGGCGCTACGACGAAAAGGGTGAGCAGCCGCAGGAGTATGTCGAGGAGCTGAAGGCTCTCGGTCTCTTTTCGTTGATCATACCGGAAGAGTTCGAAGGGTTAGGGCTCTCGAACTCCGGCTACTCGCGCGTGCTTCAGCAAACCAGCAGATACGACGCATCGACATCACTCACAATCGGGGCTCACAGCTCAATCGGTATGAAGGCACTCTTGCTCTTCGGCACGCACGAGCAGAAGGCAAAATACCTGCCGCGTCTCGCTAGCGGCGAGCTCATAGCGGCTTTCTGTTTGACCGAGGCCGGTGCCGGATCGGACGCCGCATCCATTAAAACACATGCGGTGCGCAAGGATGACGGGAGCTGGGTTCTCAACGGCGAGAAGATCTGGATTACAAACGGCGGCACTGCGGGCTTCTATACGGTATTCGCGCGCACTGAAACGGACGAGGGCAAGATAACAGCCTTCATAGTGGAGCGCGGATGGAGTGGAGTTTCCTCCGGTCCGAAGGAGGACAAGATGGGAATCCGGGCCTCTTGTACGACTACGGTCCGTTTCGACGACGTACAGGTGCCTGCCGAGTGCGTGCTGGGAGAGGTCGGGAAGGGATTCAAGGTCGCTATGGCGGTGCTCAACAACGGACGCACCGGCTTAGGGGGTGGCTGTGTCGGCGCTATGAAGCGCTTGATTGAGCTCGCAATCGCACAGGCTGCACACCGCAAGCAGTTCGGAAAGAGCATCTCGGAGTTCCAACTTATCAAGGAAAAAATAGCACTCATGACGACCCTGTGCTTCGCCTCCGAGAGTGTCGTGAGCGTAGTGGGGCACTTGATAGACTCCGAAGTTGAGGATTTCTCGGTAGAAGCGGCGATAAGCAAGGTGTACGTGTCGGAAGCGCTCTGGGCCGTTGCCGACGAGGCGCTACAGATCGCGGGCGGAAACGGCTTCATGAAAGAGTTTCCCTACGAGCGAGTTGTGCGAGACTCGCGTATAAATCGGATCTTCGAAGGAACCAACGAAATCTTGAGGCTCTATGTCGGGCTTTCCGGCATGAAGGATGCAGGAGACCAGTTGAAAGATGTGGCACGCGGAGTGAGCGGGATCTTCAACGATCCGATCAAAGGCTTCGGAGTGCTCTCCGAGTACGCATCGCGCAAGATGGGGCAGCTCACTTCTATCGGACGTCAGCGTTTGACGCAGGTTGCGTCTCCGCTCGAACGCGAGGCCCATGCATGTGAGCAGGGAATAGCCACATTGGCGCGCGCGGTCGAAAGTTCGCTGCGACGCTACGGTAAGAACATTATCGGACAACAGCTCGTGACGCGCCGACTTGCCGATGCTTCAATTGAGCTGTTCGTTGGTATGTGTATCCTCTCGCGCGTTACGGCGCTTATCAAGGAGAAGGGGGTCGATCGCTGTCAGGATGAACTACGTATAGCGCGCATCTACACGCATCAAGCGAAAGGTAATATTGCGCGGTACCTGAAGGAGCTTTCCAGGAACTCTGATGAGGATATCCTAGCGCTTGCTCGGAGCATGTTCGAGCGGGGATCGTTCCCCTGGGATGTCCTCTGAGGGAAGTGCCCTTGTGAGTCATAGTGAGGTACCTCAGCGATTTTGTTTGATTCACATCGATGGTGGACAAAAAAATCACACTCATCGGCCCTCGTCGTGAGAACGCTTACAACTCGGGCGGCTCTGTTTTAACTAGCCACCCCTACCTTATCGAGCGACATACCTCGTCTCAAGCCGGTGATGTTTTCGAGCTTGGCGCTAAATTGCTCCGCCGCGTTCTTGGCCTGAGACTCTTCCCAGCCCGCCAGCGTAAGCTCGCTGACGTACGAGTCAGCGTAGTCGAGATAGTATTGAATTATCTCGGCATCGTTTGCGATCTCGAAGAAGCCCTGTCGCGGCATCATTGGGATCTCTTTGATGTGGAATATCTCGCGCTGGGATATGAGGTTGCTAAAGTACACCCAGGCATCGCGGGTCAGTAGTTGCGCGACTCGCTCCTCCTCTCGTGAGAGCTGCAGACAGTACGAAAGCGTGTTCATAGTGGTGGCCTCTCGTGTGCTCGGTAAGCGCTACTGCATGCCTTAGGCTAACCTATCGAAGGTTGCAAGAGCTCGTATGACAACAGCTGTTATGATGCTGGAAGCGGGCACAAAGGTGCCAGCGCATGGAAAGCTACGCTGTTTCGGTCGGTTTATGTATCCCCCTGATTACATAGGGATTTTCTAGTGCGGCGACCAGAAATGTTTATACTCAATACGGTCTTTGGCCGCACCACAGCTGTTTGTTGTCCGCGCCTATCGCGACTTTAGACCTAGCGCCATTCGCCTTCCTCGGGGATTCGCTCCACTCGATCATCTACCGCATGCACCCCACGTACTCGACGGATGGTGGAGATGACCCGCTGAGCAGCCGACCTATTGAGTTTTCCCTTCGCCACAACACGACCATCGATCACCTCGACCTCCACTGAGCTGGGATGAAGGAGCACTCGTCCGATCTTGGAGCGAATTCGATCTGCCAGCTGACGGTCGCTTATCGGCTCCTCCCCTTGAACCAACTTACGCGCCTCTGCCACCATACCATGGAGGTGATTGCGGGCGTTTCGGGCCTGCTTTTCAGCGACCTCAATAGAACGATTGGCGAGACTCGCCGTCTTGTCGCGAGCGACGCTCCGCCTGCGCGGTCCCAAACGTGGGTCGAGGAAGTACATGAGAGCGACGCCGACCCCCATTCCGGCCAACAACGAGCCCATGGTCTGACCCGTCACGCCTACCACACTTCCTTGATCTCGCTGATCTCCCTGATCCTTGAGGTCCTCGATTCTATGCTCCATAACCGCTCCCTGATAATTTGTTGCGGGATCGCCGCACTTGTCGGTCGACATCCTCACAGCATCTCCAGGAACTTGGAATGAGGATGCTTACACGGGAATCGGTAGGAAGCGATATCAGGTGTCCTTGCGCACGGCCTCTATGAAGTAGGCGTAGCGGCCGAAGTCGAAGTTGATCGGAAAATCTAATACCTCGTTCAGAAAAGACACGTCCATCGGCCCAATGGCATAACGATCGAGCATTTCAGGATCACTCTCTGTGGGAACATCGAACTGTCGACGAAACTCTACAAGGTCAAAGGAGTGAATCTCCCAAAACTCAGTAACTTCCTCGCTTACGCCATCGATCATGGTGAGGATATGGCAGACCTGATATTGCTCTTCTCTCTCGTTCATACAAACAGAAGTATAAAATAGGCGCTTAATAATATCTTCGAAGCGGACTCGTCTTAACTACGGGAAATCCAACTCGTCCATTCCTCTTGTACCTAAAAATAGGGTAACATGCCCACTGTGATCACTCATTTTAGTCCAACCCCTAAGCTCGTCGAGATCGATCCCTGGCTTCAACCCTATGCGGGAGCAATAGCAGCCCGGGCGCAATTAGCTCAGGATCGAGCGCAGATACTCACACAAGGAAGGGGCACCTTGGCGAACTTCGCCTCGGGCCATGAGTATTTCGGGTTACACCGGACGATAGATGGATGGGTTTTGAGAGAGCGCGCTCCGAACGCAAGCCGGATCATGCTCGTGGGGGATTTTACGGCATGGGAGCGTGACCCAAGTCTGACCTTCACCCGCCTCGAACACGGAACCTGGCAGCTCCTCATCCCGCACGATCGCATCAAGCACGGAGATCACTACAAGCTTTTCGTTTCGTGGATTGAGAACGGTGTCGAGGTTACTGCCGAACGCATACCTTCGTTTTGCAGACGCGTCGTGCAAGACCCGAAAACCCTCATGTTTAGCGCACAGGTGTGGCTACCATCACACGCCTACAGATGGAAGCACGAAGGCTTCCGTGTGCCGCGCGTTGCACCGCGAATATACGAAGCCCACGTCGGAATGGCTCAAGAAGAGTCCAAGATCGGGAGCTATCGAGAGTTTACCACTACGATCCTGCCGCGCATCGCAGATGGCGGCTACAACACTATTCAGTTGATGGCGGTGCAAGAGCATCCGTATTACGGCTCGTTCGGCTATCAGGTCTCGAATTTCTTCGCACCCTCGTCCCGGTTCGGGACGCCCGAAGATCTCATGGAATTAGTTGATACAGCGCACGGGATGGGGCTGGCGGTTATCATGGATCTTGTACACTCCCACGCCGTTAAAAACGAGATCGAGGGGTTGAGCAGGCTCGATGGTTCCTACACCCTTTATTTTCACGAGGGAGCGCGGGGTGAGCATCCGGCCTGGAATACGAGGCTCTTCGATTATGGGAAGATAGAGACCCTCCACTTTCTGCTTTCCAATTGCAGGTATTGGCTCGACGCCTTTCGATTCGATGGATATCGGATGGATGGTGTGACGAGTATGGTTTACCGCGACCACGGCCTCGGCTCGTCGGCCTGCTCCTACGACCACTACTTTTCCGGTAACGTGGATGAAGACGCGATCGCATACCTTGCCCTCGCCAATCGGGTCGTGCACGAAGTACGGCCGGATGCGATTACGGTGGCTGAGGAGGTTTCAGGTATGCCTGGGCTCGCTGCACCGGTCGACCACTGTGGGGTGGGGTTCGACTATCGCTTAGCGATGGGAGTTCCGGATTATTGGATAAAGCTGCTCAAGCACGTCCGCGATGAAGATTGGAACGTTTCGGATATCTGGTGGGAGCTAACCAACCGCCGCGCCGACGAAAAGACGATCAACTACGCCGAATCACACGATCAAGCGCTCGTCGGTGACAAGACGCTGATCTTCTGGCTTGCCGACCAGGAGATGTACTGGCACATGCGGGTAGGTGATTCGAGTCTCGTGATTGATCGCGCCATCGCCATGCACAAGTTAATCCGCCTCGTGACCCTGGCGACCGCTGGTAACGGCTATCTCAACTTCATAGGAAACGAGTTCGGGCATCCCGAGTGGGTCGATTTTCCTCGCGAGGGAAACGACTGGTCGTATCACTACGCACGTCGTCAGTGGAGCTTACGAGATGCGCATGATCTGCGTTACAAGTTTCTGGCGGACTTTGACAAAGCCATGATGCACCTCGCGGCTGAGTTTTCCGTTCTCGAGACCGAGTGGCCCTACAAGCTCTACGAGCACGTATCCGACATGGTTCTCGCCTTCGAGCGAGCTGGGCTCCTGTTCGTTTTCAACCTGCATCCGACGAGATCCTACGACGGACTCAGGATTCCGATTCGAGGTCAAAGCGGTGAAGGGCCGTACCGTATAGTGCTCGATTCAGATGCGCCTGAGTTCGGGGGATTTAACAGGATTGACCGGACGATCGACTACGTCGCAACGGGCTCAGAGCCGTCTGTACACCTCTATCTGCCTTCGCGCACGGCTCTGGTTTTAGCTCCGTCTTCGTACTCCTAGCTTCCTTAGAAGTCCTCCAGCACAGCTTCGGCCACCCGCCTTCCTGCTCGCAATGCTCCGTTCTGGGAACCGTACGAGAGATAGTCACCGGCGAAGAAGACTCCTTCGTGCTCGATCCATCCACACCCCAATCGCGGACGAGCAGGGACCGCGGAGTCGACCCAGAAGGAGTGCAGAAAGCGCCACCTGTCGACTTGAGCGCCGTACCACGCTCGCAGCTGGGCCTCGACCGCTTCTCTCAGGGTTCCTTCTGCTTGGTGTGTGGTGCCTCCTAATACGGTGACTGATATCAGCGAGACTCCGGCCGGAGCGTACGAAGGCTGAACATTGGTCAACACGGAGAGGTTGTTGATAGGGCCTACTCCTTCACCGTTCAGTACCAGTATGGGCTCCGAGAATGGGGGCTCGTTACAGATGTAGTAGAACACGCCGACAGCATGAGCGGGCACAGTTTGCTCCGGACATCCGAGACGCGCAGCGCCCAAAGAATCGAGCGCACAAACTATGCGCTTCGCGCGTAGTGTTTCGCCGCTCTCTAAGATTACCTCCCGTGGCGCAACAGCAGCGGCCGATGCGCCAAGCACGATATGAGAAGATCCGAGCTGGGTTGCCAGCAGTTGGGGGAGGGCTTGCATGCCATCGCGGGGAAGTCCGGCCGGGCCTTCAGAGAACACCTTGAGGTAAAAGCGACTTATCGCCGAGTCGGCGGAGAGGGTTCGATCCAAGAGAACCCCGGCAAGAAATGGATTGAGAAAAGCTTGGCGAAATGAGCTCGAGAATCGGTAGCTATCCAGGAGCTCGGCAGTGCTCCGTCGGTCGGCGCGCACCTCATCGTCACGATAAAAAGTAGAGAGCCTACCCATCTGTAATAGATCTCGGATCGAGGCAAAGGGGAGATTGAACACCGTGAAGACGGCGGATATCTGTTCACGAGGATCAAGCAGATCGTAAAAGCGTCCCTTCCAACGTATCCGGGCACCTGAGGTAAATGATTTCGTTTGCAGCGCATCGATATCGCCGAGGAGAGTAAGCTCGGGATAACGACTGAGGAGAACCTGGAATCCGTGATCGAGTTTGCATCCCTCCACAATCGATGTGCGCACGCGTCCACCGACCGAGCCCTCACGCTCTACGAGGAGTACACTCAAACCCGCTCGGCTGAGCTCTAGAGCAGCTCGCAAACCGCTCAATCCAGCCCCTACAACTACGACGTCAGCATCGTGCATAACACATGAGAGTCTAGCGCATGCGGGGCGAGGAGGGGAGCGCTATTGAGACCCAGCCCATGTGTAGTTAACCCCACAGAACGGGAAATCAAGCCGGGGTATGACCGAGCTCCCTGTCCGAAAAATTGCCGTGTCCGGCTCCAACAGTGCCTGTAGGTGGTCAAGGGATTATGAAACTCCTGTCAGCCACCGCGCCCCGAGGTACATGGCGTAAGCGCATGCCGCGCTGATCGGGATTGTGAGAACCCACGCGTAGAGGAACGGTAGACAAAGAAGACCAAAAAACTGCACAATGACGCCCGTGGATGAGCGCTTTAGAGGCTTCAGGCAGTTAGTCGGAGAGGAACGATTCGAGAGGATCTCGAGGTCGTCGGTGTGCGTTGTGGGCCTCGGAGGCGTGGGCTCTTGGGTCGTCGAGGCCCTGGCACGCAGTGGGGTAGGTGCGCTTACATTGATCGATCTCGACGAGGTGTGCGTTACCAACATCAACCGCCAAATTCACGCCCTGAGCGGCACCGTTGGGGCTGCAAAGGCAGAGGCACTGGCTGAGCGGGTGCTGCAGATTCATCCGACCTGTACGGTGACACCGATCAAACGCTTCTTTACGGAAACGAGTGCGGACTCGATCCTCTCGACCCCGTACGATCTGGTGATAGACACGATCGACCGGGTCGAAAACAAGGCGCTACTACTCGCAAAGTGTGTAGAACGAGAGCTCCCGGCTATTACCGTGGGGTCCGGGGGTGAGCGGCTTGACCCCAGTGGAACGGTAGTTAGCGACCTAGCGCAGACTATTCACGATCCTTTGCTTCAGTGTGTTCGTAAAATGTTGCGGCAGCGGCATGGATTTCCGAAGGGAGAGCGAGCGAAGTTTTTGATTCCCTGTGTGTATGCCCCTCTGCAGCGAGGTCCGCGTCCGGAGACCGGAGGAGACGCGATGGTAGCCTCGTGCGACGTTGATCCTCGTGATGCTCGCGGGCGCAAGAGTTGTAATGACGGACTAGGAAGCGCGGTGTTCATGACGGGCACGCTCGGATTTATGGCAGCGGCTGAGGCCGTGCGGGTCTTGGGCGAAGAGCGACCTCGGGTGGTGTATAGCTGGAAGAAAGCCTTCGCTAGCGCCTCTGTTCAATAACATTGGATCCTAGCCGACTACGTATGTCACCAAATAACCGCTCGAAATTATCCTCAACGCGTGTAGTAAGATTGGGAAGCGAGATCCCCAGGAACTCTGCAACTCCTTCGTAGACCAGGGAGAGCAGAGCAGGGTGGTTGAGTCTCTGACCACCTTCGCTGTGAAGTTTGTATCGATCGAGCTGCTCCGGCAGACATTGATCTGGGGCATCGGTCTCGATCAGAAGGCGATCGAGCGGCACTGAGCGAAAGACCTCTAACTTCCTGCGCTTGCCTTCGGCTAAGAAGGATCCTGGGCACGAGAAGTAGGCTCCGAGTTTCGCTAATTGAGGAATAAGCTCTGCGGAGCCCCCATAGGAGTGTAGGAGGAAGCCACTGCGAGGGATGCGGTGCATAGAGAGGAGTTCGAGAAGGCGCCCCCAGGCTTTGAGGCAGTGAATGGAGACGGGAAGCTCTCTTTCGGCAGCGATCTCGAGTTGAGCCGAAAAGAACTCCTCTTGAAGCGTAGGATCAAGCCCATCCTTCCAGCGATCTAGCCCAATCTCACCGACAGCGGCGGGGGTGGAGTCGAGGTAGCGCTGCAACGTCTCTTTCCACGTTGCGGTTGCTTCATGCACGTACCACGGATGGTATCCAAATGAAGGTATTACCCAGGAGCGTGAACGAGCCAAGGAGAGAACATCTCCCCAATCGCTCTCACACGACCCGTTGACCACAGCGCACGCCACCCTACGGTGCTCGCATTCGTCGAGGATGTCCGACATTGCCCGACCTAGTCGCCGATCGTGGAGATGGTTGTGTGCGTCGTAGAGCCGCATGGTGCTTAAGCTGCGCGATCGGGCATGCTTCCGTCTTCTGCACATACAAGCGCCGCGCGCTGCAGGATGAAGCTGATAACACTCGAAACGGCTCTGCGGCGTGTTAGCGTAAGTAATCCGTCAAGCTTGAGAGCCGAGGCAAAAACGGCTCCGACGCGCAGAATTTCGTCAGAAGGACGATTGCTATACAGGTCGCAGATAAGAGAACCGATGCCCTGCACCACCTCGGATTCCGAGGCACAGCTAAAGAAACACAATCCTTGTCGAATATCAGCCTGCAACCACAACCCAGAGAGACATCCCGGTATCCGACGCTCAGGTGTACAGTCGCTTACCGGAATCGAGCGATGTGCAGGGGCCCGCTCCATGAGCCAGGTAAGCTTGTCTTCGGCGCTCTCGAGAGCGTGATACTCATCTACTAGTGCTGCATGTTCGGCTTGTTTCAGAAACGACTCTAATGAGCTCATGCGCGCATAGTAGCACGAAGACGGCTGAAATGCAGAGAGAGCTTCAGCAAAGGATAACTACCTAGTGCATGGCCCGATATTACCAAAGTTACCCACTCGAATCCGCGGATCTCAAAAAGAGAAGCATCTCTCAGATCTTACGACCCGGTTAGCCTATACCCCTCGAGATCGGCACCGCTTATCTCGATAATCTCGTCCAGCTCCAAGGGGGCAGGCGAGAAGATAAACTTGCCCTCTCCTTCGATAGTTCGTTTGGCTGCAAGGCGGTACGCCCCCTCATGGAGCGAAAGATCGGTCTCGATCTTCTGAAAATCGGAGGCCCCCTGAGCACGCAGATGTACGGCTTTCACTCTCTGATGCTGGACGGAAAAGCCGCTGTCGTTGAGGAGGTAAACATACCCGCTCCAGCGGGCTCTTCTGGACAGCTCCCACACAAAGGCTGCACAAGCGATTGAAACGACGACTGTGATCATGAGCATAGCACCACCGTTCCTGATTTGATGCGGAATAGTACGCCCGGTATTCCGAAGGATCTATACTTCGGCGAAAATAATAGAACCCATCTCAAAAGGCTCTTCGTCGCGAGGGCGGCGAGATAGGGAGCGAGACAAGGAAGACGAACAAACAAACCGGAGATGTATCCTCTGGAATACATTGAGGATTTTTTTGTGAAGGCTGACGCCGTCGCAGCCCCTCTATCGCCGCCCGCAGCAGAAGGGACTTTTGAGATGGGTTCTAGTGACACGAAGTGTAACACTGCGTAATCGGTAAATTCCAAAGGCGATTATAGGCCGCAGCACAGGTAACCTCCGCGCTCGGGTCGGGCTGTCGGTAAGCGCGAGTCACAAGTTCGGCGCGCTACGTTCCCTAGCAGAATCCCGTAGTGAAGAGATCTCAGACCCAACGACAAAACCTGCTTAGTGCACGAAATCTCGGAATTCGTGCTTAGGATTCTTCTCGCGCAGGTAGTTTTTTTCCCACTCTGCTTTCAAGAGCAACACTACTCGATCACGAGAATCGAGCGCTATCATGGCTCCCATCGGTAAGGTGAGGCTTGGGACATCCCCTTCGACGTAGACACTGAACCTGTAAGGCAGGAAGTCAACCGCGCTGGTGACCCCATACTCGTCCTTGAGACGGTATTGAAGCACCTCAAATTGAAGCTTTCCGACCGCTGCCACAAGGGGGGGGTCCTTGGGATTGCGGTATGAACGCAAGATCTGAACGGCCCCTTCGTAGGCAAGTTGCATTATTCCCTTGTCGAACTGTTTGTGGCGCAGCACATCGGTCGGCCGGATCTGCGCAACTATCTCGGGCGGGAACTGCGGCATCGGCTTGAAGTCGAAGCCTCCTTTGATCGAAACAGTGTCGCCGATCGCGAAAGCGCCGGGATTGATGACTCCTATGATGTCCCCAGGATAGCCTTCATCAACCGTATTTCGATCTTGCGCCACCATGCTGTAAGAGCGAGATAATCTAATCTCCTTGCCCGTGCGGTGGTGTCGAACCACCATGTCTCGCTCAAAACGTCCGGAGCAGATCCGCAGGTAGGCCATGCTGTCGCGGTGACGGGGGTTCATGTTGGCCTGGATCTTGAAAACATACGCGGAGAAAGGGGTGTCAACCGGATCTATGCTAAGGGTCTCTCCGGCGGCGTTGGTAGCCGCGTAGCTATGCGGAGCCGGGGCGAGCTCCGTGAAGCGATCGAAAAAGGGCTCTACTCCGAAGTTCGTCAACGCCGAACCGAAGAATACCGGTGTGAGTTCGCCCGAGAGGTATCGGTCAAGATGAAACGGGTTGCCAGCCGTCGCAAGGAGATCGAGCTCATCGGCCAGGCTCTGCGCCTCAGACGAGTCAAGCTCTCCTCGGCTGATAGCATCATTGAGGCTCATCGAGCGGAATTCCGCTCTTCCGGCTCCCCCGATCTCGGACTTGGTAAAAAGGAGCACCTCTCTCGAGTCGGGAAACACGATGCCCTTGAAGGAAGCGCCGCTTCCTATTGGCCAGCTCATGGGTGAGGCCACAATGCCGAGCACATCCTCCACCTCTTGGAGCAGGTCGAGGGGATCTTTGCTCGGAAGATCCATCTTATTGATGAATGTCAGGATAGGGGTTTTTTGCATCCGACATACAGCGAACAACTTTCGCGTTTGGCCCTCCACGCCCTTTGCAGCGTCGAGCACCATCACCGCGCTGTCGGCTGCGGTGAGGGTGCGATAGGTATCTTCGCTGAAGTCCTGATGGCCCGGAGTGTCGAGTACGTTCACGATCGAATCTTTGTACGGAAACTGCATCGCCGAGGCTGATATCGAAATGCCTCGCTCCTGTTCGAGCGCCATCCAATCCGAGCTCGTCGCTCGTCCCCCTTTACGGGCCCTCACCATACCGGCGACAGCTATCATGCCTGAATACAGCAGAAGCTTCTCCGTTAGGGTAGTCTTGCCAGCATCGGGGTGGCTGATGATGGCGAACGTCCGGCGCTTGGCGGTCTGAAGGGCGACCTCTTTGGTCGATGAGGTGTCTGACATGCTGCTATCTTTCGAAGTCTTCTGCCTAGAGGGTGTTGAGTCCTATTTCAGCCTACCCTGCGTGCGAGTTGGGCGTGATTGTGTACGCCCGCGGCTCTTTTAGCAACTAGTGGCGAGTGTTTTCAGGGGGCTAGCAGGGCAGAACAGGAGGTGTCCTTCACCACCGCTGTCGGTAGGACTCAGGACGACGCTATGCTATTGTGTCAGGGTTTGAGTAGTACCTGCCGAATCACCCTCGCGGGGGTGTTTCTTGGCGGCGAACCACATAAAGAGAGTACGGTAACAAGATGCTCCCCTGCTACGGCCGACTGTGAGCGTCACGTCGCTCACTTCAGCGACGACAGTTATTTTTGTTACTCACTCGAAGGAAATAGTATGATAATTCCACACACTGAGCTCTCACCGGATGTTTTACGGGGAGTAATCGAAGAGTTCGTTTTGCGAGAGGGAACCGAATACGGAGAGCGAGAGGTGTCGCTCGAAATCAAGGTGTCCCAGGTCATACGACAACTCGAGCGCGGCGAGGTGTCCGTGTTGTTCGATCCCGAGAGTGAGAGTTGCGATATCGTTACGAAGGGTAGTGCTCGCTACAAAGCAGCAACTGTTGAGAACGTCGAGGAGGCTCACGAAAGCCTCCATCAGGAGCAGAAGATATGAAGCGCAGTTCGTTATTGTCGTGTGCCATCTTTGGACTGTTTTCACTCTCATGGCTTTCGGGGTGTAGTTTTACGCTGGTTGAAGACGAAGAGCTTCCCCCCGGGGATACCTCTCATATTGTGCTCATCCGTAGCAACCCGAGCGCTCAGGTTGAATCAGTATCGGTTGATAGGATGGCAGTGCCGATGTTCGCCAACTCTCTCTCCGTGCCCGCGGGCCCACACGAAATTGCCCTGCAATACAGCATGGAGGCTGGGCCTGGGTGCGACACCATCGACGATCTGTGCGCCACAACCACTCTGCGTGGAGAGTGCTCAGGTACCGTTCGAACGCTGCCGGGCCGAGCATATCTGCTCAATCTCGAAACGCGCTTCGGCGAAGTTACGGCCCAGGTAAACCCAAAGGGGTTCTTTGATCTCTTGAGTCGGGAGGACGAGCCTAACGTCGGAAGCCTCACCTGCAACGTACCTCTTCGTAACGACGGGCTACGTCGTCGTCTGTAAAAGAGGTTTCAACGTGACAGCAGACGCGCCCCTCGAATCCCAAAGACCTGAGTCGTCACACCTCAACTCATTGACAGATGAGCAGCTTTTGGCAATAGAGGATTTGTGACTTGGGCGTAGAGATCCAAGGCTCGATGCTCGAAGGACGTGTCAAAAAGGTCGTGTTGGAATTACACGAGCGCAACATCCCTTTCATCCCTCACTTTTGGCTGTCAGACGAGTGGTTCTGTCCTGATGGTATTCCAGGTATAGCGATCCCTTCTATCTGGCGCACCCACGACTCGAGAAACTCGAGCGCGCGCAGCTGCTCGAAGTTGAGGGAGGAGACGAGGCCTGGTGTCTAACTGGACCGGGACGTATCAATAAACCCTGCGCGAGTGATTTTTTTAAAATCACTCGCAATAGCAGGGCGAGCGCAATCTTGGCCGGGCCCATTTGCGCCGTAAAAGACAAAAAACACTCGGGCCGCAGCGCGG
>JBILFA010000176.1:0-4944 GCA_044351795.1 Bdellovibrionota bacterium | reverse complement strand
AACTCGCTTCGTAACCTTACGAAACCGCGCCTCGCTGTTTCCACGCTGTTACACCTCCGAAGGGCGCGCGTAACAGCCATAAACAACGAGGCGCCGGACGCTTGTTCGCGCGGCTCTACACACTTCGCGCTATACCGGCAGCGCCCGCGCCAGTGCGGCGAACTGCGCAATCCCAAGCTGCTCTGGTCGCACGTCCGGAGAGATATCGACCTTCTCTAGTGAAGAGAGCACTACCTCCTTCGTCCACTTCCCCCTCGACAGCAAGCTATTGACCAGCTTCTTCCTACGTTGAGAGAACGCAGATCTCACCACGAGCTCAAAATGCGCTGTGTCATCCACGGGCACCCGCGGCTCCCTTAGAAACGAAAGCTTCATCACCTGAGACTCGACCTCCGTCGGAGGATGGAATGCAGTCCCCGGTACTATTGGACCGAGTTCGACATCGGCCCAGAGCTGAACCGCTACGGAGATACTTCCGTACGTTCGGCTGCCCGGCGACGCAGCGAGACGTTGGGCGAACTCGCGTTGTACCATGAGAACCGCGTGGCGAACCGACATACGCGAGGCGATCAGACGCAAGATGATCTCGGTGGAAAACACATACGGTATGTTCCCAAACACAAAGAGATCGCTACCGATCTCAGCGCAATCAACTAAGCGAACGTCCTTGTTGATAATCTCGGCGTGAGGGTACTGCTGCCGAAGATGTTCACAGAACGAAGATTCGATCTCTACGAGTGTGAGCTTACGCGCTCCTGCCAGGTACTTCGTAAGTGCACCCGTACCAGGACCGATCTCGACTACGTGCGCTCCATCGGGCGCGTTGCCGAACGATACTATCGATTCGACCACGTCCGGCCGTATCAAAAAGTTTTGCCCTCGCTCTTTCGACGGTCGCACACGCAAGGAGCGCAGGGTGTCCTTGGTTCGCTCAGAGCGCTTTGGCTCTCCACGATCTCTACGCTTCACGTGATCTCCCATAAAAATCGGCCAATGATTCGACCGGCCATCGACTGAATATATCGAGCGGCGGAGGCTTCACGCCCTCCCGCAGATAGCGCCCGGCAACGTAGGCAATCATGGCACCGTTGTCGACACAGTGCTGCATGGGCGGAAAAAACACATCTTTACATTGTGCAGTAAGGCGCGCGCGCAGCTCATGATTGGCCGATACACCACCACATACGACCAGAGGCAAACCACGCTTCTTGACTTCGCGGGTGGTCTTGTTGACCAGCGAATCCACGATCGCATCCTGTATCAGCCAGGCGACCTCTGCTTTCACCTGATCGTTCGCATTCAGCTCCGCCCTGTTACGCTCGATCATCAGAGCCACCGCCGTCTTGAGTCCGGAGAAGCTGAAATCCTCCATCTCACGCGCCACGCGAGGAAGGGTAAAGCGCTTTGAGGACGAGACCTGCGATGCCAACGCCGCGAGTCGAGCACCTCCCGGATATGGAAGGTCGAGCAAGTTGGCCGATTTGTCGAAGGCCTCACCGGCGGCATCGTCACGAGTACGGCACAACGCCGTGTAACGCCCTAACCCCTCGACCAGAACGATCTCGGTGTGTCCACCGGAGACCACTAAAGCGATGTAGGGGGGCTTCAAGCCCTCTGCATGCAGCTCTCCCGAGAGGATGTGGCCTTCGATGTGATTGACCGGAAAGAGCGGAATAGATCGCGTCAAGGCCATCCCCTGAGCAAAGGTGATTCCAATTAAGAGGCAACCTTTGAGCCCAGGCCCGCACGTAACTCCGATCCCTTCGATCTCAGACAAGGACAGAGAGGCGCTCGAGAAGAGCTCCTCGCACAGCAGCGGAAGATTCCGCATATGCTCACGCGAGGCCAGTTCAGGAACGACGCCTCCGTACAGCTCGTGCAACTTCACTTGCGACGCCAACACCTCGCCCTTGATAGTCGCCTTACTGTGTTGATCGAATTCGAGGATCGCCAACCCGGTTTCGTCACAACTTGTCTCTAGTCCCAGGATCAACATCGAACAGCTTCCTAATCAATCGCCGGAACGGTGCGCAGATAGGTCACGAGCGCTTGGAGTTCCGAAACGGGTGCGCGCCCAAAAGAATCCACCGGACAGAAACGCTTGTCGACCTCGCTACCATCGGGTTTCTTCCCCAAGCGCAGGAAATTAAGCAGATCACTCTCCGACCACGCCCCCACTCCTACGCTTGTTGAGGAGGTGATATTGGGAGCAACCTTCGTTTCGCCATCGAACGAGATCTCACTACCTCCTGCAAGATACTGCTCGGAGCTGAGAAAGCCTCCAGGGTTGGAGTGACAAGCGCTGCACCGAGCGACGTTGTCTGCAAGGTAGCCGCCATACTCGACAGTAAATTGCGGCAAAATCCGCGGAACGAGCCCTTTCACCTCAGGTGCCCCTTCGGAAAAGCCGACGGTGTTCCTAGCAAAGAACGATATCTCTCGGCGCTCTACCTGATTGTCACTTGCGGGAAGGGTACGTAGGTACGAGATGACCGCCGTGAGATCTGCATCCGAGAGCCATTCAAAACCTTGATGGAAAGCAGCAGAGATACGAACCTGATCGGGACGCTGATAGGACCGGAAGAGATGCATTAGATCACGTTCACTCCATGAGCCAATGCCATTGGTCGAGAGCGTGACGTTAGGGGCTTGGAGCTCCCCGTAGCGATCCCCAATGGTACGACCACCCGCAAGAGTCGCCCCTGCCCCGCTACCGCTACCATGACAAAAACGACACGCGCCCAACCCCTCGACAAGAACCTGCCCGCGAACGGCTGCTGCTTCGGTCATGGGAAGCGCTGGTGGAATCGGGTCGTCAGAGGAACAGCCCAAGAGACCGGCTGCTGCCAGGAGCAGAATGGTTGTGACAATGCGGATCGCGAGGCCTTTCATGCCCCAACACTACACTGAGCCCGCCACGGCGGGAAGTGCAGGAAGGGGCAAGGTCGGACCCTAATCGGCTGAAGGGACTACTAAATCGAAATCCTCTACTGGATTTTGCGACTTCTGGTCGGTGAAGAAGCGGTTCAACCGGCGCCGCAGCATCAGTCGTGAACGATGCAAGCGGGACTTGACCGCTGGGATGGTGAGATCCAATAGACGGCCGACCTCTTTACTTGTCAGCCCATCTACATCGCGCAAGATAAACACCGGTCTGTAGTCATCCGGAAGTTTCCGGATAGCAACCTCGAGAGCCTCGAGCATCTCGTTGCGGATCGATTGCGAATCAACGTATGCACTCTCCGGGCTCTTGAGCGCGGGAACAACGTGCGATTGCTGCATGACCTCCTCGAGAGCAACGCTCTGGTCCTGCTTACGCTTGCGAAGCTTCATGAATGCCGCGTTCATCGTCACGCGATACAACCAACTCGAGAAGGACGACTTACCTTCGAAGCTGGCGATCTTTCGATGCACCGTCACGAACACATCTTGGAGCACCTCCTCGGCGTCCTCCGCATTTCGCGTCAGCCTGGAAGCCAAGCTGAACACCTTGTTGCTGTAACGGCCAATCAACTCCTCGAAGCTTTGTTGATTGCCCTCTCTAACTTCAGCTATCAGCTCCAGGTCAGTTTTCTTTTTCATCGCCTTACGCCCCGCTCTGGTCCTTCTCTACACCGCCACCGAATCAAGACCCGGTGGCTACCTCTAGGGGTCTACATGCGAAAACCTTGCCAGCCTGAAGGTACGGGGATGCAGGGATTTAAAAAAAAGATGCGCCACGTTGAATCAGCAGCTTAGACAGCCGGGCTGGGGCGAACTGACCAAGGTTTGGTCACCCCTGTCACGGATCCGATACGAGGCGTCAAAAAAAGGCAAAACTTTCCTGTACGAAACTTCCGGCACCAAACACGACAAGGCAGAGTTGGCCAGTGGCAAGGTTAAGCACCCCCTCCTCCACATCGTGGGAAGAACCGGGTCAATCCAGCTTGCCTTCTTTGGATGAGCATTCGCGAGACTTTGTCTCAGCGAGCACGTCGCACGTACGACATACGTAAGGAATGGAGAACCTCCTCTAGAAATCGCGCTTCGTCATTGGAGAGATTGCCGCGGGTCTTACGTTGCAACATTGAGAGGATCTCGATGGTCTGGCGCCCAGCCTCGACATCCACCGGGATATCCATGCCCTCCGGCGGCTCCATCTCCCCGATTTGCACCAATGCCTGCGTGGCAAGAGACATCAGGAAAGACATGAAAGAGACGTCAGCTTCATCCCCCTCTGCGCTCTCCATGCGAAACTGCTGAGCGATAGCTTGATCTCCTTGGAGAGGTTCTCCCTGCGCTGCCGCCGCTCCCGACGCGGAAACCGACTCTTCCGAGCGCACGTGCTGTGCTGCAATTCCGCTGGCTTGCGAGGCACGGTGACCACTGTCGGTGCCACTTTCGCTACCGCTGTCGGTGGACACCTCCTCCGTCTCCTGCCGGCGCTCGCGCCCCTCGGAATCGAATCGACGTCGGTCAACTACCTGAAAAGGTTTCTTTGCGCCTGCGTTCTGCTCTTCGGACATATCAACCTCTGAACCTGAAGATACCGATTAATCGGAAAGATCCGTCTTCACTGACGTTGTTTTACCATGCACCTCTGAAAGAGACTACTCTCCTCTTTCAGGAGGGATTTCACGTTATGTAGGGGGCTACACTGTGCCCATTTCAACCCCTACAACAGCATGGGAAGCCTTAGGGTGCCCGCTGGAGCGCCCTTTTACCAACACGTTCTTAAAAAGCCCTCCAAGCGGCGAAGCGAACAGCTCTGGTGCGGCTAAGGAGCATTGTTGATTGGAAAGACTTCTGAGCGCCGCACTAGACGTAGCCTCGATTGCAGGCTACTTAGGGAAGCGAGGCAAAACCCCTCCCTGCTGCGAAAGCGGATCTTGGGTTGCTCTTCAATTTTCACGACGGTGAAAAATCCTCAATGTATCGCAGCGGATACATCTGCGGTTTTTCCCC
>JBILFA010000082.1:0-16118 GCA_044351795.1 Bdellovibrionota bacterium | reverse complement strand
TCCGGCGCATCGTTTCCCTCGATAGCGCGTTCTATAGCCGCACAAGGCTCCTCCATGCTCAACTCCGCCTCACAGGCTGTTCTGGGCGCGCCATCGAACAGCGCCACAGCCACAGCACAACTCTCCGCCACATCTGAGCTTGCAACCGTTGCGATCAATGAGGTCGGCTCGACCGCGCTTCTCGAAGCGGCCAACCACGCCATGGAGATCCCGAACGAAGCAAGCCTAAGGACCGCGCTCAGCGGAGAGCTTCGAGAAGCAACACTCGAAGAGATTCGTACCCATGCCGAAGCGCTCAGACAAAGCGCCGAGATCGCCCAAGAGCGCCGGCACCAGACCCGTCAACGCGACGACGCAGCAACTGAACCGAAGAAGAGATCCAAGCAGGGGTTCTTAACAGGCTGCGGAAAAATGGCTTCGTAGCGAGAAATTCGAGGTTTTGGTGATGGTCGACGATGAGAGCGTGAAAAAACCGCAGGTGTATCCGCTGCGATACATTGAGGATTTTTTCGCGCTCTCATCTTCGACCAGCGCCAAAAGATCGGATTTCGCAGCAGAAGAGCATTTTTCCGCAGCCTGTTAAGCCCCGATCCCCTCTTTCCGAGCCTCTTTTCAAAGACCACCCCTCGCTAGTACGCTCGGACCTTCACCTCCTGGGGGTTTAGCTGTATGGCTCTTGTTGTCGGCATAGATGGGTGCCCGAGTGGATGGCTCGCCGTAGTATTCGACACCGAATCACGCAAGGTTAGCCCCCTACTCCTCGACACCCTACACAAACTACCGTTTGAATCGATCGATCTAGTAGCGATCGACATTCCCCTTGGGCTGCCCGACTACGGACCACGCTCCTGCGACACATCGACACGCAAACGACTCGGCAAGGGGCGCTCATCGAGCGTCTTTTCAGCTCCTGTGCGTCCCCTACTCGACTGCACCACCTACTCGGAAGCATGCGACCTTGGACGCTCTATCGATGGAAGAGCGATCTCCAAACAGACCTGGAACATCATCGACAAAATCCGCGACGCCGATTCCTTGCTTGCTGTGCCGCAGCGAAGATTCCCCGTGTACGAAGTCCACCCCGAGCTTTCGTTCGCGGTGTGGACCGATTCGAGCGCCCTTCCGAGCAAGAAAACCGAGGAAGGACGAATCGCGCGACACGAACTCGTCGAACGATACATTCCCGGCGCGTTCACCCACATCCGAAGCTCTCTGCCTCGCACCGCATGCCGAGACGACGATATACTCGACGCCTTAGCTGCCGTGTGGAGCGCTGAACGTCTGTACGCCGGCACGGCTGTCCATTTTCCGAGCGCACCGGAATACGACAGCAAGGGGATTCGCATGCAGATATCTGCATAAAATTCCCTTACCTCTACCGCGAAATTTTTCGATACCACGGAGGCGGCGTGTAGCTCATCCCACATTTTTCGCTACGTAGCTCCGCTCTGTGCTCCATGAGAGAAATAAACCCTGCGCGAGTGATTTTTGAAAAAAAATCACTCGGAATAGCAGGGCGAGCGCAATCTTGGCCGGGCCCATTTGCGCCGTAAAAGACAAAAAACACTCGGGCCGCAGAAAGGGTCTATCTAGGCGTTGAAAAAGTAGGTTTATTAATGTGTGGGTCGATTTTTAACCAGGCAGGAACGCAAATTACTGGAGAAAGAGCGGCGTCGAGGTGAGCGCGCTAAGCTCGCTCCTACTACCCAAGATGATACAGAGAGTGACTACAGGCCGCAGGAGCTCGCAAAGAGTACTTGGGCCGCCTGCATCCGCCTTCGTCCCTGCGGGAACTACGGCGGGACAGGTCAAGCGCGTGTACGAAATCAACCCGCTCGCCTGTCCGCCGTAGCTTTAGCGAAGGTGAAAGTGCCCCAACTGTCTCCAATCCCGAAGTTCATCGACACCACAGAGGCTATCGATGAACTGCCCTGCTACGACTCTTTTGAACCAGCGCCTGATGACTTCTAAAAACCGCTTCCTTGCTGACGGAACAGGAGCTGTCTATCTCATCGCAGGCTTTTTTGCGCAGCGGAGCCGCTCCGGGTGTCTTTAGGTGTGGCTGTTAGCAGCAAAAGACCGACCGCTCACGATAAAACCACCTAACCTACCAGCGCCCACCTCTCCCGTTCCTTGCTTAACTCTTCTACAAACCCGCGTCCGTCTATCAATGCCGCTTCTAACTGCCTATCCGTGTCGGATTCTAATCGTCTCGCCTATCTCCAAATTCCGCCGACGACTTTTGACAGGTCGATATAGTGAACACGATTTTACCAGTATTTCCTGGCATATAGCTCGATAGCACTACCACAAACAATCATATCTAAGTTGACCATCAGACTAGGTTATGTTACCATTTTAATATGCATTCAATTAAGATCTCAGAATTCAAAGCAGGTTGTATCGGACTACTTAATAAGCTCCGTAGGCGAGGAGCAAAACCCTTCATCGTAACATCACGAGGCGAGCCAATAGCAGTTATCTATCCGTATTCTACCGAAGAGAAGAAACGCCGACTTGGAGCACAGTCTGGAAAGGTCAAAATCTTGGGCGATATTATCGATTCGGATCTTGCTTCTGATTGGGAGGCGCTATCCTCGTGAAGATCCTCCTCGATACGCACGTATGGATCTTTGCAGAAGAAGATCCTTCGAGGATTGGCGAGCAGACCAGAGCCATACTACTTGATCAAGGAAGCAAGATTTTTATTTCAACGGTATCTACTCTAGAGATTGCCCAGTTACATTATCGAGGTCGGCTCTCCTTTAAGGTGCCAATCTTAACCTGGGTTGACAAAAGTATAGAAAATCTAGACCTGTATTCGATCCCTTTAGACCATCAGACTAGCGTAAGCTCCTATGACACCAGTATCGCCATGCATGCCGATCCAGCCGATCGAATTTTGGTAGCAACCGCGCGTCAACATGGCCTAAAACTTTTAACCGCAGATAAAAAGTTATTAGCGTTAGATGTGGTCGAAACGATCGATATGGCGTTATAGCTCCTTCCTTGGTACTGGGTACTTCCAAAACAGACGGATTAGGCTAGGCGAACAAGGGTACCGCAACGTGTAGTGAGTTTTGCCGAATACTGCGACCATGCTGAGGACGAGAAGATTACCCTGTTTGACGAACTCCTGCCCAGAGTGTGCAAGGTACTGGGGTCTCGCCCTTGAAACTTCGACACCACGACAGTTTCGAGGACGTGCCTCGAGATTAGAAGAACGCGGTCGGATCGGTGAGAATTGTGATGACCTCCCCCGCGCCGCCGGATTGCCCAGCAGCACAGCTACCGTCCTGTACGGCGCATACCGCAGAGCTCCTTCCACCCTATGAGTTTTGATAACCTTGGGCCTTCAATCGAGTGAGGTTATTCGGTAGACAGCCGAAACGTAAAACTGTAGCGGGTGCAGTCTTTATCGAGCGTTGTCCGCCCGCGAGAGGTCTCCAAACTACTGCTTAGCAGATGGCACGTCGCCAGCTGGTAGAACGCCGACGAGCCGCACGGCGAAGGTCCCCCACCAGGAAGGTCAATCTCAAGTCCGGCCAAAGGATAGTAAGATCAATTTTTCTCTCTGTACCGGGGGTAGTGCCGTTGAAAGGAGGGCATCAAGATGGCTAATCGCTGGAGTGTCCCAAATGTAAAGCTCAGATGACTATTGTCGCTTTCATTCAGGACGAGCACTCAATTAAGGACATCATGAAAGCTCAAGGCATCCCAGACTTTCAGGCTCCACCCCCAATACCTAAGTTCATATGCACTACTGAAGCACTCGATGAACTACCCGCATACGACGCTTGCGAACCATTCTCTGATGACCTCTGAACCCCCGCTTCCTTGATGACGGAATGACGCACATCTACCTAAACTGCTACTTTTCGTAACTTAGCTCTCTCCTTTCCGTTCAACTCGACCCCTTAAAACTGGCACCGCAGACCGAAAATACACATCTCAAACCTCATCAAACCCAATCAAGGCGCTTCCGCGAACTAATCATTCAGATGTACACGGCAGACCAACTACTTACGAAAAGACAATCGCTTTTCCTAGCCATTGCTACAGAAGCGCTTTGGCTTTTACACCTGGGAGAAGAGGTCAGAAGGGCAGTCCGTAATACGTTTGGTGACATCCTGGGCTACCTCTCCTGAGGCGGTCGACACGTTCCTCAGTGCGCTCTGACGAACCTATTCACAGGAAGATGCCTAATCTCGGCAATTGTAATCGTCACCGCTGCGCCGCGCTCCGTCGATTCTCTCGGCGATCGGCCCTTGCACCGACTACGCCACTGGCGTCCTCTAGCTGATCGGACGCGCCCTGTGCCCTGTTAACACGAGCACTGTGCGCGTTTTCACGAGCATCCGCACGCGCCCCGACAGCACCGCCGGAATCTTCAAGGGCATCATTTCGTGACTGGTTATAACCTCTAGGATCAGCGGCACCGCGTGGATCTGCAACCCCACGGGGATCGGCTCTTCCACGTGGATCAGCAACCCCACGCGGATCCGCTCTTCCACGTGGATCCGCTGCTCCGCGTGGGTCAGCCACGCCGCGCGGGTTCGCTGGACGTCGTGGCCCAGCTTCTCCGACTGTGGGGAGAAAAATCGCAGCGGCAGATGAAATTGTCATTAACAGTAGTAATAGCTTTTTCATAATAGCAATTCCCCTAAAATGGCATCCTTTGAATGATACCTCTTATTACAACTTTTTATTTAATTTTTGAGAAATGAAACTGTTCGGACAGTAATTGAGCCCCCTGCTCGACTCGAACCTTGTCGCGCGCTTCACGCGTCAAAGCGACTATGCCCCTCCCCGATAGTCGCGTCTCCTGGCTGAAGGTCGTCACCTCATGGATACACCTTACAGCTTAGACCGCCCCGGGTGACGAACTCAAACACCGCTTCCTCAGGAACGAGGGTCTCCGATGATACCCAAGAAGAGCGGCGCTCGACTCTCGCGATGCATGAGCACGAACACAAACGGCCTGTCGACCGTCATGATCTTGGGCTCGCCGACGAACATCGCGCTGCGTGTCATCATCACTGCGGTGGCAGCAGCAGCTTCGGTTCCCTTCTCGTCCACCTTGACGAATGACTCGTGCAGCACTGCACTGATTTTTACGGGCACATCGGTGATACCTGAGAAATCAGCATCTCCGGAGAGCGCTGTGGAGAGCCCGAGCCGGCGCAGATCGTCGGTGACTTCACGTTTATAGCGGAGTTCGTGCCGTGGCATGGAGAGCTGTACACGTTCCGGTTTCAGCTTCTCAATCGCACTCACAACCTCGGACGATTCCAATTGTCGCGCTACCTCTGCGGACAGAAGCTTCCTCTTCGGCATCAAAACCAGATACTCGAACGTGCCTCCAACATACGGTAGCGATACTCCCTGCCAATTCTCGTCTTCGAAGTACGGGATCGTGCGAGTTGCGTTCATCATCGGGACATCGATACTCTTCGAGCCCGATATCCAGAACGGGCCGGATGTCGTGGCCCTTTCCGAAAACGGGTCGCTCCACGACCCCTTGAAGTACAGCGCATTCACAAGTACCGAAATCAGATCCGGTGTGACGAATCCTGGAGGAATAAGTTCCGGGATGCGCTGGGCCGTACGCTCGGCCACCCATGTGTTGATCGTCGAACGAGTTTCTTCCGGCTTGGAAACATCCATCTTGTGCGGCTGAGTATCGAAAAAGCTACCAGTGTCATTCACATACTCGTCACGAAAGTTCGCCTGCTGCTGAATCCAGATGGAGTTTGCTAGAGATGCCTTGACCCCTTCCTTCTCCACCGCGATGGCTCGATTGAGACCAGCGTACCCTTGAAGCACCCTGAACGAGTATCCAGCCGGGAAGAGAACCTTATCGAGCTCGGCAGCCGTGTCTCCCTTCGCTCCCATGCGGGCAAGCGACAGCGCGGCGTGAAGACTGTATGGCGAGAGCACTCTATTGCCCTCGCCGCTGTGTGCCGGCTGAGCCGCACCCCAAGATCGAGCTGCGCACGCGTGACGGCCTGCATCTGCTCGCTCTGCGGGCCGGGAGGAATATCGGCAACTGCGAATCGAGGGACTGTATTCATGATAACGAGGCAGTAGGAAACCGTTTTGAGGATCTCGGTAAGCATCTGTCGAGTTAGCTCCACTGTTTAGACCTTGGAGAGACGAGGGGAAACCACGTGACAGCGGGGTTTTACCCCTCCTCCCTAGCGCATGTACCACACCCAGCCACGGGATGAGTAGATTGATTCTTCAAATCGACGGACGGCGTCTCCACCGTCCGTCCTCGTTCTAAAAGCATATTCGACGATCTCCCTCCAACTCCGAAAGGCCTTCGGCTCTCGACGAAAACAGCTCTTTACCACCTGATGCCACTTCACTGGCGTAGGCCCACGTCATTGAAGAAAGTCGTTATTGCCATCCTAAGAAGGAAGCAAGCCACAGCCAACATGAGGAACGTAAGCCCTACAATCGTGGCGCGCCGGCTTCTTTTGACGGCACCGAGTGCCAGCGAAACGATCGCCACACTTCCGAACAGAGCCATCCCCAGCGCTCCGAAGCTCCCCTCGAGGTAGGACATAATACTATCAACTGAATTCGCAATTTTCAGGTCGTTGTAACATGTCCCCGGGCCGGCGCAACCTCCATAAGAAGGAGCTCGAACGACTTCCGTAGGGCCGGTATCCTTCCAAAGAAAAAGCCCCATTACCAGAGCACTACACACGGCCGTAACGGCCGTGAAGCCATACAACTTTCGCGATGGGCGTGCTACCGCAACCTCTTCCGTGACCTCATCTGCCAGAGAGGGCATAGGTTCAACGGGCAACAACATCATTTCATCCAGGAAACGAGCCACTGCCCGCAGTTCCTCGAACTCGTGTCGAAGATCTACATCCGCCTGCACGAGCGCCTGTACCCTGCCGGCCTCCTCGGCCGAGAGCCGCCCATGCACGAGGGCGACCATCTCCTCAGCTGTTACTTTGTGCTCGCTCATTCAGCCCCCTCGATACGTTGTATGGTAGTGCGTAACGCCTTGAGCGCTGCATGCAGCCTCGAACACACTGTTCCGTACGGAATACCGAGCACCTCCGCGACCTCTCCATAGCTCCGCTGCTCCAACCAGCACAGAACCACCACTTCTCGGTGCTGAGGAGAGAGGAGCCGAATCGCCTCTCTGAGAGCCGATAGACGGCGCTCTACCTCTAGAGTTTCATGAGAACGATCAATAGCACCGGCGCCATGTCGAGCAGGCTCGAGAGGAACCGAGTGAGCGCGTTCTGTGAAAGCGCGAGATGCCCAAAATGATTTCGTGACGTTTGCAGCTATCGTAGTAAGCCACGTTGAAAATTGCGCCCTGCCCGAGAACTGCCGGAGACTGCGGAACGCTCGTATGAAGGTCTCCTGCGCCAGATCGCGGGAGATCTCTCGATCTCCGGTCAGTCGCACTATAGATCCGAACACCTGCTGCTCATGGGCCTCGACCAGCTCTCGAAAGGCGTCCCTATCTCCACATTGCGCACGTGTGACGACATCCGTCTCTTCTTTTGCCAAACGCTGCGAGCTACGAGGGACCATATGGGGCTGAGTCTACTGTATACGGCTCCGATCTGCATCAACCCACGACAAGCTGATTGAATGGGTTTTCCTGAGACCTCTTCGAGAACCTTTCCTCAATTTTCGAGCTTTATCACGGAGCTCCTTCCGAAAATCAACGATTACCGAGGGACGAACTGATGTGACTATCCGTCAGCGCGGACTATCCCGGATCTTGACGCGTGAAATTCTCTTCTACTCGTCGTAGGGCGGGTTGTAGGTAATCCCGTTTTCTGACACCGGCGCCACGAGGACACTACGGAATTTCAGCCTATCGTTGATAGGACAGTGGTGCTTCTCTGCCTCAGGGTTAATTAGATTCTCTGGTACGGTGAGGTATGAGAGACCGGACTCCCCTTGGACCAGCTGGGCCTCGGGATGGCGGGCTAACTTCGCCATTTCATCTTGTGTTGCAAAGTGGTTCATAAAGCTACCTCTCTCCAGATTGGTAACAGGATGTTGTCTGCTAATCAAGACCGCACGTGATTAGACCTTGTTCTTGACTCCTTAGGGGCGGTTTCATCCATACACCCTACTCTACCTTCTTTTGAAAAGTAGGGTGATCCGGTGGGAGGCTCAGCGATGCGCCGGCCTACGTAAGCTTGGTCCCTGTACGAGCTACAGCATGTCTAAAAGCCCCATTTCCAGCACCATTAAGACAGCGCGGTACGCTTGCCACGTAGAATGCCCCTATGCGAAACCCCTGCCACGCCGTACCATATCGGTATGACCGAAATAATCCGCCGTGCCCCGAGCTCAACACCCGAGCGCGTGTGGCTGCGCATATCAGCGTTTCTCTCGCTGAAATCCCCTGCCACACGGGTGACCTACTCCGGCATCCTCGCGGAGTGGTGCCGATTTCTGGGCGCGGAGCCCGGCACCACACAGTCCGCGGAGCGCATCCTCTCAGCGACCGATCTGCACGCTATCGCCTATCGCAAATATCTGGAGACTCAGCCCGGTGAGAAACCACGCTTTGCACACGGCACGGGCGCGCCTTCAGCAGAACGTGGAATCTTGATCGAGCGAGCCGGTGGAAAAGGCCGGAAGAAAGACGGCCTCGACGCGACACTCTCCAATGCGACCATTCACAAGAAGTTCGCTGCCCTCAGACGCATCTATCGCATGCTCCTGGCAAGCAACTTCGGGATCGCCGAGAACCCCTTCGAGGTCGATAAAGTTCCACCGCCACCGAAAGACGCGGGACGCAAGCGCCCTACTCAGATGGTGGAATTCGATCGGGTCATGGAGATCGTATCGATTCCCGATCCGAGCACTCCAAAGGGTCGGCGCGATCGCGCGCTACTCGCTATCCTCTTTGGAGGTGGATTACGTCGCAGTGAGGTTGTTGCGCTCAGGGTCGGTGACGTACGCCGCACCAGCTCCGGTACCACGTTTCTCTACCTGCGCTACACGAAGGCCAAGAAGGACGCCCAACAGGCGCTCCCCAACTGGGCAGCCGATCTCCTGTGGGAGTACATCAATGAGCGCAAAGCGGCCGGTTCCGGTGATGCAGACCACCTCTTCGTGAGCTTTACGGGCCAAGCAGGTAAGACCGCCACGACGCGACCTATGTCAGATACCGGCGTCTATCTCCTCTTTAAGCAGTCGTGCCTCGCTGCTGGGGCCGGTGAATACGCGACGCCCCACTCTGCTCGCGCCACAGCTATCACCAAGCTCCTCGCTGACGGCGTTCCACACCGCGAGGTTCAGGAGTTCTCCCGCCATTCGAGCATTCAAATGGTCGAATGGTACGACAAGCGTCGTTTCGACGTCGAACAGAGCCCGGCTAAAAACCTCTCGTTCGAGATAAAGAAGCGCTCGTAAGTATCAGAACTGCGATGATCGCTCTCATACCAACGGACATGAGCCGCTAGGCATAGTTCATGCGTATTTTTCGAAGCACACAATCGCACTGCTTCGCATTAGGAGAGTATTATGGCCATATCTTCATCCACCGAACTCATACAACGCTATCTTCAGGACGCCATCGCCGCGGAAAAATCCTTCGAGAGCCAATTGCGCTCAATGGCGGAGGAGGGTGACGATCCAAACGTACAACAACTCTTCGCTCAACACGCTGATGAGACACGCAGTCAGTATGAGCGTCTCACGGCTAGACTCGAGGCGCTTGGAGGATCTCCCTCCAGCATGAAAAGTATGTGGGCTCACATCTTTGGCATGGCCCCCAAAGGGGCACAGCTTGGACAGCAAGAAGAGGACAAAAACACCCAAAACCTCATCATCGCCTATGCCGTCGAACACAGTGAGTGCGCGATGTACGAGGCTCTAAAGACCTGCTGCGAAACTGTTGGAGATCACCAAACCGCTGCGCTTGCACAGGCTATCCAACGTGAGGAGCGAGCTACTGCGGACAAGATATGGAGCCATCTCTCGCCGACTTCCATCTCCTCGGTCAATCGCCAATTGCGTCAGATGTCGGAAAGCGGTCGACCATGGGGGCGTGGAGAGGAGACCCGACCGGGGTTGTAAACCACCCGATACACATACATGAGGAACGATGGTAAGCCCGATCGGGGGATGTCACGAACAAGTGGGCATCCCTCGATCACCTACTCCTAGAGAGCGTGTGGTTACAGTCCTCTACAGCTCGAAGAGGACCCATGTGACTACACGGGGTTGGTAGGGTTCGTGCGCTATCGCGTGGGATGATTACGGTGAAGGTGGCACCCTTAGCAACTCCATCACTCTGGGCAAGAAGTTTCCCACCGTGCAGCTCCACCAGATGTCGCGCCAGGGAGAGTCCAATGCCGATCCCGCCATGTGTCCGTGTGGTAGAACCATCACCCTGCCGAAACGGCTCGAACAGATGCGGAAAAAAATCAGCTGATATACCGCATCCCGTATCTGAAACCACTATGCGAGCCTCCGTATCGTCGAGCAGGACATCCACCCGCACAGCGCCTCCCGACGGCGTGAACTTCACACCGTTCGAGAGCAGGTTCCAGAGGATCTTCTTCAGACGCATTTCATCTCCCTGAATAAGCTCACTCCTTCCCTTGACCGAATACGAAACAGACACCCCCTTGGCTTTCGCCGCGTAAGAGAGTGCTGCGATCACATTTTGCACGAGATTACTGAGATCAAGCTCCTCAACGGCTAGCTGCGTCGCGCCACTCAGTACCCCCTTCATATCGAGCATATCTTCCAAGAGCCTCGCAAGCGCGTGCCCGTTTCGCTGTATCACTTCAATCGAACGATCCACCGTCGCATCTCCACCCTGTCGCTTACTCAGTAATTGCGACCAACCGAGGATCGCATGCAATGGTGTGCGAAGTTCGTGCGATACCGTGCATAAAAAATCATCCTTGATGCGAGCCAGTATCTCACACTCGCTGCGCAATGAACGCTCGGCCTCGACCAGTTTTCGGCGCTGCTCCTGCAACTCGGCCTCCAGATCGGCATCGACCTGGGCGCGACTCGCCGCAATCTGAGCGGAGGCCACCGATGGCGCCATCTCCGGTTCGAGGATCCCAACCTGCCCTACAATCTCTCCGTCGTCTCCCAGAAGCGGACGCGCGCGCATCGAGACCCATGTGATCGTCGAATCCGCGTCTACCACTCGCATCCGAGTTATGTATTCGGTGGAAGCCGAGAGAGCGCGCGACCACCCGGTGACGAAGGTCGGCCTGTCCTCCTCGTGAATGAACTGCAGCCACCCTACTCCGAGCATAGTGTCTTCGTCGTACCCAACCATATCGAGAGCCCTCGCGTTGGCGAAAACACATGAGCCGAAAGTGTCTGTGATAATCATAGCTGTGGGCAGCGGCTCGAGCACGTTGTACGCCGCCGTAATCTTTTCCGGTAACGTGCGAGAGGCGAGATCTCCAATGCCGCGCCTCATTTTTCGTGAAAATGTAGCCGCCCGTATCTTCATCTGTCTGTATTTAGCTCTCTTCATATAGAAGCCCCTTTCCGATACTCGATCCACATCTTGGGCAGTTTCGTGAACTGCGATCTCAGGTCGCTGATACAACGGAGTGGAACTCAACGTCTTCTCTTTGAGCTTACTTTGCTTCGAAATCCTCAAATATGGGGAATTTGCACCGACTTCGCTCTGCAGTGATGTCCGTCATGCGGACCCGAGGGCTAAGTATCGGACAGCTGGTCAAGGTATAAGAGGGCGCATCATTTGTGCCCACAAGTAAAGGGGTTTCAACGGTCCCACTGGATAAAGCGCGCCCTTCTACCCGGCTTCGATGAGGTTGGGGCTTGGCCGTTCGGAATAATTCCGTGGCGCGAATGCGGTCTGAAAAGGGGGGGCTTACGGAGGCTCGCCATCCTTATACTGCAAGTGCTGTATGCCCTTCTCCTCACTAAGCGTGCTCGGTAGTACAAGCTTTTTGGTTAATTAACGCGGAGTCGTTAGAGGGCAGCGTTGAGTTACTGAAGATGTCTGGGAGGCTGTAGGCACTCCGGTGAGTTCTTCTGCCACGCGCCGTAATTGGTCTGAAAGGTCTTGTTGAAGCACTCGACCATCGACTTGGAGAGATCGGCAGCTGTCGCCATACTTATTTGCTCGGGAGCTCCTTTGGATGCCTTGTCGATGCACGGATAGGCGAACTCACGTACAATTCTCGGACAATCCGAAGCGCGTTGATCGTAACACTCAACCCACTTTCCACCATCCTGGCAAACGTGCTCGACGATCTTCTGCTTGATCGCACTTACCCATGCGCGCTCGCTATCTGATTGAGCACTGACCGGCCGTACGCCGGTGGTGACGAAACATGCACTAGAGAGAATCAAGGCGATAAAAAAAGCACGCATAGCGGATATCAGACTCCTGATGTGTATCTCTCAACGGCTCTCGCTGGTTGGCACCAGCCTACAGCTCCAGACGGGGCGCTGGGTAGCCATCAAATTCAAACTCTCCCTTAGTGTACCGGCTTTCCGGGCCTTACTCCACCACGAGACAAACACACGCCAACTTGCTGATTCCTCAGGCTAGATTGGCGAGCGAATCCTGCTTTCTCAGGTAAGTACGTCCGCGAGGAGCTCCAGCAGCCGACCGACCCCCTCATCACCTACAAGCGACAACGGGGCTGGGCGCTCCAAGATACTCGGAATAAGCTCCACCCAGGAGCCGTCATCGAAGCTCCCTGCCTCTATTGAGCGGCCGCGTAGTTCGCTTGCTACGAAACGCTCCATCACCGCTGACTCAGCAAAGAGCGGGCGCGGTATGTAGAGAAACTGCGTCCGTCCATAGTAGGCCTCGGCCACCGTACTGTATCCAACCTTCCCAACCACCGCATCTGCCGCCGCCACGAGATCGGGATGATAGAAATTGGAGCGATGCGAAATCGCTCTCACATTGTTGGGTAGACCATCAAAAACTTCGCAGCCTGCCAAGACGAAAAAGACATCTTTCCGGGCAGCCAATGCCGGAACAAACGAGAAGCTCCCGGGAATACCCCCCATCGTACACAGAACCATCGGCGCATCTTTGTCGATGTTGAGCGCTTCTCGAACAGCCCCCTCTTTCGCGCGACGCAGTCGTGCAATCGGAGCAACAGCCGGAAGATCGTCGAATCGCTGACATACCGGCTCTGCCTGCACCCGCAAGGATGCTCGTCCGTATAAGGGTCCTAGATACTGAACGAACCGGGAGAACCGCGGCTCAACGTTCACGTATTCCTCGTAGATCCAATCCCATGTGAAGTTTTCAACGAGCACTGACGGTATTCCAACCGCTCGAGCCGCTTCGATCCCGAGCACCGAGATGTCGCACAGCACCAATCGAATCGAACGCTCTCGGAGGATTGTGCCGATATCAGATACAAGCTCAGGAGCCAGGGGGTACAAGCGCTCTAAAGCATCGATAGTTGCTCCATAGTTCTCGACCATCGAGCTCGCTTGTACGAAGCCCACATCGGTCAGCAGCTCATGGTACTCAAAATGAACCTGAGCATCGAAGGATTGTTGAAAAAACCACACCGGTACGCGAGTGAAGATATCAAAGTGAGCGCTCGGATAACGTCGTGCTATCGCACTCATGACCGCGCACGCCCGGGCGGCGTGACCAAAACCGTGGGGAGATATAAAGAAAGCGAAATTCATGCCGTTACTGTGAACCGACCGGCAGCATACGGCAACACCTTAAGCCCGCACATTTTAGGCGCCGTCGGTCTATGGTCACCAAGACCAAACAAAAGAAATGGTTGCATTATTTCATATACTTGCCGCTCGAGATGACACGATGAGCGGGTGTTGGACCACCCCTGCTGCCGCGAGAGGACGAACTCAGGATAGCCCAGAGAGCAGCTCGAGTTATTCTAAGAGGCCGGAGCCGAAGCATTTGGAAGGGTCACCCCGCTGGCTTGAAATCAGCATGGTCAGACGGCTCGTACTCGGAGCTGAAAATCTTTTGAGTAGTCGCCTCCTTCGGGATAGCATGCGATGTCAATAAATAGGATGGCCGCAATCAAACTAAAGGCGCGGCGCAAAACGACACCGTACTCCTTGGCGCTTCTTCCGGTGCAAGCAGCGGGCTTGGGGCTTGGAGAGTTTGTCTTTTCGAATGTCCTGAAAGTGCGACTTCCCTCGAGTGGAAGATCGACCGTCACTGCTTCAGTCTCGGGTCTGTCAGCACCGGTGCTCACCTTCAAAGTGCCGTCGAGGGTGCGCCGTCGTTGACGAATAATCCTCCTCTGTGTCTGTGAGAAGGGGGGAGTATTCAGACCCTCGCAGGCCCGCCACAGCTCGAAACATGAGCCGATCTCCGGGGTTCATATGGGTATGAGCCCCGGACTCCCCATGAGCCTCCGAGGAGGACATCAAACCGAGTGCACCTAACCCGAATCCAACGAGCGCAAGCGGCAAGTAATCAAACGGCTGCTCGGGTAAATTAATCACACCATCTGCTCCCGTATGCGCAGGGGTCCTGCTATACCGCCCCTTGCGCGGAATCGGAAAGTTCTCGGCTAAGCACCCGAGCTCTTGCGCCACATGGGCATCAACGATCGGACTTCCGTGTCCGCAACAGATCGCATGCGGCTGCAGTCGTGCCAACAAACGAACGGATCCGTGGGCGGCTTCCCAATCGCAGGTGAACGGCGTTCCTCCACGCCAAAGATGATGCGGCTTCAAGAGGCTCTCGATCCATGAATCCATACTTGTCGTTTCGAGCGCATCTCCGGCAAGTAGAGTGCGATCACTTTGACGATAGAGTGCGATGTGGCCCGGGGAATGTCCCGGAGTAAAGAGCCAGCGCCATTGTGGAAGGATCTCTGGAAGCTCCCCTTCTCCCTGCGTATCGCTGCTCGGGAGCATCGTTAGATGATTACCCAACTGACTCGGCCCATGGGAAAGAAAACGACTTACCATGGCGTGAAAGCCGCCGACTGTCGGATCCGGGGGTGGATACGCCGAGCGCCCATCGAGGTAGGGGAGTTCGAGATAGTGGGCGAATATCGGAATATTATAATCCTCTGCTAACTCTCGAGCAGCGCCGATGTGATCTATATGCCCGTGCGTCAGCACTATCGCGGTCGGAATGCACTCTCCCGCTTGAATCTGCTGCAACTCATCCCGAATCTTCGCCCCCCATCCGGGAAAACCGCAGTCAACGAGGACACAGGTATTTGGACCAGTCTCGAGTATGTACGAGTTCACCAACATTCCTTCGACACACCATACCCCCTCACCTACCTTCTTCATTACGTAACTCCTATTTTGACTCATTTTCAACTCGATTGCCTAACCTCTCCCATGACCGGCCCTACCCCGCTCGCGAACACGCACCCTCCGTGTTCCCGGATAGCGCAATGAAAATAGGGTCTTCCCGGATTCGAATGGGTAACCCTGGTGCTAGCGGGGCACCAGCGTGAGAACAAAGAGTTAGAGGCTCTCACTGCGCGCTACCACCCTCTCATTTCTGCGAAGACCCTCAAAAATATTCGTCACCCGACTCTTGAGCAATCGAAGGCACAAGCCGAGTACAGCAGTAAGGGTGTGTGAGTGCGCCATGAGTGATGTACGAGAGGATCCAGGCTGCTATCAATGCGGCTCGTTTGCGGGCACAACCTTTCGACTGTGCGATGTATGCATCGAGCACAACGAAGGACGTCGTCAACAGATCCAGCTTCGGCTAAGAGCCAACAGGACAGTAAAGAGACGACTCCACAATCGGCATCAAGCGGGGGCGGTGATAGCCACAATCCTTATTATCATAATTACAGCTGCTGCCCTCCTCTAGTGCGGCCGGGCGCGTGTGGTCTCAGAAAGGTGCTAGACAACAAAGAAACCTCCGGTAGCGCAGAGCGCTGACCGGAGGCTTGCTCTTTACTCACACTCGGTTGCGACCCGCGGGACCTCGCTCAGTTGAGCATCACCCTGAGCCTTGACACGTCGAGCTTCCAACACGAGCGGATCTTCACGGCTGGTGTTGCCCGTTTGATTGAAGTTTCGCCGAGCCATGATGCGGCGAAGTTGGTTGAGCTGTTCGACGAACAGACCCCTCAGTTGGTCAATTGCGGCACCGCGATCTACGCTCTGGCAGAACGGTGCTGAGA